>NZ_JABXKM010000248.1 GCF_017115025.1 Nostoc sp. NOS(2021) | reverse complement strand
ATCCCCATTACCCCTTATCCCCAGAGGGGGCCCCACCTTCCCCAATCCCTAATCCCGAAGCCTTCGAGCAACGCTTGGCGAAAATGCAAGTTGTCCTGCACAATCAAGACAACCGTGAACACGACTTGCTCGATTCTGATGATTATTACCAATTTCAGGGTGGTTTAACAGCGGCGGTGCGTTCTCTACAGGGAAAAAATCCCCAAACTTATTTTGGTGATAATTCCATACCCGCCCAACCACGAGTCCGCCAACTGAAAGAAGAAATTGCACGAGTGTATCGTTCTCGCGTAGTTAATCCCAAGTGGATTGCCGGAGTCATGCGCCACGGTTACAAAGGTGCATTTGAAATGGCGGCGACGGTAGATTATCTATTCGCCTACGATGCTACAGCTAAATGTGTCGAAGATTATATGTATCAAGGCATAGTAGAGGCTTATTTGCTCGATCCAGTTGTCTCGGAATTTATTCAAGAAAAGAACCCTTATGCTCTGCGTGATATTGCTGAAAGATTATTAGAAGCACACAAGCGCAATTTGTGGGAGGATGTGAATATCGGAACATTAGAAACTTTGAGAAACCTAGTACATCAAGCTGAAGCAGTTATCGAAGAAAAATCAATGGTGTAGGAAACAAATATGGAAAATCTTGCGTATTTGCACCTAGCTTTCGCCTACGAAGACAGCACACCCAGTGAATTGGTCTCCCTCAGTTCTTTGTTTAAGGACGCAGCTGCACCAGACTGGAATCGGCTTTCTGGTAGGGCTTGGAAGTATATGATGCCCCTTGCTCTGTCTTTGTCCATTCTTAGCGCCGTCAGCAGCGTCATGGCACTGGAAAAAGGCGATCAAGGCCCTTCTGTCAGAAATTTACAACAAAAGTTGAAAACAGCAGGCTTTTATCAAGCTTCTGTTACCAAAGTATATGACGTATCCACAGAAGAATCTGTGCGGCGCTTCCAAAAGGCTGCTGGTTTACCAGTGGACGGCATTGTTGGAGCAAGCACCCTGCAAAAATTAGAAAGCTGGCAAGCCAAAAAGCCCAGTACTACCACTACACAAGCTAAAAAGCCCACTGCTGTAACAAGTACACAAACCAAAAAGCCCACTGCTGTAACAAGTACACAAGCCAAAAAGCCCAGTACTACTAGTTCAGCCACTAGCAAGCGCGGCAATCCCAACTACCTTGCTAAGGGGGATGAAGGTGAAGATGTCAGGGTTTTGCAAGAACGCTTAAGAGTCGCAGGCTTTTATTACGGGAACGCCACAGGGATATTTGGCCCAATTACCGAAGAATCTGTCAAGCGGTTCCAAGATTCTTACAAATTAAGCGTTGATGGAGTTGTTGGCCCAGCAACAGCGCGTAAATTGCCGGGAGTTGGCATCGGTGATGGAGAAGAGGCTCCCAAAAAGGTAGTCAATCGAGATAAACTTCGTGTAGGCGATCGCGGTGAGCCAGTTAGAATTGTTCAAGAACAATTGATCCAGGCAGGATATTTAGAGGGAGAGCCAAATGGCTACTATGGCCCCTATACTGCCGATGCTGTCAAGAGATTTCAGGCAGCTAATTTCTTAACAGCAAGTGGCGTTGCTGGCCCAACTACCCGAGCTAAGTTATATAGCTCAGTTAATACTACTAGCAAAAGCGAATTTAATACCCTAGAAATCCAAACGCGACTACGGGAGCGGGGTTTTTATAAAGGCAAGCTGAACGGTGTGATGGCAGATGATACCAAAAAAGCAATTAAACAAGCCCAGGAATTCTACGGCATCAGTCTCAAGGATCTTAAGAGCGGACGCTTTTAGCATCCGCTGTGGTGTTTTTAGTATCAGTCCCCAACTGGTTGCTTGCCTCCAGTAATAGCAAATTACGAACTGCTCAAAATTCCACTTATTTGGTTAATTTGAGTAGTTTCGTCTTATTATCCACCCAAGTGCTAAAGCGGCATCAGTGCCCGTTGGCACTTGGGACAGACTGCATGGATGGTCATTTGACAGTCCAGCAGGTGAAAACCTTCTTTTTGAGCGGTTTTCGCCCCAATTTTTAAAATTGAGTCGTTTTTAAACTCAATGGTTGAGTTGCATCTAACACAAATTAGGTGATGGTGGTGATGGGGATAGGGCTGGTTGATCTCATAATGCTTATGTCCCTCGCCCAGTTCTAATTCCCGTAAAATTCCCATCCTTGCCATCAACTTCAAACTCCGATAAATAGTTGACAGGCTGATCCCTTTACCATCAGTTTCTAGCCGATGATAAAGATCCTCCGCACTCAGATGTTGACCTTGCGGAAGTTCTTGAAAAATGTGTAAAATTGTTTCGCGCTGGGGAGTTAAACGCCAGCCTCGTTCGTTCAGTTCTGCCTTGAGTGAAGTAGTTGTGTAGACAGTCATACTAATATTTCTCAACAAAGCTCGTTAGTTGAGAATATAACAAATCTTGGGAGCAATTTGCAACAATCATTGCCTATTGAGAATTATTACTAAATATTTAAGAACAATTCATCAAATCTTGAGCAAAATTCAAATAATAAGTTGTAGTGCATTTAATTTGCATACAGTTAATATTTAGGATACTTGTAACGATTGCATCCCTTGACTTTGAATTTTGAATGAGTGAATTTTGAATTGCTTAGTTGATCCCCAGCTTCAAGATATCTGAGCAAAGGTCTGGGCAAACTCTTGTACAACTAAATGCAAATTATTTGCTACAAGCCTCTAAGAGGCTTTTGACCTGGGGATCAAATCAGTCTTTTGTCTCTAGTCATTTGTCAAGTGCAGTTTTCTAATGACAAATGACTAACTTAACGTGAGTTCGACGGCTCATATAGTGTCCGCCTAATTAGCCCAATCAAAAGACCTTTAAGAGGTTTTACTACACAAAACCGTCCCTCTCCGACTCGGAGAGGGACAGACTTGAATTTTAGTTCAAGGCGGGGAGAGGTTCATCAAACTCACGTTAACTTAGAGACTCCAAATAGTCGCGGATGAGGTTGCGGCGCTTGGGTTGACGTAGCTTTTGCAAAGCCTTGGATTCAATTTGTCGGACTCGTTCCCGTGATAAGTCGAGAGCGCGGCCAATTTCGGCTAAAGAATAAGGATGACCATCTGCCAAACCAAACCGCATCAAAATTACATCGCGCTCCCGACTAGTCAAATCTGACAGAAGATGATGCAAATCTCTTTGTAAAGATTCTCGCATTAACATCTCTTCTGGGGTTACACAGTCAGTTTCGAGTAATTCGCCTAACTCAGTGTCTTTATCCTTACCCACTTTGGTTTCTAAAGAAACGGAGCGAGGAACCCGCAACAAAACTTCTCGTACTTGGGTCGGTGTCATCTCTAACTCAGTTGCTAAATCTTCTAGAGTTGGGGTGCGACCTTTTTCTTGAGCAATTTTGCGTTGCGCCTTTTTGATTTTGTTTAACTTTTCGGTAATATGAACAGGTAGGCGGATCGTCCGACTAGAAGTAGCGATCGCTCGTGTAATTCCCTGACGAATCCACCAGTAAGCATAGGTACTGAAGCGATAACCCTTAGTGGGGTCAAATTTTTCTACAGCCCGCTCCAAACCCAGTGTGCCTTCTTGGACTAAATCCAACAATTCCAAACCGCGATTTTGATACTTCTTAGCAACAGACACAACTAGGCGAAGATTAGCCTTAATCATGTGTTCTTTTGCTTGGAGTCCTTGGGACTGAATTTGCTCCAACTCTTCTACTGTCAACTTCCCAATTTCAGCCCAGCGACGTTTGCCATTTGCCAAAGTCGGTCTGAGATCCGATAAAATTATTTCAGCAGTGGCAGCCCATCTTTCCAAAGAGGGGCGATGTCCGAGTTCGGAGGTCAGACGTTCTTGAACTTCAATTAACCGAAGATAGGGCGTAATCACTTCATCCCCTTCCTTGGCGGCATTAGCAAGTACTATCCGCATCCGCAAGTAGCGCTGGACTTTTTGAGCTTCTGAAACCTCTTCATCCCGGCCTAACAAGCGAACTCGACCAATTTCCTGAAGATATAGACGTACTAGGTCTGTACTACGACGGTTATTGTTAGCAGCAAAGTTAGCATGGTCAACAGAAGCCATCTCCAGCTCCTGTAGGTCATCTACCGATAACTCACTGTCATCAACCGTGAGATCCGAGTCCAAAGCCTGGCGGGACTTTCTGGTATTGTAGGGGGCATCTGCATAAAAAGATGTTGCTGGCATAAAGATTGTCTCAATGGCTCCAGGTAACAATAGATTACGGTCAGCTTAGATTACGGTCAGCTATTCAACTGTTGCTATTGTTCCCGCGATTCACGAGGAACTAACACGGTTGAAGGTTCCATTACAATTTTTTTACAAATTAACTGTAAAGGTTTTATTGGATACACTATTACTGAACATAATCGGCTGCTAAACTTTTGATTGAACCAATAGCTATTCAAATCAGCAGCTAGGTTTTCAATATTTAAACTACTTAGTTAACATTTCAACCCTGAAGGTTATTGATAGTAACTTTTGTAACACAGTATAAACATACTTCAGTGAATATCATGCTTTATAATTGGCATAGTCACATTTACATGGCTACAAAAGTAATATCCTGACGATTTACCAATTTTTTCTCAGGATTATTCAGGTATAAGTAGAACTAATAGATATAGGGGAAGTGATTAGTATTAACTGCAAAAGTTTTATTGACGCAAAGAGGGTGGGACACGGAGAAAATTCCGGCGCTCGGAACTTCGGGAGACGCGGAGAATGAAAATTTCACCGTGTCACCGCGTTCTGATGTCCCCGTGTCCTCTTCCGTATCACCGTGTCAGTATTAACCCGTCAATTTCAAATTGACAGACTACTAACTAGTAGTTGTACTCTGGCTTGATATCTCGCAGCATCAGTTCATCAAGTGCTTGTCGGGGTGTGATTTCACCTTGAAGTAACCGATAAACTTGCTCGGTAATCGGGACAGCTATGTTTTGTTGCTTGGCTCGTTGCATCAAAACGCGACAAGTGTTCACTCCTTCAGCAGTTCCTTGTAAATTTGCAAGAGTTTCTGTAAGTGACTTACCACTAGCTAGCTGGTAGCCGACTTGGTAATTGCGACTTAAGGGACTATTGCACGTTGCTAACAGATCACCTAGACCTGATAAACCATAAAATGTTTCCGTCTTTGCACCCCAGTCATTGCCAATGCGAACCATTTCTGTAAGTCCACGGGTGACTAAAGCAGCTTTGGCATTGGTTCCCAGTTGTAAACCATCGCACACACCAGCTGCGATCGCAATCACATTTTTCAGTGTTCCCCCCAGTTCCACCCCCAAGGGATCGGGATTGGTATATACCCGGAAACGTTGAGAAGAAAATACTAACTGCACTACTTCCGCAGCCGTGGGAATATTACTGGCTACTACGGTAGCGGCTGGTAATTCTAGTTGAATTTCTTTAGATAAATTAGGCCCAGACAAAACAACCACTGCATGGTTAGGGAATACTGTTTGCCAAATTTGCGACGGCGTGCAGGTGGTTTGAGGGTCTAAGCCTTTCGTCGCCGTCACAAAAATTGTCTCTGGAGAAAGGGGGAAAGACTGAACTTGGGAAGCAACATCTCTCACACCAATCATCGAGATAGCAGACAGGACTATTTGGACATCTTTTAAAACTGTTTGGAGAGTTTGGGAACCTTGACGCGACCAGACGCGCACCTGATGACCATTCGCTGCTGCTAGATTTGCCAGAGATGCACCCCAAGCACCTGCACCCAGAATTGCTACAGATTTTGGATTAGTCATTAATCAAAAGTCTCCCCATCACCCAATCACCCCATCCTCTTAGCTCACCGAATTTTAGATTTTAAATTTTGGATTTTGGAATTGAATAATTCAAAAGCGTTCGACTGAGCGCTCACGCCGAAGTCCAAAATTTAAAAAGGTCTGTTTGCCTAGCGTCTCCAAGAGTTGTCCCCGAATTTAAACGCAAGAAAAAATCTAAAATCTAAAATTGGTTGCGGGGATAACGTTCCATTAATTCTCTTACTTGTTCTGCATGATATGAGCTTCTTGTCAATGGTGAAGAAACAACTTGTAAAAATCCGATTTCTTCGCCGAATGCCTTCCAAGCAGCAAATTGTTCTGGGTTGATAAATTCATTTACCTGCAAGTGTTTTTGACTGGGTTGGAGGTATTGCCCAATTGTCAAAATGTCGCAATCTACAGTTCGCAAGTCTTGCATGACTTGGCGGATTTCGGCATCAGTTTCACCAAGTCCAACCATGATCCCGGATTTAGTGTATGTGCGAGGAGAAACTTGGCGAGTTCGCTGCAATAATTCTAATGTGCGATCGTAGTTTCCTTGGGGACGCACCCGGCGATACAGGCGTGGGACAGTTTCCGTATTGTGGTTTAATACCTCTGGCGCAGCTTGTAGAATTATCTCTAGAGCATTCCAATTACCGCACAAGTCAGGAATTAGCACCTCAATTGTGGTGTTGGGTGAAACAGAGCGAACCGCATCAATACACGCCACAAACTGAGATGCACCACCATCAAGCAAGTCATCTCGGTTTACAGAAGTGATTACCACATGATTGAGTTTCAGGCGGCGAACAGCTTCTGCCAATCGTGCAGGTTCCGTGGGGTCTAGTGGTTTGGGTTTTTTCTCAAAATCAATATCGCAGTAGGGACAAGCGCGTGTACAAGCCGGGCCCATAATCAAAAACGTGGCAGTCCCAGCATTGAAGCATTCACCAATATTCGGACAGGACGCTTCCTCACAAACTGTATTGAGAGCTAAATCCCGCAAAATTTCTTTGACGTTACCGATGCGCTCACGCCCAGGTGCTTTCACCCGCAACCAGTCTGGTTTTACAGTCACAATCCGCTTTTACCACTAGAGTTATACAAATTTAATCGTAGCAAGCAAAGCCTTTGATGAAGTGATCATATATAGATGTAATTCTGATATTTGGCACAGGTTGTGATATTCTTAATTTACGATGCCATTTTTATGGCGGGATGTGGCGCAGCTTGGTAGCGCACTTCGTTCGGGACGAAGGGGCCGCTGGTTCGAATCCAGTCATCCCGATTGTTGTCGAATAACACTTTATTTGTCGTCGTTAACAAATTAATGTCGTGATTAACGAATTAATATCGCTATTAACAAATTAATGTCATCAAAGTTGCTCTTGCAATCGTTAACAAATTAATGTCGCCGACTGTCTTTTTTGGGCTGCTTCAAAATCAAGCTTCCCCAAAGTCTAATATAAACTTCATCCAGGTTCAAACTTGTGGTGTTTGCAATATTGCTTGAAAAGCTTATATACCAAGGAGTATATATCAACAGGCTGTTTAAAAACCTCCAGTTTTCAAGATGGACGTGGTTTAACTGCAAATATTCAGGATAATCCCGAACGAAGTGCGCCTTTCAACCCTCTTAAATAAAGTTGTAATGATGAAAAATTTTTTCAACCTACCCCTAGCCGGGATGGTTGTTGAAACCCTAGCCTTCATCAATTGGGCGTCAACATCAACACGACTTTCAACCCACCCCTAGCCGGGATGGTTGTTGAAACTTAGCGATCGCAGCCATAAAGGCATCATCTTCAGCAATCTCTTTCAACCCACCCCTAGCCGGGATGGTTGTTGAAACATTAAACCCCTTTTGCTGCTTTTTGCTTTTTAGCAGCTTTCAACCCACCCCTAGCCGGGATGGTTGTTGAAACATCCAACAGAAATGGGTAATTTATACAGAAGTTTGCTTTCAACCCACCCCTAGCCGGGATGGTTGTTGAAACCTGGATGTGGCGGAAGCGCGGATGGCGAAGTCAACTTCTTTCAACCCACCCCTAGCCGGGATGGTTGTTGAAACCTCTCACCCCCTTATCTTTGAGCGTTTGCCACGCTTTCAACCCACCCCTAGCCGGGATGGTTGTTGAAACTCCACGCCATCAGTGACATTTCAAGTCTATCTTGCAATTGCTTTCAACCCACCCCTAGCCGGGATGGTTGTTGAAACTCGACCCGTCTAGCACCCTTGTTTTGCAAGCTGTCTACAAACACTTTTGTCAGGTCTGCTTGAAGTATGTCCAACTAAAAATTCAAAAACTAAATTAACTGACAGTCTGATTTCTGAATTTCATGCTGGACAAGGGTTTTCAGTTTTTGGCGGGAGTCCAGGGATTTTGCCCATGCTTTGCCTTGCCAAAAAATATTTGAGAGGGTTCCCTCGACGAAGAGGGTGATTCAGTAACCACCACTGCGGTAAACCGCACCGTTACGAAAACGGCTAGGGCAAAAAGCCTTACTCTTTATTGCTGGGAGCGCACCTGTCCCTATTTTGCTATCCTTGTATAAACTTCTTTTTTCGTCGCTGAACAGGTCGGAAAATAATTGGTTTATCCAAGCTACAAAAAAGGGCATATCCTGTCTAGTCAGGCTAGACAGCAGCATCAAGAGCGGGCAGTTACCAGGGTCAGAAAGCATAACAGTCTTCCAACTGTCAAACTAACCCAGATTTTTCGCAATACAGAGGCTGTAAACAGTATGAATTGCGGCGCTGTTATTTTTCATATTAAGTTTTCAAGGTTCAGTATTTTATTTAGATTGATGAAGTAATTCGGCATTGATAAGCAAATAAGGCTAAATCCCGTGCTTGCTCTTGTGGACTACCTCTAATTGCTTGCTGTTGTGTTTCAATAGAGATTCCAACTTTTGCGGCTTGATTTTGGATATTCCCAATCAATCTTCCATAACTCCAGTTATGTACTTGTCGTCGGTACTCTTTGGCGTAATTTTTTTGACCTTCGAGAAAACCGGGTATTTTTTTCTCAGCCTTCAAGAGAACTTCGCTTTGAATAATTTCCCGTATATCACCAAGCTTAGGTAGAACAATACTTCCAGCAGAGTATACTTTTGCAATTTCCACAATTTTTGTGGCTAGTAACCTGTCTAAATATTGTCCTAACTCGGATTCGCCAAAATCGTTTGGCGCAAACTGTTTTTGAGATTTGTGACGTTCGTGAGAAGAGCGTTGTTTTTGCTGTCGTTGACGGTTAAGTAAGTTGTAATTATCACCTAGTAACTGCTTAACGCTGCGATAAACGAGGACTTTGTTATTAGCTGCATCAAAAACAGCAATGGTTACAGGTTTTTCTAAACCAAGGCTAACACCAACTAGAATATTCGATTTACCTTCATATAAGGGCTTACTGGGACGAGGAAAGGGTGTATTAATTCTAGCAAGTGTAGATTGTTTACGGATGACATCATCTTTCTGTTGAGGGTTGAGTTTGCCTTTCTCTTCGGCTTTTTCTAACTTATTCTTAATATCTGTTGTTTTTTCTTCAATAACTTGTTGAGTTCCTTCAACAGTCCACATACGAGTATCAAGAGAGCAAAAAATAACTAGACGGTGTACGTTCCAAGGTTTTCCTTTACCTTCTTGCTCTAACCAAGATATTCGTCCAGAACGTAAAGTAAATAAGCTACTGGAATGTTGTTTTTTACCTTTACGTTTAGTTTCTTGGTCTTCTAGAAAGCGATGAAATAAATGAAGGTGTCTTTTGTCACAATATAGTTCAAACTTAAGCTTTCCCAACCCGTTAAAACAAACAAAAAGTCTTTTCTTATCGTTGATTTTCCATTTTATGTCCTCAGTAGTTTCATAAACTACTGGGAAAGGAATATAACTCGATTTTCTTAAAAGGTTGGCTTGCCACGATTTAGCTTCCTTTTCATCTTGGGCAACTTGCTGAACTGCTTGTTCTAGAGTCTCTAGCCATTTTTCACCAGTTAAATCTCGTCCTTTAGGAACTCGGCTTGTTAATTGGATCTTCAGCCGTTCAATTTCTATTTCTTTTTTTCGTCTTTGTTTGGTATATTGTTCGAGGTCTTCTTCAACAAAACTTACCTGACAATTATTTTTCAGGAGGTAGACTAAGGCACATCTTGTTAGAGCATCTTCTGTTTGACGATAAGCTTCAAATAGACGGCTTGGTTTAATAGTTACAACTTTATCTGGTCTATCAGCTTTTTCATCTTTAGGCTTCCTGCTTCTTCTGCCTCTCAGCTTATGATTTGTCTCATGAGTTTGATGTGTTGCAAATGAAGCTAATATTTCAGTTGATTTTGTTCTGATATTTTCTAAACTTGATTTACTTTCTTGCTCAAGTTCTACATCAGTTTTGAGCATTTCTAACCATCGCTCTTTCCCTTCAATTTTAAGCTGTCGTCGCCTATTTAAAGCCAACCAAGATTTGTATATATACGTGACTAAGGTTATTGCAGACGTATAAAAACGACCTGGTTGACCTATAAATGGTTCTTGGGTTTTGAGAGAATCACACAATTCTTTGATCACAGTTTTGGGAACTTTTGCAGTTTTGACCCATATCTCGAATTCAGAATGTTTTCCTAATCGTTCCAATATTTCATTAACTAAGGGCGTATTTTTCTCTGCCATGAATTCCCAAAGATGGCGGAGGGTTTCGTCATCTGCAACTAGGCGACATTGAATCGTGATCACGCTCATAGATGCACGTAAGGAGTGTTGTAATTAATAACCCAATTCAATTATGAGCTTAATGACGCAATAGCGCAAGAGCTAAATAGCGCAAATACATTTTTGTTAATATACTGTGCAAAAATTAAGCCCGGACAGGGACTTGGTGCTGGGATGACTGAAGAAACAAGAGAAGTTAGGGGAAGAATCCCTAAAGAGTTAAAAATTGCATTTGAGATTGCCTGCGCTCGTTTGGAAGTAACCCAGACGGCAGCGCTGGAAGATGCTATTAAGGATTGGTTGAAAAAACAAGAGTCTGCATCTGCTGAGAAATAGAGTTGGCTTGGAAGTGTTGACTCTACTGCTAATCACCTAATATTTGGTGGTCATTTCTGGATCTAGCCTGTAACCATTCCCATTACATAAATCCCCATCAGTATCCTCAACTAATTCAAGGCTTAAATTTTTGCCCATAGCTTTCCCAATTAGTTCCATTAACGCTTTTGCTCTTACTTGGAAAAATATTTCAAAGTCGTTGTTGCGTAAAATTTCTAGTTTGATGCCATGCGATCGCATTATTTCATCCAAGCTAGCTACCGCAGTTCCATGTAGCTCGAACTCTTTGAGGTAAGCCGAAGGTGCTTTGCTACCGATTCTTTTATTGGTTTTGGCACTTAGAGGCGTGCGATTAACTAGGCAGTTATATTTTTTGGGGTCAATGCCTTGTTTGCGACACCATGCTACGGGGAAGATGTGGTGCGAGTCGATTTGTTCTTCAAAATAAACAACGTCGTTAATTTCTTCGCCTGTAATCCAATCTACTGCGCCTTCACGCCGTAGTAATGCCGCAAATCCCTGATAAACTGCCCCAAGTCGCTTTCTGACGCTAAGAAGTCGTTCAAACGAGAAATTTGCTTGCGTGATACCAAAGGGAACGGAACCACCTTCAAGCCATGCTGGTACTTCGACAATATCGCGTCCAGCTTGGGAATCGTGCCAGTGGGTATAAATTTCACCAAACATCCCACACCACAGCCAACGCTCTAACATCGAACGCACCTGAAACGAACGAGATCGATCGCCAATAATAGTTAAAATTGCACTCAAGGCAACTAACTGGATAGGGCAAGCAATATCATCAGCATCAAAGATTTTTTGACCGCGTAGAAAACGAGCGGCTTCTTCAAAACCTTTGTTAACGGGGCCAGCCCATATTTGGTATTCTTCTTTTGTTAATTTTAATACTTCTGTACGACCGCAAGCAGCACCAGGCAATTTATCTAAATTCCAACCCTGTTTAGCTGCTTCGATTCTTCGAGCGTAACCAGCTACTAAGGTAACAGCTTGCATAAAATCGGTACTACGAACCTTCCGCAGAACCTTGAATGTCTGAAAGCGATTTTCGCGGTGCTTCCAATCATCTCGAAGGCTAAAATTACCTGCACAGTAACTCGAACTCATTAAATCGAAGAAATTGAGGTCACATCCGGCTGTATTCGTATCCTCAAAAACTTGGCACACCGCCTCTTTCGGTAATGAGTCACGTAGTTGAATTACTGGTATTTGATAATGCTCAAATTTTTTGATAACTTCTAATTCTAAAGTGTCAATTAGTTCGAGCTTTTGAGAGTCATACTGCCAATATTTAGAAAACTTACTGCGCCATTCAGAGAAAAAGAATACTTTAGATAACGGAAACAAAAGTGCTTCATACTCATTTTCGAGAGTTGAACAGTCAATAAAATCACCGTTTCGAGTTCGTATAACTTTCGATTCGGGTAAAGCGATAATGGCGGTTTTGCGGTCATGCTCCGGTTCAAGGCATTTTTGAATATCTAGGTAATACCATTTTTTCGCCAATTTCTGGCTTTTGGGGTCTTTGATAACGACGGGTTGCTCGGATAGCAGCACCATGAAAGAAGTAGTTAATCTTTGCTGACCATCAAGCACAAGCAAATTCGGCGTTTGAATTGCAGCATTTATTACACCATCAAGCATTCGCGGTTTAAATTGTTGATGCTGAGTACCTTGCTGTAACATCATGACTGCACCAATAGGGTAAGCCAGCGATATACTTGCCAGTAAACGACGCACATGGGTATCATCCCATATCCAATCTCTTTGAAAATCTGGTAGTTGAATGCGTCCAATTTTGATGTCTTTCATGACATCGAATAAGGGATATTTTGTAATATCAAATGTCGAAATCGAATCCATTTGGTGTTCTGCTGTTGCTATCATCGCGCACGTCTAAAACACAATCTGTATGTCAGCCTAAAGAACTCTTGTAGTCATTGCAATAGTTTTTTAGAGCAATTGATAGCGACTAGCGACTAAATTATTCCTGGGTAAAGTCTGAAGGTAAATTGATAATTCCTTGAGCAACAAGCTGTTTAAATTGATTGATTAAATCAGCCTGTCGTAAAATGCGAGTTACGTATTTTGGTCTGTAGTGAAAATCTCTTCCCCAATCTTTTACAGTTTTTGGACTAGTACCTGTAACTTCTGCGATCGCATTAATGCAAGCTTTGCGATAATTACGTCCTGGTTCATGAGTAACCCAACGACGACAATATTCCATCGGTTCTAGGGGCAACTGACAGAGGATATCAATTTGATGTTTATTTTGGTGGGATTGTCTCCCAGTTTGCATCTTGACCGTTCGTGAGTTAGTAAGGGTTACAGCAGCAGGGAATTGTGAAGACACCTAGCTACTGCACCCAAAACCCATACTTGCTGACCTCAACTTAAGAAATATCTGCTCTTAGCACAAGTATTTTAGTCACGATTCACGAGTAAATTATTGTTGAGGAAAGTCAGGGGGTAGGACTATTTTTTTGATTTGGTTGAGCATATCAGCCATGCGTAAGATATGCGTTGCATAATTGGGGCGCTTCTCGAAATTGGAACCCCAATTACCTATAGTCCTTGGACTCAGCCCAGTTGCTTCGGCGAGAGCGGCTATGCAGGCTTTTCTGTACCCCCGGTCATCGGGGGACATATCAACCCATCTTTTACAGTATTCCATCGGCTCCAAGGGCTTTTCACTGAGCGCGTCGATTCTATATTCAGCCCTTGGGCGAATGATGTCTATCACTCTACTTGATCTGAGTAGCACTTTTACTCATGAATCGTGAGTAAACGTGTTCATAAATAATGAGAATATGTTCAACTGTCGGCAAATCCTTTTTGAGTTGATAAGCCAGAGCAATCCCATACAAACTCATACAAAGATGTCTATGAAGTAAGCTGTGAGATGGCGGAGGAACAAGAAAGATCGTCTCATTAGCGATCTTGTTGTGCGGATTCCCAGAAGAAGCAAACTCTGCCTCAACAGTAGTGAGGCTGTAACTACCTTAATATTGCAGGTTAAACTTTTTTATACTTAATATAGAGTATGAACAGTTAGCATTCTAGCTAATATACTATTAAAGTAAATGTAAAATTTAATTCCAAAAATGTGATATTTTTACAGGCAACCCAGAAAATTACTATGTCAAATGGCTAAAACATTTATAAATATTTGAGGGTGTGATTAATAATACTAAAATCGTGCAATTTAGCTCCAATTTTTCTAGAGACTTTTTTGTGTCCCATATTTTACTTATTGAGGACAATAGTAATACTTCTGTATTACGTCCTGTAGTTGGTATATCGAACAATTTGCCTCATCCTGTGCAAGTGCGTCTACACTATATTGATGAAAATGAACCAACAATAATCGCAGAACAGTTTTGCCCAGCAAAATTATCTAGTGGATCGCAACAAAACCAGAAAGTGGATGTGGCATTAGATTTACTTGATAGTCTAAAGCCGCGACGAAGTGAAGCTATGGTTGTTGCTAGTGCTTTGTATGGATGTAAAAAGCGCTTTATTCAAGGGATTCAATCGCGGAACTTTCGTTTTACGCTACAAATTCGCCCTTCTACTAAAGTGCGCTTAGGCGGTGATCATCCTCACTACAATAGTTCAAAAGAAATTGTTGCAGCATCATTATTAAATTCAGATATACAGTGGCAAGAAGAGCCGATTATAGAATATTCAACGGGACAAGTCGTAAATTACAGCGTAGCTGAATTACCCAACATACTTTTACCAGATAATAGTTATGCTCGTCTAATTGTGGCTTATAGAGGTGGTGTATCAGGAATTGGTTCAAATACAATTTTTGCTTTGTCTTCAGCCTCGGAATTAGGGCTAAAAGACTTAGTACAAACAGTAGGTTGGGTGCGATGGATCAGAACAATCCTTAGAAAAAAAGAGCGAAGCAAAATAGCTGCTTTGGACACCAAATCAAGCTCATATTCACAAAATACAAAAGAAAAATATGCCGGATTAGTCATTCGTTCTAATATAACTTTAGCCTGCAAACAAGATATAAATCTTACTTCTACTAAGGAACAAAGTTCTTCGATACAAGCAAGCCTGCAAAAAACTTTAGGTGATTCATCGCATGGATTGAATGTTGTAGAACTATTTGCGGGGGCCGGGGCAATGGGACTTGGTTTTTTAATGGCAACCAAACCAAATAAACATTATAAGATAGGTTTTTGCGGTGAGGTTCATCCTGTTTATGTAGAGACTCTTAAACATAACCATGCAACTTTCCGTCAACTCTCTCAGATATCTGGAGTTGATTGTGTTCCAGAACAAACACAACCCCTTGACCTACGTACAAAGGAAGCACAAAAATTTACACAAACTCGTTGTAGGGAATTAGGGGATATCCATATATTAATTGGTGGCCCTCCATGTCAGGGTTTTTCTAGCGCCAATCGTAATTCAGGGAATAGCGAAAATCCAAATAACCAACTTGTGGATACTTTTTTCAAATACGTTGAGAAATTAAAACCTCGCTGTTTTTTAATGGAAAACGTCCAGGGCATCTTGTGGACACCAAAAGCAGGTCAAGTTTCTACTCAAATCAATGTTGTAGATTGGGTCATTAAACGTATGCACAAAGCTGGATATGTTGTTTTCCCAAAACTTATAGATGCAGCTTGGTATGGAGTACCACAACATCGCAACCGCTTTTTCTTTTTTGGCATACATAAAGATTTGGGCTATGGAAAAGATGATTTCGGTGAGTGGGGGCCATTCCCTTTACCTACGCATGGTCTGGGTAAAGACAAGCCTTATGTAACAGTTCGAGATGCGATACAAGATTTACCTACTATTGGTAATGGATGTCTTGAACACAATATGGCTTATGAAGAGCTAAGGAATAAAAAACTTCTCACAAATCCTTTTTTAGAAGCTATGAGAGAAGGAGCATCTGTTGGTTTAATCACAGACCATATTACTTCCCGTCATTCTGAATATGTAATTGAACGTTACCAACAGATACCACCTGGAGGAAATTGGCAGGATATTGAAGACAAACTCACTAATTACACTGATGTTCAAAGAACTCATAGTAACATCTACCGAAGGCTTGGGTGGGATGAACCATCTATTACTATTGGCCACTATCGCAAGAGTATGTTAATTCATCCACAACAACATCGAGGTCTATCTTTGAGGGAAGCATCCCGACTACAATCAATTCCAGATTGGTTCCGTTTTGCAGGGAGTATCGATAGCATTAGCGGTGGATTAGTACACAAGCAACAGCAATTAGCTAATGCTGTTTGTCCACTTGTAACTAAAGCCATAGCAGAATTTCTTTTTGATCTTTAATAGATTATGTAAAATTATCGTATTTTTTGTGTAAACTTAAGCACCACAGTATTTTTTACAATAAAATGTAAAAATAAGCACTTAAGCTTCTACTACAAGGGTACTACCGTTATTCCATGAGCCACTTAAATGCGCTCTTTTTATCACAAAAATATACTCTTTGGAATCGTGCGATCGCAGAGTACTTTTTATCTAACAATTCCAATGAACAAGAAATTTACTTGACGATATCTCCAAGAAGTCTGGCTGCTGCTTTTGCGAAAGTTCAAGTAACTCCATTGTCACCTGAAGAAGCAGAACAAGATTTTGTTAATGTAGTTTCATCAGCATATCGCCACAGGGTACTTTCATATTCAGCAGGATTTAGTGTCTTGCATGGAGACGATGAAAACGGGTTTCCAAAATATATTGCTTTTTTAGCTTTGTGTGTTTTAGCTGCTTATCGAATGCATTCGGATGAAGAAGTTAGCACCGGAGCTTATTATCCTAGACTTGCGGAACTTCTTGGATGTAAGATAGTTAAAAATTTTCCTGAAGGCTTTCATACAGATGAGTTTGAAAAGCTTTGGAAATTACTAAATCAATGGCTTAAGCAGAAAAAATCGTTGCTTTTGGCAATGCCAGAAGCAAATAGAACAAAAAAAATATATATAGCTTTCCCTTTAACCCACGTACCTCTTCGTCAAGTTGATATTGAAAAGCTACCAAATTTTTTTGCATGGGCTGGTTATACTTCTGGACAGATAGCTCCAATCAACAAGTTAGAAGCAGATATTTTAAGATGGGGAAGTTGCTACTTCACGCTTACCGGAAAAAAAGCCCTTGCTGATAAGCGACTCAAAGCTGTAATTGCACAGGTTAACAACGAGCTAGAACTGTGGGACGGTGCGATAAATGACTCATACGGTAGAAGAAGTGCATCTGTAGAGATTCTTCTCGATATTGTGCGACGACAACCACAATTTTCTTTTCTTCCCAGATGTCCAGATTCGTTTCCTTCCTTTTTTAATTGTGAAGAATTATATTTAGAGTCGAGCGGAGAGGGATGGTACAACCCGATTTCGCTTGGAGAGAAAAACGGACGAGATTTACGTGAAGGTTTCTCTTGGAGTACAAAATCTAACAATATTAAATTTGTTTTACAGAGGGCGGGTTGTTCTGCGATCGCACTTGCTCCCAGTTCGGATTATACAGGGTTTGTTTCTCGCCATAGTTTACCCTCTGGCATCGCTTGTAACGTTCTCGTACACGAGGATGTAGTTAAAAATGCAAGAGAATATTTTGAGGAAATTTCATCTCGTAGCTTCAATCCCATACACGATAAACGACTCCCTGATGGTTGGTGTTTGTTTCGTGACGTAAAGGCTGAAAACTATATAGCAGATGTACCTTCTGGTCTGGAATCACTTTACGTAGAGTCAGCCGTAGAAATAGTCTTATCGGGAGGACTACGTTTGGGCAAAAAGTCGGCATGGCTTTTAGGTGCGCCCCCCCGCTTAATGATTACGGGTTTACAAGAAGGTCAACAACCCAAAATTGATGGTATACCTATAACTATTGCCGAAGATGGAACTTTAATTGACTTATCGCATTTGATGCATCCAGGAGTTCATCGGATAGAAGTAGGTTCGGTATGCAAAAACATTGAGATTGTTGAACCTGAAATTAATTTTGATAGAGAAAGACAAAATTTTTACTGCACCAGTGTCACGGGTTCTCATGTAGCTCTCCCCCCAGGTAATTGGACAATCATAGGCGCAAATCCTGGTGAGGTAACGCAAGCAGCAATCTATGAATCCCAACAGGGAATAATAGTCAAATCTTCTTTTCAGGCAGTGTGGGCTATAGAATTCGGGTCAGGTACAGGAGCAAGAGTTGTCTGTTTGGCAAAGAGTCCACCCCGTCCTAAAACGCTAAAACTCTCCACAGCAAAGACTCAAATCCCATCGGAAATAGAACGTTGGACATCACTGGTTTACAACGCAGCTATTCGTCGTCCCAAACTAGCATCGATTTACGACGAAGAGAAAGCTTCTAATTTACAAGTAGCTTGGAAGGGTTACATGCAAGCTGCACGCGAAATCAAGCGACAACAAAAAAGGAGATATAAACGATGAGTTGGGATACATTGCTTTACTGGCTAACTCATCAGCAAGAGGGGTCATGGATAACTTTTTGTAGAGCAGTCACAGAGTTTGCTTCTTTTGAACATCTTGATGTCGATATCAGCTATTTATGTCGAAATCTCCGGTTTCAATTGTCTGAGGCTAGTCATATAGATTTTTTTATTGATGGTTCCCAAAGATGGAAAGTTCGTCCACCAATACTCGCAGGATTGCTTAATTGTCCTAATACCGCCGTACTGTCTGGAGGGCGAACACCGAAATTGCTTTCGCAGATGTGCGATGTTGCAGCAACCTTAAATTGTCAAATAATTAACGATACGACATCTCAAAAAATAGCTGAAATACGTGTAAGGGGTACAGAAGAAGGTATTCGCCAAATAGCTGCCATTATTGGTATTCCTTTTGTTCCCCAACAAGCAAAATGTTTAAGCCAAGACTTGAACCCTATTCTCAAGCAACTAGAAATTGCAGAGGAAGCAACTCCGCTAGCTGGATGGTCGGCTCAGTCATTCGATTGGCAATCTCGAAAATGGGTTGATGGTGTATTACAGCATACAGTATGTGAATACAGCTACTATAATACTTGTCATTATTTTGTCCACAATCAGCAAGGTAGATTAGTGCGGATGCCAAAGTATGAGGCAATTTATGCGGTAGCCGCGTTACGTTATCTTCAAATTGCGGTATACAATAAAACTCAACGTACATTAGCCACCGATGTATCAAGTCCACTACCTGAAATGTATGCTCGTATTGCTTATTTTTGTGCGGGTAGACCAAGCCAGATTGCTCAGGGGCAAATTGTTTATAACGAGATTTCACCAGATTTAGCTGGTTTGCTTCTGGTTGCTATTGGACAAAATCATCCAGGACTCCGGTGGGTTAATTAAATTAACTAAACGCCTTGCCAGGAAACGTATATGAACGATCCGTTTAAAATTTTTGATTCAATTAGACAAACCTATCTGCGTTACCTAGAAAGCCCATTCCGGGTTAGATATGAAGCCCTGATGAGTGAACGCAGAGCAATGCTTGACCAAGATGGTCAACTATGGCGAGAACCTCTACTGGAACCGATTGCGCCTTATTTATCTTCAGGTTTGACTATTGCCAAAGCCTGTCAAGATTTAAAGGTTAATTCAGCAGTTGCCAACTTTATTAATAGGGGTTTATTTTCTCCCCAGCGCCAAATTTATCAGCATCAGTTTGACGCTTGGGAACTATCTCGGCAAGGACGAGCAGTAGTGATTACATCAGGTACGGGTTCGGGAAAAACCGAATGTTACTTAATTCCTATTTTTGCTTATCTAGTTGAAGAAGCACTTGGGCATTTAACCCCAGGATTACCCGCATGGGGTTACTCAAATGCTACTGCACGAAAATGGTGGAGGCAATCAAGACAAGGATGGGTTTCTCAACGACAGGATGAATCTCCAGAAAGACCGTCTGCCGTCCGCGCTTTATTACTTTACCCTCTCAACGCACTTATTGAAGACCAATTAACCCGCATTCGTAGAGCTTGCGATAACCCGCATGTTCAACAGTGGCGGGAAGACAATATGAATGGAAATCGGTTTTGGTTTGGGCGATATAACGGAGCGACACCTGTAGCGGGATTACGCATGAAAGATGGGAATGTTAATTCTCAAAAGCAGGGAAAGCTTAAAAAACAGCTTTTAGAAATGGATAATGAGTGGTCAGATCAAGTTTCTGATGAGGAACTCATTTACTATTTTCAAAATCCTGATGGTTCTGAAATGTGGTCTCGTTGGGATATGCAGGATAAAGCTCCCGATATTTTAATTACCAACTACAGTATGTTAAATATCATGCTGATGCGTAGTGTTGAAAATGACATATTTGAACAAACCAAGCAGTGGTTGGAGCAAGATCGGCAGCATCATATTTTCCACCTTGTCATAGATGAACTTCACACATACCGAGGAACACCCGGAACCGAGGTTGGCTATCTTTTGAGGGCTTTACTCAATCGGATTGGCTTGGAGCCGGATTCGCCACAATTACGAATTATTGCCACTAGTGCCTCTATTAGCAACGATGAAGAAAGTCTTGATTATCTCGAACAATTTTTTGGACGCGATCGCAATACATTTTCGATTCTTCCTGGGGAACGACAAAATTTCCCGACCTCAGAACATCAGCCAAACCCACTAGAACCTTACAAAGAGACATTTGCACAAATCGACAACATCCTTAACCAAAGCCAAAATAATGATGAGGATGCGGTTATTGAGGAAGCAGCAACAACGTTAGCGAATACGCTTCATCTTCCTAACGTAGATGCTCCACCAAGGCAAGTTTTAACTGAGGGCTTAAATCACATCCAAGCGTTTGGGGCTGTACAAACCTCAGCCAGCCAATATCCATTGACAGTCAAAGAATTGGCAGAAGCAGTTTTTGGCGATGTGTCGTTAAGCGGACAAGCTGCGGCTCGCGGATTAGCTCGAACTATTGTTTTAGCAAGAAACTCTGACAATGAAGCCCTTCTCCCCCTACGTTCGCACTACTTTTTCCATAATGCAGGTAGGATTTGGGCTTGTGTAAATCCTAATTGCTCCGGGCGAACGGGGGTAACTCCACCAGGAGAACAAACACCGCCTGTTGGTAAACTATTCTTAGACCCTAGGCCAAGATGCGATTGCTGTAATTCGAGAATTATTGAGCTTCTGTATTGCCAATCATGTGGCGAAGTATTTCTTGGTGGGTTTAAACGTGAAGACCAGGATTCATCAAATGCTTGGTATTTATCTCCTGATTACCCTTATCTTGAAAACGTTCCAGATAAGGCAGCATCGTTAAGCCGCACCTTCGGAGAATTTTTGGTATTTTGGCCCGCAAACGGAAGACCATTAATAAAACAAACGCAGACTCGTATTCCACGATGGCAGTGGCAGGAAAAGGAGAAGGTTTATGAATGGAGACCTGCATTACTCGATCATCTATTAGGACGTTTAACATTACCTGCTTCTCCAAATGCTGCTTCAGGTGGTTCTACTCCTGGCTATGTTTTTATAGCACCACAAAACGACGCAAATGCTTTTCCATCAAAATGTCCTCATTGTGAAGCTGACTGGCGTGGTAGGCGAGTCAGTTCTTCGATTCGTGACCTTGGCTCTGGTTTTCAACGAGTAGTACAAGTATTATCTGATGCTTTAATGCGGCAGATGTCACCTGAAATAGGGCGGAAGCTGGTTTTATTTTCAGATAGCCGTCAAGATGCTGCTAAACTATCTACAGGTATTAAACGCGACCACTATCTTGATACAGTCCGTCAAATTGCTTATGAAAAGCTTCTGCATCAAGCACAGGAATCAGAAACACAGTATTTGGAGGCTCAAACTCAGTATGAACTAGCTTTGGAGTTTTTTAGCTTACAAAGGCAGTTTATACAACAAAACCAAGCCAATATTGACATGGCTCGGTTACAAAACTTATATACTTTACTGTCTCCGGGAACATTAAGTAGCATTGCAGCTTATGTAATTAGTCGTAGTACAGGAAATCTACCTCTAGCATTAACACCTCCAACACCTCCTAGAGGCTTTATTTCGCTTCCATTTAATTCTTTGTTGAATGCTGTTAGAGAAGGTTTACTTTCAATTGGTTTAAACCCTGGTGGTTCAAGTCCTTCCTTAGCAAAATATAAATTTTCTAATAATGATGAGCGTTCGTGGACTGATTTAGTTGATTGGAATTCAACGCCAAGATGTTACCTAGATTTACAGCCCACACAACGAGATGCAATGAGACAAATTGAAACCGCTTTATTAGAGTCGGTTGTAAAAGCTGTTTTATTTGCTAGTGGCGCTCGTGATTTCGAGTCTCTCAAGCTTGGTTTTTTGTGGATTGACGATTCTCCACCTTCTAGCTTAGAAGAGCAAGTAGCTGCTTCCGTTATCCGGCTTTTGGTACAAAGACGACGTTGGAATGGCTCAGATTATCCCGGACAACATAACCCTCCTGGTTACATTAATAAGTACCTTAACCGCGTGGCTGAAATCAGGGGCTACAATCAAGAAGAATTAGAGCAAGCAACTTTAAACATCATTAATTCAGTTTTAGATCAATGGCTAGTCGTTCCCCAATCTTTACAGGTTGTTAGTCTACGTCCTAACGAAAATAACCAAATAGATATTTACGCCTGCGGGCAATGCGGACGGATTCACCTACATGGTTCGGGAGGAATCTGTACCACTTGTAACAGTACTTTGCCGAATACTCCAGGTACTTACAACTTAAGTAATGACTTGGAAAATTGCGATTATTACGAGTATTTAGCCCGTTCCAACGAACCAATATTTTCGCTTAATTCTGAAGAACTCACAGGTCAAACTGATCCTGGTGTTCGACGTGTGCGACAACGCCTTTTCCAAGATGTTTTTAAACCATCCGAACAACCCGATCCTTCTAGGATTAACCTCTTAAGTGTCACAACCACTATGGAGGCAGGAGTTGACATTGGTTCACTTCAAGCTATCGGTATGGCAAATATGCCTCCAATCCGTTTTAACTATCAGCAACGCGTGGGAAGGGCTGGTCGTCGTCGCGGGTTGGGGATGTCTGTTGCCTTAACATTATGCCGTGGGCGTAGTCACGATGATTACTACTTTGAACGCCCCCGACTTATTACTGCCGAACCTCCACCAAAACCTTACGTAGACGTTAGGCGTGAAGAAATTGCCAAGCGAGTTATAAACAAAGAAATTCTTCATAGAGCATTTCAAAATGTCCTTATTGAATACATAAAAGATAATGTTCACGGTGAATTTGGTAAGATTTTGCAGTGGGTACAACATAGACCAATTATTGAAGAGTGGATACAACATCACCCATCGGAAATTGAAGAAATCTGTAAAGTAATTTTACGTCGTACTTCAATAAATGAAGTAGAAATGGTTGATTACATCCGTAATAAACTGCTACAAGATATTGATACAGTTGTTAATGACTCTACGGACTTTCAACACTTAGCCTTAAGTCAGCGTTTAGCATCGCGTGGCATTCTTCCCATGTTTGGATTTCCTACCCGCACCCGTTATCTGTACCATGAACGCCCAACAACGGAAGCAGGGGAATGGCCTCCAAAAACAGGTGTTGTGGACAGAGAATTAGATATTGCAATTAGTCAATTCGCTCCAGGTGCCCAAACTGTAAAAGATGATATGCTCCTTACCGCAGTAGGAATTATCGATCCCATACCTTCGGGGAATAAAACCGTATTCCAACCGAATCCCTTGGGACAAGGTATCCGTGTTGGCGTTTGTCGCCGATGTCAAGCTTTAGTCAATAATCCATCAGAACAAGAGGGTTGCCCCTATTGCTCGGCTCTCAGAGATGAAAAGGGATACCGAACGGTTGATATTAGCGAACCACCAGGATTTAATACATGGTGGGCAATTAACGCCGAGTATGATGGAGCATTTGAATTTACTCCACGGGCACTAAAGACACGTTTGGGTACACCTTCTGACGAACATAGTTTTGAAACTCGTCAAAACTTTGATATTAGATGTATTCCACAAGCTTTGGTTTATCGCATTAATGATAACAACGGCAAAGACTTTGAATTTTTCAAAGTATCTAACCAGCACGTTTGGATAACTAGGGAAGCATTTGAACAAGCTTTGTTGGATTTATCACGAGAAGAACGTGATAGGGTTACTGAGCCTGTTCCCGATCCCTCTGTCCAACCGATTGTTAGAGCTTTGGCTGCTATTTCTACAACCGATGTATTAATTGCAGGCATCCCCAATAGCGGTTCCGGACTCAATTTAAATCCAGCACTACCGGAGGCAAGGGCTGCTTGGTACTCATTTGGTTTTCTTATTAGGCGGGCTGCTGCTGTCAGCTTAGATGTCGCAGAATCTGAGCTTGATGTCGGTATTCAGCCCTTTACAGACCTTAGCAGCCCTTTTGCCCCACCATCCGCTCGGATATTTTTGTCTGATAGCCTAGAAAATGGAGCGGGTTATAGCTCATATTTAGCGCAGCCAGAACGTTTTGAAAACCTCCTGCATTTTATTCTCGGTGACGAACATTCTTCAAATCAAACTTTTGCTATTCCATTACTTTCTACTGGACATCAAGAAGAATGTTCTACATCTTGCCATCGATGTTTGCGGGAGTTTGGTAATATGGCTTACCACTCGATTTTAGACTGGCGACTTGGTTACGATATGGTGCGTCTTGCACTAAATCCCAATGCACAAATTGATTTAAATTATGATTACTGGGTGGATTTGGTATCCAGTACAGCTAATTCCTACTTCTCAGGGCTGGGTTTGGAGCAAACGACTTTCGGTAGTTTATTAGCAGGTATCGATAGTTTTAATAGCGAAGCCATAATCCTCATACATCCTCTTTGGGACATAAACCCTGAAAATTTACGACCAGAAATCCTGCAAGGCTACACAGAAGCACAGGAACAAGGCTTAACTCCCAAGTTAAAATCAATTTTTACCGCCATTCGCTTCCCCTATGAATGATGTTTGCTTGGTTCGGTGCTAAAGATTGTTTGAGTGATCGCCATTATTAATACAGGAAAATACCGATAGGGCGATCCGCTCAACTTTTGGGTGACACAATAGAAAATAATTAGCCCAGGAATCCAATTCACAGCGAGGCTGTCGCGTAAGCGTTTTCAAGAGAAGGTATCGTTTTCAAAAAACTACAGTAGCCAACTTCAACAACGCTTTTGACGTTTCGCCATCGTCGCAAATGGTAAAAAGCAATGCGGACATTCTCCTTGCACCCAATCTGCTGGAATCGGGAAGGGTGTCTCGCAGTTAGTGCATTTTGTGAGTAAGCGTAATTGATGGCGATCGCATACCATCACATCCTTAAACTGCCACTCGACGCGGTGACAAGGTGACTCCTGATAACAAGCACCACACAATCTAATTGGTCGTGGTTTCATTGTCACACCCAATGGTTGTAGCATCTCGATTAATCTGTCAACTTTAACTTCCACCACAGCAGCCAACGCTTCTAACTCCTGCGTTGTCGGAAATGGATTCAAATAAAACTTCTCCCACCGTGAAATAACTGCGCCAATTCCCGTTAATTTACCTAATTGAGTTGCAGTTAAATAATTTTCCCTGCGAAAACGGCCTAAAAAATGGCTCAAGCTTTCTCGTTCGAGCGGCTCTACTTGAAAAAAGCGGGGTGTTTCTGAAGATGCTTTCATTATTCAAACCACTCCAAAACCTCATCCAAAGTAGCCTTATCAATATTTTTCAAGCCTTTTCTCAAGGATAAAATCGCAGCCCTTCTTAATACCCTATCCACTAAGCCAATTTTGCCCCCTGTTTTTTGATATAGTGGCATTAAAGTTTCCTTTTTAGTTAAATTTGATGGAACAGGTAAACACAAAACCTCATCTTCCCAAATTTGGATAAATTCAGGAAATTTCTTTTCTGATACTAATGGTAATCTATAACATTCTATAAATCTGTCGTGAATATATGGCTCTTTTTTAATCAGATTATCCAGACCATCTGTTCCCACAAGAACAATTGAAATATTCAATAAATCATAAATGCGGGCAATTTCGCTAAAAGTATTTAACTTTAGAAAATTTGCTTCATCGATAACTAGCATCTCAACTTTTGATTCCTTTAAAAGCCTTAATGCTCGCCGTCTCAGGTCTGTAAGCTTTCCAGAGATTGCATCATATTTTAACTTTTCAAGTATTAAAGTTAGCAACTCTCCAGCAGAACAATCTCCAGACGCTTGCATATACAATACGGGTACAATATCTCGTTTACCTGTTCTTTTTTGCGGTTTATTGAGAAGTTTATAAACATCACAAGTCACGGACTTACCCGCTCGTGGTGGTGCAACAATTCGACCACATTGTTTAGAAAGACGCAAACTGTCTAACCAGTCATGGATTTTTTTGATATGGTCAAGTTCGACAAAACTAGGAGTAATTAGCCGTTCAATTATCGGTAGTAATTCTCCAGGTATTGGGTCATCTCCCCATAAATTTTGCACCCACTTTCGCAAAGAATCTTCTGCCATAATCAGTGGTTTCTCAAAGATAAAGTGCGTTCAAAATCGATAAACCAGAAGCCTCAATCAGATTAATAATCGTAGTCATTGCGAAGTTGCTCATAGTTAAATACTCTAGGGCGACGCTTTTGAGGTTGAGGGGTTTCTTCGACAGTTTCTACTGGCTCTTTCGTTTGAAACGGTTTTACAGAATGCACTTGAGCTTGTTCTTCCTTCTTGCGTTCCTTATGGGTCTTTTTCTTTTGCTTAATAAAAGTATCTCTGTCTTGTACTTCTGCAAGGATAGATTTATTACTTAATTGCTTGCCTGCACTACGAATTTTTCGACTTGCGGCTTTTGCTTCCTCCAAGGAGATTTGCTGGGTTTCTAAGTCAATCGCATGAGCTTGAGACAGTAGTACTTCCTTATCTGAATCTTGACGGTATACAAAAACAGTTGATATATCTCTGGGGTCATATCGCAGCAACACACTTTCTCCTGCATAAGCTGCCAGGTAATCTCCCCGATACATAATATTTTCAAAGCTTACATATCCGCCTTTATAGATGCTCCGGCGCGTCTTTTTCATCAGGCAGATATCCAATTCTCGGTCATTAACCAAACTTGGTAGCGCAGGTAATCCCGCCTCCCAGCGTTGAAACCGTCTTTGATCTCCACTGCGGGCATCTATTCGCTGATTGTAATTATCAACGATGTAGCGCACTATCAATAGATGTAATTCTCGCAGAGTAATACAAGCTTCCTCCTCTGCTCCTTCTGGACGCTCTTGTACATTTGAACCTAGATAACCATAAAATCCCGATAAAAAATCTGTGTTGATAGTCCCAAATCCACGTTCTTCAATACCACCTTCTGGTGGGCGATCCCGTAAATGGCACTCAAAACCAAGTTGAAAACCAATTTGCTTCAAATGCTCCGAGCGAAAATCTTTCCCGCCATCAGTAAATAGGTTTTCTGGAACCCCGTAAGTTCCCCACTCGCAATGAAGTTTATATTCCGAACTATACTGCTTGCGTAACATCGCATGACGCATAGCTAAGGCGACTACCAGAGAACTAGGTGCATCAAAACCTAA
This sequence comes from Nostoc sp. NOS(2021), assembly GCF_017115025.1. Lineage (GTDB taxonomy): Bacteria > Cyanobacteriota > Cyanobacteriia > Cyanobacteriales > Nostocaceae > Nostoc. Next base: position 1,859 of record NZ_JABXKM010000248.1, on the reverse strand, counting down.
ATGGATGCCCATAATACAGCGCGAATAGCTATCTGTAATTTTTGTCAACCAAGGACGTGCCAAAGTTTCACCGTACTGGTCAACTAGCATGACATCCAATTTTGTATGGTCGCACTGCCAAACATGATTACTATGATGTACATCGAGCGTCTGTCCATCACGAGTTTGATGGGAAACTCTCGATCCACGCCAACCAATATTTCTTACCTTTTGCTTCTGCTCTTTACGTTCAATAATTGGGTTAAGAACGCGATAAACCGTCATGTGGCAGGGATATTTCTCTAAACCTAGCTGTTTGGCTCTAACCTGAACTCGAATTGCGACTTGAGCCGGTGTCATTTTTCTACCGTCCTTGTTACCATCTTTATAAGTTTTGACGATAAAATCTTGCCAACCATCATCAATCCGATAGCCACCTTTATCAGAACGTTCGGCTTCAGTAACGCCTGATAAGCCCTGTTCTTGATATTTTTTGACGAGTCGCTGTACTGTCCGAACCGTCTTGCCAAGTTTTTCTGCGGCTTGCTTTAATTTAATTCCGTAGGTTTTGCGATCGCATGGCCCAATTAGACTTTGTAATACTTCCACTCTCAATTTAGCCTCTGCCGAGAGTTCAGTAACAATTACATTGTTTTCTTTTGCGTCTGCACTCTCCGAAGTTTTATCAACCTGATCCGAGCGGTCGTGCAAAAGTAAAGATTCATCAACCTCATAGGAGTTTGGAGTTTCACCCATAAACAAACTTCATAGCTTGAAACTAATTGATTAGGCAGTACAGCAAGTCTCTCTAAGAAAAGCCAAGTTTACAGATTTAGCTTGCATAGAAATGAAGCCGGAATAGGAGGATGACTTCGCAATTAGAGAGAAACAATAAGACATATATGCAATAATGTCTTATTTGTTACTTATTTTAGTTTGCATACTATTTAATATAATACTTTTTTGTTCCAAAAAGCGACATTTAATTTTTTATCTCTATCTCATTTCAGAAAAACGACATTTATTTCGTTATCGATAGCCGGAAAAATTTTCAAGCTTTTTTTTGAAAAAACGACGCTTAAAATGTTATACATTTAATTTACGACAGCTAATTAGTTAAATAATAAACTGTATTAAATTTAGCCTAAAAAAGCTATATACTTTATTCTGTAAGACTTATAGCTATTTTATGTAAACGACATTAATTAGTTAAGACGACAAATAATTAGTTATTCGACAGCCGCGAACTTATCGCCCCTGTTTGCTTAGTTGGTAATGGTAAACGCGCCCAATCAGACATCGCCAATTACGTGCTGTCATCGAAACCAAAAAACGCGACCTCCCTGACACCGAAGGCTTAAGACAAGCCAAAAAATACGCAAATTAAAGGCCGCGATTCGCAAAGTGATGTCGTTATTGCGTAACATGATAGCGATCGCAAAATCAATGAATCATCTTTAGTCTACAAGGGGCGATCGCCTTTCTTACCCACCGCTATGTGAAATAAGTCTCAAGATAGTGTGTACCTCACCACAGAAGAACTTAAGCTTGCTGTATAAGTTTGGGGAAATAGTGATGAATAAGGAAACAGTTCCTAGTCAAGCAGAAAAGTCGAATCCAGAAGGCGATCCATCGCAACTAAGTCCAGAGGTACTCGACAAAATCAAACACCCTGCGAGAATAGACGATGTTATCCGGGAGCAATCACCAGAAGAACGTAGGAGTAACCCAGCTTTAGTACCGGAAATGATTGATGAACCAAATGATGAATTGAGCGGATTCACGAAAGAGTAATCAAAAAGCTCTGATTCCCGACTTCTTAGAGGATGCTGCTGGCGAATTAGGGGTCTAACCCATACTAGGTTAGACCCCCGATAAGT
>NZ_JABXKM010000095.1 GCF_017115025.1 Nostoc sp. NOS(2021) | reverse complement strand
GGAAAGCCCGCCCTGAATATGGGACGGGTGTTCGCGTAGCGGCACGTAGTGCGGACACCCATCCCACAAGAAAATTTGGGATGTTTTTTTATTTGTCAGTCCCTAATTTACAATAACAGGACTTACACAAACAATAGCCGAAAAGAATGATTTTCTTCTTAGAGGCAATTCATGAATTGCCCCTACAGGGTGTACTTTTGCGTAAGTCCTAGATAAATATAAAAATGAATAGATAGCCATCCCTAGTATTAACTAACCAGTCGCCACCACATCAAAAACTGTCATTAGAAAAATTAAAGCTGTCGTTACCACACTTAAGCTGTAGTTATGAATCAATCAGCTGCCGTTACCACACTAAGTCCTGTCGCTACCACACTAAGTCCAGTCGTTACCACACTAAGTTCTGTCGTTACCACACTAAGTCCTGTCGTTACCACGCTAAGTTCTGTCGTTACCACGCTTAGTTCTGTCGTTAGGAATGCACAAGCTGTGGTTTTCCCTATTCCCTGTTCCCTGCTATATCTATTGTTTGTTGGCTAACCATAGTTTCTTGAACCACTTGGAATGTTGATTGACTTCAGGGTAGTGGTTATTTTTATTAATGACTATGAGCTAGCTCAGTTAACGAGTAATATCATGTCAAAGCCTCCATACATCTACAGCTAGAGGCTTTGTTAGAAAATTGCAACAAAGAGAAAAATGTCAGAATTAAAATATGTACATTAATAATTGATCAAGCCAAAATTTGATATGCATACCATTGAGAAAAAGTCAACAACAAAAGCCTGGGCAGGTGCGATACCTTCTCTACGAGACGCTCCGCGAACGGTGAGCTTCTCTACAAGACGCTCCGCGAACGCTAACGCAGAACCGGCAAAAGAATTTCCCCCTACGCAACTGCCAATTATCTCTGGCAAAATCCCAGATGGCTTGCGTGGCACTCTTTACCGCAATGGCCCCGGACGGCTAGAACGCGGTGGCGATGCCAACGGCGGGCTACGCCAACGCATGGGACACTGGTTTGATGGAGATGGCGCAATTCTGGCAGTAAATTTTACCGAAGGTATCGCAACCGGGGCTTATCGCTACGTCCAAACCTCTGGCTATCAAGAAGAAGCCGCAGCAGGTAAACTACTCTACGGCAATTATGGCATGACTGCACCAGGGCCAATTTGGAATCAATGGCAAAAGCCGATCAAAAATGTTGCCAACACCTCAGTGCTAGCACTTCCAGATAAACTTTTGGCACTGTGGGAAGGTGGTAAACCCCACGCCCTCGATTTACAAACTTTAGAAACTTGGGGCGAAGATGATTTAGAGGGGTTAACTAAAGGATTAAGCTATTCTGCACATTATAAACGTGACAACCAAACAGGGGAGATTTTTAACTTTGGCATCAGCCCTGGACTAAATGCGACGCTTAATATTTACAAAAGCGATCCGACGGGCAAAATTATCCAACAAGCTGCATACCAGCTAGATGGCGTACCATTGGTGCATGATTTTGTTTTAGCAGGACAATATATTGTATTTTTCATTCCGCCAGTGCGGTTGAATGTCTTACCCGCGCTAATAGGGACAAACAACTATAGTGATTTGCTAAAGTGGCAACCTAGATTAGGAACTCAGATTTTAGTTATTGACAGGGTTTCCCTATCTGTGGTCAGTCGTGGCGAAACCGAACCTTGGTATCAATGGCATTTTGCTAACGGTTATGTAGATGCTAGCGGGTCAGTGATTGTGGATATCGCCCGTTATGAAGATTTTCAAACTAACCAATATCTCAAGGAAGTAGCTACAGGTCAGACTCACACCCCAGCTGAAAGTACACTAACGCGAGTTCATCTGCATCTCCAAACTGGCAAAGTTACGTCAATTCAGCAACTATTAAACCGACATTGTGAATTTCCGACTGTACCACAGCAAAATGTGGGGCAAGCTTCTTGGTACACATATATGTCAACATTCCGCTCAGGAACAGATATTAGCCAAGAACTAGTAAATGCGATCGCCCGTTTTGATCACAAGACCGAAACCCTCACCGAAGCAGACTTAGGAGAAAATCGCTATCCTTCAGAACCCATCCCCGCCCAAGACAGCCAAAACCCTGAACAGGGTTGGCTGCTAACTGTTGTCTACGATGGTAATTCTCATAGTAGTGAAGTTTGGGTATTTGATAGCGATCGCCTGGATGCAGAACCCGTTTGCAAACTAGGATTACCTAGCGTCATTCCCCACAGTTTCCACGGCACTTGGAACCCAGCATCATAACCCCTCTGCCTTTAAAAAAACAACGCTACAGTAAAAACGAATAGCATTGATCAGACGTAATTAATCGCATCTGGTCAATGCAAAATCAAAAATCCCAAAGAGCCTTGTCCTATGCAATTACAAGAAAAACGCCACTATTCTCTCACAGAATACCTAGAACTAGAAATCATTTCCGAGTATCGTCATGAATATATAGATGGTCAAATTATACCCATGACAGGCGGAACACCAAATCATAATCAAATAGCTGGTAATTTTTATGCAGCCCTCAATTTTGCTTTCAAGCGACAACCTTATCGAGTATTCGTTGCTGACCAACGTCTATGGATTCCTAAAAAGCGAATTCATACATATCCTGACATCATGGTTGTTGCAGGCTCATTAGAATTTTCTGAGGGACGTACAGATACAATTACTAATCCCTTAGTGATTTGTGAAGTGCTATCCAAATCTACCAAAAGCTATGATAGAGATGATAAATTTGCGGCTTATCGCACTATACCCAGTTTTCAGGAATATGTTCTGATTGATCAGTACAAAAATCATGTAGAACAATATTCTAAAACTGACGAGAGAAAATGGATTTTCTCAGAGTATGAAGAAGAGAATAGTATTCTAATATTATCCTCTATTCAATTTCAAATCTCTCTATCAGATATTTATGATAAAGTTGACTTTGAGGCTAAATAATAACCACACTCTAATTCGTTATAGAATAGAAATAAACCTTATATACATTACGCTAATTAAGTAGAATTGCCCATGACCACTTCTAAACGCCACTACCACATCACTACTTTTGGTTGTCAGATGAATAAAGCTGACTCAGAGCGCATGGCTGGCGTTTTGGAAGACATGGGCTTTGAGTGGTGCGAAGATCCGAATAATGCAGATGTGATTCTCTACAATACCTGCACAATTCGGGATAATGCTGAACAAAAGGTATATTCCTACCTTGGCAGACAGGCAAAGCGTAAGCATGAAAAGCCTGATTTAACTCTCATCGTTGCTGGTTGTGTTGCCCAGCAAGAAGGAGAAGCGTTGTTGCGGCGAGTCCCAGAATTAGATTTGGTAATGGGGCCACAACACGCCAACCGTCTTAAAGATTTGCTGGAGTCAGTGTTTGACGGCAACCAAGTTGTCGCAACCGACTCAGTTCATATTATTGAAGATATCACCCAGCCGCGACGGGATAGTAAAGTGACAGCTTGGGTAAATGTAATTTACGGCTGTAACGAACGCTGCACTTATTGCGTGGTTCCCAATGTGCGCGGTGTCGAACAATCTCGCACGCCGTCAGCTATTCGGGCTGAAATGGAAGAATTAGGACGGCAAGGTTACAAAGAAGTTACTCTACTCGGTCAAAATATTGACGCTTACGGCAGAGATTTGCCAGGAACCACGCTAGAAGGTCGGCATCTGCACAACTTCACAGATTTACTTTATTATGTACATGATGTGCCGGGGATTGAAAGGCTAAGATTTGCTACTAGCCATCCCCGTTATTTTACAGAGAGATTAATTAAGGCTTGTGCTGAGTTGCCCAAGGTGTGCGAACACTTCCACATTCCCTTTCAATCTGGGGATAATGAACTTTTAAAAGCGATGGCGCGGGGTTATACCCATGAAAAATATCGCCGGATCATCGATACTATTCGGCGATATATGCCAGATGCTTCGATTAGTGCTGATGCGATTGTCGGTTTTCCTGGGGAGACAGAAGCACAGTTTGAAAATACCCTGAAACTGGTGGAAGATATTGGCTTTGACATGTTGAATACAGCAGCATATTCACCGCGTCCAGGGACACCTGCGGCTTTGTGGGACAATCAGCTGAGTGAAGAAATTAAAAGCGATCGCCTGCAACGGCTCAATCATTTAGTAAACTTGAAAGTCGCCGAGCGATCGCAACGTTACTTTAGACGCATTGAAGAAGTTTTAGTAGAAGACCAAAATCCTAAAGATCAAACCCAGGTCATGGGACGCACTGGCGGTAATCGTCTGACATTCTTCAGTGGCGACATCAAAGAATTGCAAGGGCAGTTAGTCAAGGTAAAAATTACCGAAGTTCGCCCTTTTAGTTTGACGGGTGAACCAGTTGAAGTCAAACAAGCCTTGTTTGTCTAAGAGGATGTTTTAAAATAATTCGTAATTGATAATGACGCTCGCGGACTGGCTATAGCGTTTCCTAATCACATCAGGTAGATCATAGTCCCCTCATCGCTTGCGGGGAGGGGGTTGGGGGTGGGGTTCTTGTACCTCACTCAAGGGAGAACCACTATAACGTAATTACGAATTACGAATTACGAATTACGAATTACGAATTAATTAAGCCCTTCCCCTATTTCACTTTGGCGCGGAAGCGAATAAAGCCATAAGAATTAGCTGGTGTGCCATTTCCAGTGGCTGCGGGTAGATTGGGTAAATCGGAACTCCGGGTGATATTAACCATCACAGCCCCATTGATGTTAATGCCACAGGATGATGGTATGCCTGATTCGTTAGCTGTATAAAAATGTCCGCGATCGGCATCCTGTGCATTGGTCAAATAAACTGTAGGAGTGCTAGAACCAAGCGCAAGGGCAATACCTTGATCTGCCCCTGGTAAGCCGCCATCACCAGGAGTCATACCATTAAAAGCAGTGGGAATAAAAGTAGTATTGGAAGGTACTAAGTCACAGATTTGCACATTAGTTGCATTACCCACACCATTAGAAAGAAAGTATATGGTGTATTCTAATTCGTCCCCAACTTTGACCATTCCAGCATTAATCAATCCCCGCAAGTAACCAACTGGCCATGGTTTATTGCTATCATCATCAGTCTCATAGAGAGATGGCACATAATTGGCAGCACTAGTAGAAACGTCACTGCGACCATCCACAATGTCGTTTAAATCCTGGTTATTGATGCGCGTGATACGTTTAACTAAAAGTAGCTTAGGTTTGCCAACAGTAAATGGCATAGTCACAGTAGCAGGTGTGGGATCTTCTTTGCCTGCGTTATCCACTGCGGCTACAGTAAATGTAACCGTTATTGCACCATCATTTGGATCTACTGTTAGTTTGGTCGGATCATAACTAGTAATCACTTGGTTTGCTGTCACAGCTACACCGTTGTAGTACAGTGTCCCATTAGTTGGCAGACTAACAATTTTGAAGCTTTTGCTAGAGCCAAGGGTACCATCTTCCAGATCAGTCCCTGATAGTGCTGGTACTTGTACAGTATTGGTTCCCCCTGGATTTGTTTGTGGAGATGCAGTGACGTTGTTAGTATTGGGTAACTGCTCAATCCCAAAGTCCTTGCTAGAGATGTTTGTGCCAGTATTAAAAATAGCCGTCGTCAATGGGCTAGTATTGACCCAGTTAGGGGGGATGGATGGCGCAGGGGCAGTATTACCAACTGTGCCAGCAGTCGTACTTAAGATAATTTTGACGTTGTTTTGATTAAGGGGAACATTGGTAAAGGTGTAAGTACCATCTGCCGCAACAGGTGTTGTCGCCAAAACCTTATTAGTTGAATCATCCACCAGAATGGCATTTAACAACCCACTTGCATTAGTGCCAGTTTCCGAACCAGTATTAATATTAGTAAAAGTATTGTTAGCGCTATTGTCGGCATCATCCCAAACCTTGCCGCTGAGGAAATCATCATCGAAGATTGTGTAATTGGAGATGACTGTTGGGGAACCGCCACAAGTCATGGTCGAACTGGCGAAAAAACTAGATGAAGGTTGGAGAGTGAATACGATTGTCCTAACACCTTGAGGAATGTTGTTATTAATGACAGTAAACGGAATGGTAAAGACACTAGTGGCATCACTACCGTCGTAGTTACCCGCAGGGATACTGATATTAAACGTGGATGTGCCTGATGTCGTATTGTAATCTGTACCCAAAGTCGCTGTACCACTCACGGAAATCGGAACGGAGATTCCGCCAGTTGGCACTAAACCAACGATTCTGAGTTTGGGGGGGTTGGTGGTGGGGTTAGTTTCTGATTCTGCCGCACCACCTGAACTTGCTGTAAACTCGACCACAGGTTTACCAGCAAATTGCACTTCATCAAGGAAGTTACCTACAGTAGTGTCCCCACCCGCCGTGGAAACAGCTGCAAATCCTACAGGTCGATTGCCGGAAGCAGCAGTGTAAGGCACACTGCCAGAGTATCGCACCCAGCCATTTCCGGCGTTATTGTTACTTACAGAAGGAATAGTAGCACCATTCTGTGCTACTGGTTGTGCCGTAACTGTCCCATTGCTAGTTGTTGAAAATGTGCCAAAGACAGTTGATGTTGGATCGGTATTTAGTCCAATTAAAAAATTGGCCACATCAGCATTAGTTGCACTTGACCGCCCACGATGTAAAAAAGAGAACGTAATCGTCTCATTTTGAAGTAGGCATATATTCTGATACAACTCAGAAGCTTGTTCAGCATTTAACTCAGCAAATTGATTCCCTGCATTGGTTGCTGTGGAGGTAGCGCCAGATCCACCATTAAAGCCTGTTGTCCAAATCTCAATGAGCGGTACGTTTCCCGGAGATACATAACCATTACAGCTACCTGTTCCCGCCTTTACTGAGCCATGAGTTGTTTCCCAGCCAGGGATCAGACTTGGCAGAACTTGAACGTAACATTGTTGACCAGCAGAGCCAAATACAGGTTGCTCAAAACCGGGATTCAGGAACGATCGCTGGATCTGAGCCTGCGCTAGTGTGGGTTGGAGTACAAATATCGCACTCATCGCTCCCCAGCCAAAAGCCTTGTAGCATTTCCGCACCCTGCGTTTAAATTGATGCATCTGTTTTTACCTGCGCCTCTGTTGTTTTTGGCTGTTGTGGCTGGCGTGCCAAAGGCTTTTGCTGTCCAAAGCCATCAAATAATTCGTTGAGCTTGACTGTTATACCCAAATATGCACCACCTGCGGAACGTGTTCCTGAGAAATCCCGGTCATCAACTTTACCAAAAACGTAACCAGCAGAAACGCGCAGGTTAGGTGTGAGGTAGTAGCCTGTTTCAACAACAAAGCCTGTTTCGCTGTAGCTAGACTGACTAATTAAACGAGCCTCACCCACCAAATCCCAGCTATATCCCAAACGATAGGTAGCTCGTAATTGCGCCAGATTTACTGTGCTAGTACCAGCTAAATCGTTGGCTAAATAAGAAGTGCTGTTACGCAAGGCATACTTACCGTAGAATTCCCATTGCCAGTTAGGAGCGTAGATTGCTTCTAAAGCAAAGGTATGGTCTTGGGAACCCGTACCACTTCCTAACAGGATGGTGTCAGGGATGGTTGACGGATTTTGGCGATATTCATAACGCAATAAAGCATTAAATTTATCGTTATTGGGGTCGCGGTAGGCTATACCCAGTTTCAGGGTAGCAGTATCTCCCAATCCTGAAAGCTTTTGATTGGAAGAACCGGCTTGTTGATAACGTACCAAGGCGGTGAGAGCCGGAGAAATTTTACCCGTAGCACCTGCGGTAATTACTGTATTACCACCACCAGAAGAAGAACGATGTTCATAACGGGCGCTGGCTTGAAACTGCGGATTATCACTGTATTCCAGCCCTACACTATAGCTATCGCCACCATCAAATCCGATCGCAGATGCTGATTGACCAAAAGCGAAGGGTTGGGCATATTGTTGACCCGCCGCAGTCCGTCCGAAGAAGTTGCCAAATACGTGTTCGTAAGCTAAATTCAGCCGCAATCCATGAGCAATAGTCCAACGGTTATTTAGACCAATCGCCCCTTGGGTAGTCATTTCGTTAGCACCACCCAAAATTGAGTAACGACCGGTCAAAGTAGTATCTGATCCGAGTTTGTGTTCACCGTTGACACTCAAGCTAGTGATGGAATTACCCGAATATTGACCGCTATTGTAAAACTGTTGGGCTAGACTGACACTGACACCAGGAATTAATGCCCAATTCAACCCGAAGATGGTACGGTCTGGGTAAACCGGATCTTTTTGAGAAGATAAAGTCAGTTCATTTTGCGCCTGGAAAGTCAGGTTTTTAGCGAGGGGAACTGAAAAACGCGATCGCAATTGATCAGAATTACTACTTAGAGCGCTGTCCGGGATGCGGTCTTCTCGATTACGATGAATCCAATCCACATCAATAGTGGCGCTACCCAGGCGTTGTTGAATCCCGGCGGAAATCGTTGTCAGCGAATTATCAACTTTGCTCCCAGGTATGGCATCAGAACGCGGTGCAAAGAGTTCTTCAAAAGTATCTAGTGGTTGGGGAGCAATCCCAAAATTGTCTTCGTGGTCGTATTGCGCTCTGAGGGTGGTAGTTGAGGTCACTTTAGCTGTAACCTGCGCTCCATAACGGGTTTGTCCTGGGACAAAGCTGATAGTGGCATTATTGGCAAAGCCTGTATCAGCAAAGCGATAATAGGCACGACCTTGAATCCCATTAGTAATCTTTCCTTCAGCTTCCAAGCGGTAAGCGTCACCTCTGACCTTTCCCACAACATCAGAATCATTTGTGGAATGGGCATATTCTGCGATGAAGCTGCCCTTGTCACCCAAAGCAATCAGCGCATCTGCACCGTAGAGTTGAAAGTCACGCACTCCCTGATGTTCTTGGACGTAAGTTGCTCCGATCCAGCTTTCCTGGTTCAGCTTGCGGGAAAGGTTATATTGCAAGCGACCAGCGTAGATATTGCCATCAGAGTTTTGGTCGTCGTATTGATAGCTAACAACAATCCGGCGTACCAACACTTGTCCAGTTTGATCAATATCGGTGCGGAGGATGGGTTCGCGGAATAATAAGGTACCGCGATCGTAATCAATTTCGTAGTCTGGGCCGCGGTTCAGCTGTTTGCGTTCTAGTACAGTCCCAGGACGATTGAGTTCTTCTAACTCAATAAAGACATTTTCGCTACCTGGTTGTAGTAGTCTGCGAGAGAGGAAGTAATAGCCACTAGTGCCATCGGGCGGAATGGTATCCCGTTGAAATCCTTCTAAATGGTTGCCATACAAACCTGTAATTTGTAAGTTCCCTAAGTTGTAATTAGCTTTAAAGCCGTGAAGTTGACGGGTGATAGAAGTAAATTGCTGCGATCGCCGAGCAAATTCTTCGGTGTTGTAGTCACCCCACATGGCATAATCAGGATCAGATCCGGGGATACGAGTTGAACGCTCAAAACGCAGATATACGCTGTCAATGGAAGGAGCGACGACATCAACTCTAGAGCTATCGCCGTAGACAGGATAATTTTGCTCGCTGGATTGGTAAGTTTTAAACAGGCGATTATTGCAGTCGCAATCTTCATTGAGGTTACGAGAACTGTTGTATGCGCCTGTAAACAACCATTCTCCGATCGCACCAGTGGCAAATACCGCTGAGTGAAAATCTAATTGCGTTCTGTTGTTTTTGTCAGGAGGGAGGAAATCACGGAAACTGCCGTAATAATTTGTACCTCTAGCGCCGAAACGTAAATCTATTACCCCTGTTACCAAGCTCGGACGCAGTGCCGTTTCAAATTGTAGTTCGGTAAAAGCTTCTAAATCATTAGCTATTGCCCGAATTCGGACAGTTTGGGCCTTCAGTTGCGATCGCAATGTGGCTGTAAATTGCCCCGCTTTCGCCTCCACTTGAAATCCGGGTTGATCGGGTTTGAAGTCTTTCCCAACCAACTCCCCAGCAGTGGGTATTAGAGTAACAACAGCATCACGGTTAGAGCGATTGCCACTTGCATCGATGAGTTGACCCCGGATTGTCGCTGTAGAACGTCCATCTGCTGGGATACGGGACTCAACAGTTTCTAAGGTTAGTTGCTGTGGCGCTCCCCGGACTGCGACTTGCACCGTTACAGGGGGTTCTGTCCCTCCTAATACTTGTGCAGAGATGCTATTCTTACCTGCTTTTAACGAGACACCATACCATGTCTGCGTTACTAAGTTGGTGGTGGCATCACTTTGGGTTCGTCCCACCAAGGAAGAGTCTACCAACACGCCATTCACCCGCAATTCCACCTGACTCCCAACGCGAAATTGCACAGTCACCGTGGTAGCTTGTACATCTACAACACTGTCAGCTGTTGGAGTCAGGATTTTGATTGCTGTGGAGGTGGGGGAAGTTGGGGGAGCGGGAGGAACGGAGGGAATTTTCTCTTTGACTTCGGCTACTCCGGCTATTTTGCGTAAGCCTCTAAGTAAACCTACAGAAGTTGCTGATTGAAATGGTTGGATTTCCGTTGGAGAAGCTTGAAACTGTGTCTCGATGCCTTTGCGTCCATCATTCTTGTCCTCTATTGCGGCTATTTTGCCAAAGCCTCTGGGTAAATCAACAGAAGTTGCTGGTTGAAATGGTTGTATTTCCGTTTCACTTGGCTGGACATCTGGAATTGAAGTATCAGTAGTTGGTGCTGGAGAAGTGGAAGAAAATTCCAGAGGTGGAAACTGCTGCTTGGAACTTTCCAAGAGATGAGAAGAAACTTTTTGATCTTCAACACCCTTGTTTGCTTGCGAAGGGGAATCGGAGAAAAAGAGGTTTTCACTGGTGGGTTCTGCTTTGACTATGGCAGGATACAAAAGAAAGCTGAGAGCTATCCACATCGCCCCCATCAACCTCAGGTTGAAAGTTGTTGCATGGTGCAGTCTGGGGTTCATTTTTTGACTGGCTCCTGGAAGGTGGGGGTGACTGCGAAATTCATGCGTACCAAGCCACCAGGCTCTAAACGCACCAGGCGAGATTGGCTATTACGTTCGCGGAATTTGTGGTTGGGAGCCAGTGTGTAACCGGGGAGACTGCTGAGGTCTAATACACCCGTGTGGTTCCCAGGCAAGGCATTGGCTAAGGAGAATAAACCATTAGGATCAGTGGTAATACGGTTGCCATCCTCCATAAAAATCACCGCATTGGGAACTCCAGGCTCACCAGGCTGTTGTTCACCGTCAAAGTTTTTATCAACAAACACACGACCAATAATGGTGCCGCAGTCAGAAAGGATTCCTGGATTAATTTTTAACTGGTGTGTTGCTGGCCCATCCTTGGTGCTAAAACGGTTATCAGATCGTTGAGCATTAACGATCGCACTGTTGCGACCAGTACCACGCAGCGCATCGGCTGTTAGTTGAGCAGCGTAAGCAATATTCAGGACTTTCTCTGTGGGAATCGTTACGTCTGTACGGAATATCACTGTGTTACCATTCCGTTCCGAGGTGAGAGTGACTGCTTTACCATCCAACTCTCCCCGCACAGATTTAGGCAAAAACTGGAATCCTAAAGGTAGGTTGTCGGTGACAAATATATTATTCAAACCAGCATCAGCGAGATTTTTGATCGACAGGCGGTAGATTACCGTATCTCCAGGTTCTGCAGCAGCGCGATCGCCTGTTTTGATAATCTGCAACTGATTCGCTTGACACATATTTGTGGTGAATTCAAAAGCTAATAAGTCCAGTCCCACTGCGTCTGCATTGGAAACTAAAACAACTGTTTGCTCTACCCTGGTTTCGCCTGTGAGATTAATTGGTTGACCATCCAGAGACGTAGCGACATATCGCACCACAGCATTACCTTGTATACCACTACTAGCAAGGATTTCAATCTTGATGCGTCGTTGTTTGTAGATAGAATTTGGTGGTGGATTAACTACAAAAATATAGCTTCTACCTGGATCAGTTTGACCCTTATTCGGATCGAGTAGGAAATTGTAGAAACCCGCAGGGTTATTCGTAAGGAAGTAGGGGTTACTATTCTCGGTATTTGGCGATTTACCGCCCGGAATGTTGTTATTAGGAATATCTGGTAACTCTGTTCGAGTCAAAGCAGCCAAGCTGCCTAATTCTGTGCCCGTTGGATCGCTAGAGTTAGGTTCGTATACGCCAACTGAAAAACCTGTATAGTCAGCTAAAATTGTGCCACCGCAACCTAATATCCGCCCTAATGGATCAACTAATCGGTTAGGACTAATAGGAGTAACATTGATCTGACTAGAACTTCCTTGATATTCATAATTACTAGCAGAATCTGTATAAGTATAAGTAGCTTGATTTGTTAATGGTAAAGACGTAGCCAGATTATTAGTTTGTTGCGCGATCGCTGGTAGAGGTATAGTAGTATGTAAAAAACTTCCCAGGATAATACTTGCTGTTAACCTTTGCCGCCAGCTGCTGCTAGAAGTAATTTGCTTTTGTTTTTGAGGACGGCTCACTGAACATATCTCCTCTGGGATGTCAAGCTTGTTGTTAATAAAGAGGGAACAGGGAACGGGCAACTCTTAACAGGGGGGTAACAGAAAGGGGGATTTATACCCCACCTGAAACATGCCAGAAAAAGAAGTGGGGGTCTCTTACTCCCGGATAGGGAACAGGAAATAGGAAAAACTGTTAAGAGTTCCCTATTAAGAGTTCCCTTCTTCGATAAAAATGCTTATTTATTTCTGGAAATCCAAAACTATTAAATAGTATTTCCTGCAAGTTCACTGCTACAGTAATCCGATTTAATTGGTAAAATATTGCGTGAAAGTTGTTCTTGGTTATTTGTTAATTACAAAAGACAAAGGACAACCCCAATTTCAATCAGCGCACTTGTGTTTGATAAGTCGCCTTGACTGTTGTCTTGGCTGCAAGTGACGGAATCTGCAAACGGATATGGGTGTAAGCAATGGCTGGTGCTGGTTTTGTTTCCACCTTGCCGTCAGAAAGAGTAACTTTAACAGTGGGATTTTCGACAAAGCTGCGCCCGCCATCAATGCTATAAATAAATTTGGCATTGTTGGCGACATTGGCAGATTTCAGCACGTAGACCATTCCTTGGGGAATAGGTTGATTAATAGTCAAATTCTTCACTGGGCGATCGCTCTTATTTTCGCCACTCAAGGTATATCGCAACACATCTCCTGGTCGCACCACAACTTGACCTTTTAAAGGTTCCCATTTCTGGCTTTGCTTACCTTGTTGATCCTGTGCTACCACTTGCTTTTCTGCCTCTAAGCGCAATTGTATTTGCCCTTGAGTTTTGACATTTTGAGCAACAGCGCTTGTAGAATGCCATAGAGAAGTCATTCCCGGAATTTGACTAAGAAATGGAACTGTAGCAATCAGTGCGATCGCTCCTAAACCTGCAAGATAAAGACGCTTCATATAAATAACCTCAAAAAACTTTCAGAATGTTGATTGTTGATTTATCTTTCCCTACTTTTGCTAAGAAAGAGTCACTCTCCTCTTTGCTTGCTGTTTAGGGGTTGGGGGTGAGGTAAACTGGTGTGGCGATCGCCCAATCTCTTCTTTACGAGAGGCTGCGCCAACGAGTCTGCGAACATCGGAGTCTCCAATCAAATTCCCCCAATCCCAACGAATTAGTTCACCTTGCGTTGGAAAGTAAACGTTCTTTGAATACCCGGTGCAACCTGTCCAGTGATCGTATCTACATACTTAGTGACATCATTGTTTACCGTGGTTCCGGTTTGGTCGATGCCCGAAGTGCTGGCAGGATTACCACTGAAGAATTGGATGTTGGCAGTCCCAGAATCCTTTGCGGAACCAACAATATTACTGGTATCAATTTGAGTGTTATTATCGTTGTCTAGCGCCCAGTTGTTGGGGCTTTGCGTACCATCTTCACTAATCACAACTTTGTTAGCATTCAAAATTACGTTTCCGGTTCCAGATTGAGCATCAGAAATATTTTTGTATTGAACCTGGTACTCAATAATGTTGCCTGGAGAAGGAGTCTTCGGAGTGATACTAAATGTGCCATCACTCCCCGGCACTGCTGGCCCAGTCCCTTGTAAAACTCGCGACATTTTCAGCAGTTGTAAGAAGCCAGTGTATACGCGATCGATGCTGATGTTATTCACTTCCCCAGAATCAACTGCACTATTATTATTGGTATCAACAAAAGCAGTGATCGGTACTGGGAAGCCCCTGTTAATATCAGTTGAGAGAGCAGTGCCACTTGGTAGATCAACTTCTACACCATAGTTGATACTTGCACCAGCAGTAACACCAGAGATTTTAATTGGTGTATTACCAGCTGCTATGGTAAAAACGCCATTGCTGTATGTATAGACAGCAGATTGACTATTGTAGCTAACAGTCACCTTTGTATTATTTGGCAAATCTGTGATAGTTGCTGGTGCCGTTGGCACTATTGTGATGTCGTTAGTGGTAGTGCCATTGTTCTTAATAGTGTTGGTGAAGCCAACTGATTGGGGATCAAGAGTAGTATTAGGTGCCGTACCAGCAGGAACCAGAGAAGATTTGTTGGTGAAGTCGTCGTTAGTTAGACCCGATGGGCCAGTCGCATCAGGCGCACCATTCGGGCCATTCAAAACTGAGTTTGCTGTGGCAAGTGAAATGGTATAGACGTTGACATCCCCAGTAGCAGAAGAAGTACCTTGGTTGTTATTCCCTGTGTCAGTATTTGTAGGAGTTGTGGGATAATAGCCAGAGTCTACTGTAGTAGACGGGACTCCATTAGTGATGTTATCGGGGTTTTGGTCACCTGAGTCGTCGAAGAGTAGGGGGCTAGTTGGATCTCCAGCAGTTTTACCAAATACTTGAGCGATGTTGTTAATAGCGGTCGCCGCCGAACCTGTAACACCAGTAGTCTTCACTTGCACAGTAAAGCCTGTAAGGGTTGTTCCAGTGGCAACTGAAGAAATAACGTTAGGATCATTAATGAAACCAACCCGTCTAACTACACCACCCGTTACTTGAGCAGGGTTAGTTTTCCACAGAGCCTTATCAGCTGTATTTCCGGCTACGGCAGGATCTTCACCAGCGTAAACTACTATCCATCCTGAAGGAGCGGTTGGGGTACCATTGAGAGTTGTGGATGCTGGAATTGCATCAGAAACTAGGATACGGGTAACTGTACTACCGTCTACATTGATGGGTGTACCAGCTAAAGCTCCGGGAGTCAGCCCACTATTGGTTACGTCATTGCTCTCAACTCGCAAGCTCAAACCATAAGTCAACACATCATCATTGAGGACAGACGGAACACCAGCGTTATAGCCTGTCCGAGTTTTGAGGATAGTGGCTAAAGCAATAGTTTTAGCAGTGTTCCCCACTTTAATCTGCTGGGTGATACTAGCTTCCCGCGTACCGTTAATTGGTGTGCCAGGTACTTCACCAGCAACACCAGTGTCGGGGTTATCTACGGTGAACACGTCACCACCATCAGGACTCCGCAGTTGGTTTTGAGCATCACCAGGAGTGTTACCAAAGGTGACGGTAATGACGTCGTTGGTTTGGGCACCAGCTTGTACAGTGACTGGCACACGCACCAACACAGTACCGCTAACCGGAACTGAGGGCGTGTCTACGCCGCCAGGCGGGACGTTTGTCCAAGTTAGTCCGCCGTCGGTGCTATATTGCAGGCTATTAGGTGTACCACCATTTGGTAATGTGCCAGAAACTGTACCTGGGCCAGTTGTTGTAGCTTGGTTAGGAATGTGGAATTTGGTCGGGTCGTTACCGACGTTGGTCAAGGTGTAGGCGTAGACAAGTAAATCACCAACTGCGACATTACCGCCATTGGCATCTGTTACACCAGATGCGGTGACGGTGATACCAGCAACCTCTGCTACAGTTACGGTAACAGTGTTAGAAGTGGCATTTATAGTTGTCCCTGGTGCGTTAGGATCTTCGTAGGTCGCTGTAGCGGTGTTACTGATAGATGTACCCGCAGTAGTTCCGTCAGCTAATACAGGTGCGACAAATTGGAAAAAGCTACCAGTTAATAATGCTGTTGCTACTAGAGATTGGTAAGGCTTACACTGCTTGCTGACAGATTTATTTCGATTTACCATAGGAGTAGTTTATTTATTTGGTGAACTTGGATCTTGAATTTTGAGACAGGATAAAGTTCGGCAATTCCTTAAAGAATTACCGACTTTAGCTGCCCAAAACTTCAACGTTTCGGGAATGCATATTTAAGGAGCTAAATTATTGACACTCCTTAAAAACTACATTGAGATAACAACCAGAAATAACTTGTCTACTTGTTTTACGCTTACCCTTGAGACTCAAGGCTGGCAATCGTAAGTATGTGTAATTTATTACTGTATGTTTAATTATTGAGTTAAATAAAAATGTAGCATTTTTATCAAAACAGCACCTCAGTATAAACAAGTAACTTCTCTAGCGATGAATAAATGCATCAAAGCTGAAAAATTAACTTTATTTTGGCAACACACATAGCAATTTTAGTGGTTTAATCAGACGATAAAAAAACTAAAACCTATACCTGAAAGTGCTTTTGAGCCTTTGCTGTCAGACATCTATAATTATCCTATGGAGTCATTTAGATAAATAATAGAAGGTTAGCTAAGTGAGCTAGATCACTCAAATGTGATGGGGATTTAAACAAATGCAAATTCATCATCACTATAATGCAATTTAATCATATTATTTATCAGTATTAAAACTGAGTGTTTGAAGCTATTGTATTGTTTTCTAGCAGAGAAGATATAAGTGTAAATACTAAGTACGGTGATTTATTGATATATTACTGATATCAAAGTTTTACAAGAATTATTCCTTTTAATACCAAACATACCCGACAAAATTTGTCGGGTATGTTTGACTGGTATTTTTGCTCGTGTTACTATCAGACGACAGTCGACAGACAAACAGGGAAAGCTAGTTTATGACTCAGGCAATCACAACCCAAACCAAAGCCAGCACCGCCTACTTTCAAGCCTTGAAATGTAAGGAATGTGGTGCAGAATATGAACTCAAAGCCAGTAATGTTTGTGAGTTATGCTTTGGGCCGTTAGAAGTTAAGTATGACTACAGCGCCCTACGTCTAACTGTCACTCGTGAAACAATTCAAGCTGGCCCCAATTCAATTTGGCGCTACCGTCCCTTTTTGCCTGTTGCAACTGACAATGTTATAGATGTGGGAACTGGTATGACTCCGTTGGTTCGTTCCCACCGTCTTGCCCGCCGCTTGGGTCTAAATAAGCTTTATATAAAAAATGATGCCGTTAATATGCCCACCCTTAGCTTTAAGGATCGGGCAGTATCAGTTGCTTTGACTCGGGCGCGGGAATTGGGTTTTACCACTGTTTCTTGTTCGAGCACAGGTAACTTGGCAAATTCTACAGCTGCGATCGCAGCTCACGCCGGTTTAGACTGCTGTGTATTTATTCCCGCAGATTTGGAAGCCGGTAAGATTCTAGGTAGCCTGATCTATAGCCCGACTGTCATGGCTGTTCAGGGTAACTACGATCAAGTAAATCGTCTCTGTTCAGAAATCGCCAATACACACGGTTGGGGTTTTGTCAATATAAATCTTCGTCCCTACTACTCTGAAGGTTCTAAAACACTTGCCTTTGAAGTTGCAGAACAACTAGGTTGGGAACTACCCGATCACGTCGTTGTTCCCCTTGGTTCCGGTTCACTATTTACAAAAATTTACAAAGGTTTCAACGAATTTGTCGAAATCGGGTTGGTAGAAGGCAAAAAAGTCCGTTTTAGTGGCGCTCAAGCAGATGGATGTTCGCCCATCGCCCAAGCCTTTAAAGAAGGACGCGACTTTATTAAGCCAGTTAAACCGAATACAATTGCGAAATCCATCGCGATCGGCAACCCAGCAGACGGCATTTATGCTGTAGAGTTAGCCCAGAAAACTGGCGGTAATATTGAATCAGTCAATGATGCAGAAATTATTGACGGCATCAAACTGCTGGCAGAAACCGAAGGCATCTTCACAGAAACAGCTGGTGGTACAACCGTTGCAGTGCTGAAAAAACTGGTGGAAGCTGGCAAAATTGATCCAGATGAAACTACCGTGCTTTACATCACCGGCAATGGTCTGAAAACACAGGAAGCATTACAAGGCTACGTTGGCGAACCTTTGACAATTGATGCTAAAATCGATAGTTTTGAACGTGCTCTAGAGCGATCGCGTACTCTCGATCGCTTGGAATGGCAACAAGTCCTCGTTTAGTTATTTGTCATCAGTCATTTGTCCTTTGTAATTTGTAAGAACAATGGACAAATGCAAATCCTCACTCTTCACTCTTCACTTTGTACTTCTATGGCTGTAACAGTTTTAGTTCCTACGACTCTTCAGAGTTTTACTAATAATCAAGCTACTCTAGAATCCAACGGTAGCACCATTGCTGAGTTGTTGGACTCCTTAGAACAAAGCTTTCCTGGTATTAAATCCCGGTTGTGCGATGAAGAAGGCAAGCTACGTCGGTTTGTAAATTTTTACGTCGATAGCGAAGATATCCGCCATTTAGATGGTATAAATACAATTCTTAAAGATGGCGATGAAGTAAGTATTGTCCCTGCTGTCGCTGGTGGTTAATCCAGAGAACACCAAATAAAGTAGAAGCCTGACTAGACAAACCTTTGCAAGATTGCCTCGTTCCCAGTCTCCGACTGGGAATACGCATTAGTGGGCTGCTGCCTCTCTTGCCTGACTTTTCACGTCATCTGCAAAACTTGGTGGTGCAGTACTTTCCGCTAACACACCCGACGTTAATTTTACATTTGTTTACATACATTAAATTTTTCTTGCCTACTTACTTATGCAGCAATTATCTGAGCAAGTCTTTGTTGCCAAGACTCATTGTTATCAATAGTTAAGATAATCCGCTTGTAGGATTCATCTCGCAATTGAATAATTAAATAATTTGTCTCTCGATTCACATACCAAAACTCTTTACCTTGGTTAGTGTAATAAGTTCCAGCCTTAATCACTCCAGGAACAAAGCTACCAGGGGCACGCAATTCTCGCCAATTACTTTGGGGTTCGACTGTCGTAACTTGTTCAATATGGGCTAGTGATATTTGCCAAAGTTTATTCAAGCGAACAGCTAGCAGTTGCTCTTTAAACGTAAATTCTATCTGCAATTTATCATCAACTATACTTAGGTTCATGATGAACTTCGTCGCCAGTAATTTTTTCTCTAGTATTACCCACAAAAGTCTGATTATAATCAGTATTTGCTGCGGAGTTGCAAGTGCCAAAAATATTCACTAGTAATGTAAAAATATTTATAACAAACTAAAATATTATACAATATAGACAAACCGTAAGTATATCCAATTGATGGTGCGATGTGTACTATATTTTCTTGTAGCAATTCATAACTATAGGACTCGTATTTGATTTTTGAAATAACTCAGTACACATCTATTCCCTTCTTTCCTGTTAAGAGTTCCCTGTTAAGAGTTCCCTGTTAAGAGTTCCCTCCCTACCCAAGTAAGTTCAGGAATAAAATCGGATTCCTATATATCCTTTGAGTAACTATTAATTTGTGCTGATAGTAAAATTTATAGCTGATAAAAATATCCAATTACAGAGAAATTAATATTCGTGTTTTATGGGTAAGTATTTGGCAACTTGGCAGATTGTTATTAGATAGGACTTACGCATTGACACGAAAGAGCAAATATGGGTGATTTAAAAAACCACATTTGTCGTAGGGGCAATTCATGAATTGCCCCTACCGCGCGGGTCTACTTCCCATCAAAGAATGATTAATAAAAACCTGAAACGACATATTGACGTTGATACACAACATAATTCTTTTGTACAGTGCGTAAGTCCTATTAGAGTATTTTGATATATTGCAGAAAAGATGTTTTTACTTATTATACAGAGGACGGACTACCCCCCGTCTTTTTTGTTGCTTCTATAATATTTATGTGCAAACAGAATTAAAAAGTAAAAGTAGTCCGCAGAATGCCGATGGTAACTGAGTCACTATCTGGTGTATTACCAGGCTCCAAAATATGAATTATTCCTGGTGTAATGCTGATGTTATCTGTTAGCTGTAAACGATAAAATGCCTCAATTTGAGTGGTCGTCCCTGGTTGTCCACCTGCACGTCCTAAACCTGTATTGACAAAATCAGGGACATTATTCCCTATCGGTAAGTCGCTACTGGTGATTTTAGGAGGTTGGCCCACATAAATTCCCGCTAAATTTCCTTTAGCAAATAAATCAGGGAAATTTAGAAACACCATATAATTCGTCGTCTCGACTTTTCCCGATTGCCCAGGAATGTAAGATTTAGTATAACCACCCCACGCACCTGCGCTAATGCGAGGTGAAATTTGCCAAGTTATAGTCGCACCCACGGCGTTCGTTTGCAGAGGTGCTGATTTTCCGGTAGTGGTATTAACTGTAGTTAAGCATTCATCGCCAACAAAGGTTAGTAAACAACCATTTGAGGAGTAATTGTTAACGTAATACAAACTTAAATCTAGAGTATCGGTTGGTGTCAGCAGCAATTGTACACCTGTAGTGGTGGTTCCATCAAATAAACCGCTACGTTTACCGGGATTTCCTGGTTGATAACTAGTATAAATTGCCTGCAAACTAGCACGTTTAGCAAATTGCCAATCAATAGCTATACCGCCGTGACCGTATCCCATATTTAAAATTGGGTTTCTTTGGGCAAAATAAGATAAGGGCCCTGTTGCAGCACTTTCTACTCGATTGGGGCCTCGGAAAGCAGCTGGCATACTTACGCCTTCTGTTCCCACCATCACAGCTAATGTGTCAGTGACTAGCCAGTGAAAATTGAGGTCACTTATAATCAAATTATCTGTAGGAAATTCGTAGCCAAGTAAAACATCATTCCGAGAAACACTATTAGTAAATCTAGGCCCACTAGTACCTTTACCATCTAAAAGACCTGTAAATAAGTAACTACGAGGAGTGATTTGACTCGTTAAATACAGCTGCGCCAGGGATATAACATCAATGTTTGTCCCTGCATCATCTGTATCTTTTTGTCCATCTCTAGGATTAACATCACCACGATTCTTAGTCCGTCCTTGAATGCCAATTATCAGTAATCCATTGAGTTTGGTTGTTGTTGAGAATTGGTTGGCTTTGATTTCGGCGGTTCTGGCTTCTAAACTATCGACACGACCCCGCAAAGTTGCTAATTCCGGGGCAAATTCTGACTGCAATTTTTGTAAGATTGCTAAATCTTCGCGAGTGACTAAATCGCTGGTGGCTGTAGTGATTAATTCATTGATTCTATCTAAACAAGCATTCACACCGGCGGCAAATTCATACCGACTTAAGGCACGATTACCACGATAGCTGCTATCTGGATAGCCGGCTATACAACCATAGCGTTCTACCAAAGACTGTAATGCTTGGAATGCCCAATCGTTGGGTTGTACGTCCTTGAGTTGAGAAACCGATGTAACTTGCGCCATCGGTTCTTCTGGGGAGAAGGGGGGAGATGAGGGAATAATATTATCGCTCTTAACTCCTGACTCCTGAGTAGTTCCTGTATTTATGTACTCTTGTGCTAGTGCTTTTTGTGCAACTCCATTTACTCCCGCAATTAGTAACCATGCGAGCATCCAGGTTTTGCAATGACTGCGGCTAATAAGTCTACCTTTCAACTTTTTACACTCTGCTCACATACTTAAGTGAAGAGTGTATTCGTGATCAGCTAGCCTTCACATGGGGATATTTACGGATTTTGTCCAAAATTAGACTTAATCCTTCTGGGCAACTTCTGAAAGGACGAGTATAACAGGGTATTAGGTACTGGGGAGTGGGGAGTTAGGAGTTAGGAGTTGGGAATTAGGAGTTAGCGATTAGGTATTGTTTATTGGGAAGAATTCAGTCCCAATGCCCAATGCCCAATGCCCCATACCCAATGCCTAATAAGTCTTATTGGATTGATTGAAAACTAATATGGCAAATCGCTCACGCAAGCTGAGGCCAAAAGCCTCTAAACTAAATAAACCTCATGCAGGTGTGATGAAACGCGTCGCTAAAAAACCCCAGAAAAAGCTAAAACGGGGAAGTTGGTTGTCGTCAATGCTAGCGATCGCAATTCTGTTAAGTAGTGCTAGTCTAATTATAGCTTTTGCCTGGATTAGCGTTCTCTTCATCTTCAATCCAGATCAGGTAAGCTGGCTAAATAAAATTTTACCTGCATGGGCACAAATTCCCCTTGGTCACGAACGCCCCCAAACTCTCAAAGAAATTCAACTCGATTTAAGTAAAAAAAACCAAATATTTGGGGAAACTCTACCTTTATATCAAAATGCGGAAAACTCATTTTTACTGCCAGTTTTTCAACAGCGGGCTAATTGTCAATCTAATTGTGAAGAACTTGTGGAACTCAGGGTTTACCAGCGCTCAGAAGAGTTAGAGTTTAAATCTCAGTCAGAAAATTACTACTATCTAGCGACTCAATTACCTGTAATTGCAGCAGAAGAATCCTTTCTGATTTCTCCCTTGCTTGATGGGACATCAGAACCCCAGGATATCAACTTTCCCC
This sequence comes from Nostoc sp. NOS(2021), assembly GCF_017115025.1. Taxonomy (GTDB): domain Bacteria; phylum Cyanobacteriota; class Cyanobacteriia; order Cyanobacteriales; family Nostocaceae; genus Nostoc. The sequence goes on along the minus strand of NZ_JABXKM010000095.1, from coordinate 6,767 downwards.
TACCTTTAACTGAAGTACAACGCTTTGAAGGCGGGACACCATCACCAGGAGTTTGGTTTAATTTGCGGGGTCAACGCCAACAAGGAACTGGCGCGTTCGCCTACGGTTACGTCGTATACTACAATCCAGAACGCACCAATTTACTACAAATGTTGTCTTGGACTAGTCCTAATGGAGAATTGCCCAAATGGCAGCAGGTAACTGGTGATGGTACAAAAGAGTTAGTTGTTGATCAAACTATCGGTTTAGAACCGCACTTACAGGTTTATCAAGTCAAGCCTCTGAAGTTATTCCTCAAACCAATTCAATTAGAGGCGATTACTCTTAACTCACCAGCCCTCAAGGATTCTGCATACCAAAACGCCCTGTCAATTGCCCGTAGTGGACTGTGGACACCAGCCTTTGAATGGTTGAAATTCATCAAGAAACAGCGCAAAGGAGTTTTACCAGAGGCGGCGCAAGCGCAAATGGATTTGATTCGCTTGCATTCCCAACTTACTAAAACCCAAGCCCAGAAAACTTGGGCAAGTCCTAGTCAAGAAGTGCTGGCAGATTTGATTGATGGTCGCTGGGGGAAAGCTTTGCAGGTATTTGAAGCGTCGCCACATAATGCCCAAGAAATTGCTACCCTACTCAAAGCTGATGAAAAACGGTTGTGGAATCGCACAGTGGCCGCGTTGCGGGTGAACCCAAATAGACTAGAGGTGCAAGCTTGGTTCGCTTTAATTTTAGCAGTTCAGCAGGGAGAAGAACATGCTAATTCCTGGTTAAAGGTGCAACCAAAAATTACAAAAGATAATCTTGCCTATATTCAAGGTCTGTTAGCAAGACTCAATGGTGACGGTACAAAGTCGCAAATATCCTCTACTCACCCTAGTCAAATTGTTGGTACAGTCCAACCAATCACTCAAGTTACTAACACTGAATGGCTGCAACCAAATTCCCCAGTAGATTTGAAACTCACAGATAACCAAGTTTGGTATCAGGTGGAAGTGAGTGCATTTAATGATGGAAAAAGCTGGCTAAATTCCCCCTTTGAGAATTTCAACATCCCCAAAACTGACGCTGCCAAATTTTTCTGGGAAACTTTGGGAATCACTTCTGACCCGGAAATCCAGATTGTGGTCTGGTTGCCAAATGGAGAACAAAAAATTACTATAGCCGCTATCAAAGCGGTGCAACTACGAGGTAAAGTTTTGCGCCTATTAGCTGCTGGCCCAAAAATTCCAGAGAATCAAAATGATGTTCTCCAACCCAAACCTTTAGCCTTGACAAATGCAGCGCTGGAATGGGTGCAACCATCTCCAATCACTCTCCAAGAAGTGTATCAACAAAATCCCCAAGGGGTCAAGGTAATTTTATCGAGTGTGTGGCAATCTTTACAGCAATCTGGTGAAGTACCGAGTGGTGCTATTCCTAGCTTTGAGCAGATGCAGGAAAAGTTGGGTGATTGGCCCGTTCAAGTGATTGATTTAACAAATAATGCTCAACCAGAAATAATACTGACTATCTCAGCAGCAGAAATAGCATCATTGAATCAGTCTACACCCGGAATTCCGGGGAAAAACACAGAGCAACGCCGTGAACGGACGATAATTTTGTCTGATAGTAATAAAGTAATTTATACTGATTTTACAGGAAATTACTTACAAAAACTCTCTGCGATCGCCAAGCTTTCAGGCGTGCAATCTTTAGCTTTACTGGTAGAAAATGCTCATAACTACAGTTTGAGGCGCTGGTCAGAGAAAAATCAGCGCTTTGAATAGCACGCCCCTTACTCAAATTTACCCCTGACTCAAATTTAGATTAGAGAGGGGAAAAGCGTAGGCGTAGCCCGTCGTAGACATCGCTTTCTACAAAACTGACTTATTCTTTTTGGTTAGCTTCGGCTAGACGTTGGTGCTTCAGGTTTTCCAACTGCTGCAACAGGGAGTCTACCTCTGCTTGTAAATGCATAAATTTAGCTTGCTGATCGTCTTGATAATAAGACTTGGTTAACTTGCTGACCCAGGTAGTCTGGGAGTCGCGATCGGAAACACTAGATAAACAAGTAGGCATCGCTAATTAAATCCACAATTTAACTCACACCATTAGAAATATTATAATAATCCTCTTTTAAGCTTTATTATAATATTGGATATTTTCAATCAATTACTCTAATGGATTTTAGGTTTATTCATAAGAGACTGTGATCATAAGGGCTGTGTTCCTGAGAAAACATCGCCCCAAGTATGCAAAGCTTCTGTCCACTCGACGGTACTTAGCAATACTTAATTGATAGCCTGTCAATTATGGTTGTATGAATTATTATCGCCGTTTTGGGGTAATTTACGCAAGAAATTACATATAGACTATATTTCGTTAAACCGAAGGTTGCCGTGGGGTTTATGATAAACTGACATTCTAAATAAAATAAAAATAGTAAGTGTAACGCCTGCACCACGAAAAATAATATTCTTAATAATATACGTTTGGAATTAAGGAACTCTTAACTGGGACTGGCAAAGAAAAATTTACTTTCTTCCTCTTCCCGATTCGGCGCTTCCCTATCCCACCCTTTCTAAAAATCTGATCCTTACACTAAGAAATTTTAAATCCCGTGACTTTGAGCCTGTCTGTTGCTACATCTCATCGCCAACCCTGGCCCGGTCTGATAGAAGCCTATCGTGAATACTTGCCTGTCAGCGAAAAAACACCGATTATCACTCTGTTGGAGGGTAACACACCCCTAATACCAGTGCCAGCGATCGCTGAACGCATTGGCAGACAAGTGCGGGTTTTTGTAAAATACGACGGTCTCAATCCCACCGGCAGCTTTAAAGACCGGGGGATGACTATGGCAATTTCCAAGGCCAAGGAAGCAGGGGCAAAAGCAGTAATTTGTGCCAGCACGGGCAACACATCAGCCTCCGCCGCCGCTTATGCCAGACGTGGGGGAATGAATGCCTTTGTACTGATTCCCGAAGGTTATGTGGCGCTGGGCAAGTTAGCCCAAGCATTACTCTACGGCGCAGAAGTATTGGCAATTAAAGGTAATTTTGACCAAGCCCTAGAAATTGTCCGCGAGATGGCCGAAAGCTATCCAATAACTTTGGTGAATTCGGTCAATCCCTACCGCCTAGAAGGGCAGAAAACAGCAGCCTTTGAAATAGTTGATGTGCTGGGTGATGCCCCAGACTGGCTGTGTATCCCCGTGGGTAATGCGGGAAATATCACAGCATATTGGATGGGATTTTGTCAATATCATCAAGCCAAAAAGTGCGATCGCTTACCCCGAATGATGGGATTTCAAGCCGCAGGTGCAGCCCCTTTAGTACACGGTCAGCGAGTCGCACATCCCGAAACCTTGGCGACAGCAATTCGCATTGGCAACCCTGCGAGTTGGGAGTTAGCTATTGCAGCGCAAACTGCGAGTCAGGGAAATTTCCACGCCGTTACCGATGCCGAAATTCTCGACGCTTATCGACTTTTGGCAGCATCAGAAGGTATCTTCTGCGAACCTGCTAGCGCCGCTTCTGTAGCAGGGTTGTTGCAGGTGAAAGACCAAATTCCTACTGGGGCGACAGTGGTTTGTGTCCTCACAGGCAATGGTCTAAAAGACCCAGATACAGCCATTAAACACAATCACAGTCAATTTCAACAGGGTATTGCAGCAGAATTGGGCGCAGTAGCCCAGGCAATGGGATTTTAAGCACTCTGGTTGATCATCGTAATGGCCGAAATCGAAAAGGATACAGAGCAACTAAATTTATTTATGGGGATTGTTAATTTTGAATTTTGAATTTTGAATTTTGAATTCGGAGCGAAGCGACGTGACTCATTCTACTGATATTGCCACCTTAGCCCGGTGGATGGCAGCTGATTTTAGCAATCAAGAACAAGCTTTTGAAAATCCGCCTTTTTATGCCCACATTCGCGTGTGTATCCGTCCCCTTCCTTTGGAATTGTTCTCAGGGGTAAGTTTGTTTCTCGAACAAGCTTATGATTTTATGCTCAATCAACCCTACCGGATGCGGGTAATGAAGTTGATTCCGGCAGAAAACCACATTGTTATTGAACACTACACCCTTAAAGAAGAACAAAAATTTTACGGCGCATCTCGTGACCCCGAACGTTTAAAAGTTTTATCCATTGACCAATTGGAAAAAATGTCAGGTTGCAACATGGTTGTAGAGTGGACAGGTAATAGCTTCAAAGGCAGGGTTGAACCTGGTAAAGGCTGCATTGTGGTTCGTGACGGCAAAAATACTTATTTAGATAACGAATTTGAGATTGACGCTAAAGAATTTTCCAGCCTCGACCGGGGAAGGGATTTAGACACTGATGAACGGCTGTGGGGTTCTATCGCCGGGCCATTTCACTTTGTCCGATGGGGCAATTTTGCCGATGAAGTCAAGGTTTGACAAGTGAGGAGTCAGGAGTGAGGAATTAAAACTCATAACTCTCTTTAATAATCTGCTAAGAGTTGTTTGTAGCATATAGTCAACTTGTGATCAGAATTTTCTAGCGATCGCCTAAAGACTACCAGAAACATCCAGTTAACCCACTATCTCTAGCTCAGAATCCTATGCTATCATGGTTTAATTAGCGCCCTCTGGCTACTGAATGGCTACTAAGATACATTAGGAACATTAAAGTAGTTCAGGGAATCGCGCTGTGGCGGCGTAGCCAAGTGGTAAGGCAGAGGTCTGCAAAACCTCCATCCCCGGTTCAAATCCGGGTGCCGCCTTCAAATAAATATAAGCACTACAGGGTTTTCAAGCCCTTTTTTATTGGGCGTTAAAGGCTTGTTTTCAAAGCCTTCAGAGATTTTTGGGGTTATTTTGGGTAGTTTGGGTAAAGAACTGGGGTAAAACTGGGGTAAAAGGTAAAATAGAGGTGTTTACCCCAATAGGTATTTCTGGGGTAAAACTGGGGTAAAATGGAAGGATAAAGGTGTTTACCCCAGTTAATTAACCTTATGGAACTTCAAAAATCTCAAAGTATTGCCCGTCGGGGTTCAGTGCAGATTAAGAACTCTAACGGCAGTCTCCAATTAGTTTTTTCTCATCCTATTGTTACGCCGACGGGAGAGCTAAAAACCAAGCGTTTCTACCTTTCGACAAGGCACTACGATACACCTTTAGGAAGACATCAAGCATCAACTTTAGCGGCAACAATCCAGAGGGATATTGACTATGGAGAGTTTGATGCCAGTTTAGCTAAGTACAAACCAGCAGCTTCATTAAGCACCGTTAGCCCAATTACGCCAATTAGTCCTTCAGCTACCCCCCAATATGACTTGGGAGAATTATGGCAAAAATACGCTGAGTTTAAAAAACCACAGGTTAGTCCTTCTACTTATGCTGTTGACTACCGCAAGTATCGCAATCACATTGCTAAGTTACCAACTAAAACTTTAGATGATGCGATCGCAATTCGAGACTATTTACTTGCAAATCTCAGTGCTAATGCCGCCAAACGTACTTTGACAAATATAAATGCTTGCTGTGATTGGGCACTTAAAAGTCAGCTAATTGAATCCAATCCCTTTCAAAGTATGGCAAAAGACATTCAGATGCCGAAGTCAGAATCAGCAGAATATGAAATTAATCCCTTTACTAAGGAAGAACGGGATAGCATAATTCAAGCATTTGAGGAGAGCAAATTCTACAGCTACTATGCTCCTTTAGTAAAATTATTATTTTTTACTGGGTGCAGACCATCAGAAGCGATCGCTCTACAATGGAAGCATATCAGTGATAGATACATTACCTTTGAGCAAGCAATTACAATCAGTACTAAAGGGTTAGCTCTGAAAGATGGATTAAAAACCCAAAGCCAAAGACGTTTTCCGATTAATCATCAGCACCGTGAAATTTTAGACTCTATCAAACCTGAGAACTGTAAACCAGATGATTTTATCTTTAGAAGCAAGAAAGGCGGTATAGTAGACTTTGGAGATTTTCTCAATCATGCCTGGAAAGGTTACAAAAATCATCGTGGTACACATATAGATGGAATCGTAACTCAACTTGTAAAACAGGGTGTAGTCAGCGAATATCGCAAACCTTACCAATGCAGACACACTTTTATTACCCTTTGCCTAGAAGCTGATATTGATGCGAAGGATGTAGGAAGGTGGGTTGGTAACTCTCCAGAAATTATTTACAAGCATTACGCAGGTAATAAACGTAACCTACAGGTGCCAGAACTATAAATTTGTTGAATTAAAATATAGGCGATTGCCTACAAAGTAATTGTGTTAATCAGAAAATACGGTGATCTAATAAAAGTAGCTTTTGCATCGAATGCTGCTACTTATGATCACCTTGTCCATTAACTCTTAGCATTTGTGTAAATAACACAAAGACGCGATCGCGCTTTATTCAGTGTCTGCCTTTATACTGCCACCCAAATCAACGAAAGCTGCACTTTGCTCAAAAGAGATGTTATTGGCACTAGGGGTTCGTCCCAAGCTGATCATCAGGGCATACAACACTAAAGGTGGCCAAGATACCAGAGAAATTCAGGTTCACCCCAGGCTCATTGGTAACAAGTTAAGTAAGTGTTAAATGTGATACAAAACCTATATCTGTGATGCTCCCAGAAGATTTAGATACCTACGTGCGTAGTAAGTCTAACCGTTCCGAGTGGTTGCGGCAGGTTATTGTTGAGGCTGTGGCTAAGGAACAAGCTGAAGCTTCCTAGGAAGATTGATTGTGAATTTTGCGGTTCTTGCGTACTTAGCGTGCTAAATCAATATTATAGTGCCAAGAAAGTAAAGC
>NZ_JABXKM010000061.1 GCF_017115025.1 Nostoc sp. NOS(2021) | reverse complement strand
AACGGCGACGGCATCGCTGACCTGATTATCGGGGCACCAAATGCCTCCCCCAACGTTCCCTATTCTGGGCAGAGCTACGTGGTGTTTGGCAGTAAGGGGGCTTTTGATGCCAGCATCAACGTCTCCACCCTTAACGGCACTAACGGCTTTGCCATCAACGGCATCAATCCAGGTGACGACTCAGGCATCTCTGTGAGCAGTGCGGGAGACATCAACGGCGACGGCATCGCTGACCTGATTATCGGGGCACCAAATGCCTCCCCCAACGGTGACGACTCAGGGCAGAGCTACGTGGTGTTTGGCAGCAAGTCCGGTTTTGGTGCCCAACTCAACCTCTCCACCCTCAACGGCACTAACGGCTTTGCCATCAACGGCATCAATCCAGGTGACTACTCAGGCTCCTCTGTCAGCAGTGCGGGAGACATCAACGGCGACGGTTTTGACGACCTGATTATCGGGGCACAAGATGCCGGCACCTTTTCAGGGCAGAGTTACGTGCTGTTTGGAGGGAAGAATGTAGCTAGTGGCAGCACAATTATTAACCTGACAGGAACTGCTGGTACAGATACTCTTGTAGGCACAATTGGCAACAATATCATCGACGGCAAAGCTAGTAACGATAAGCTCACTGGTAACGGTGGTCAAGATAAATTTATCTTCCACCCTGGCGATGGCATCGACACCATCACCGACTTTGCCGGCGTCGGCATTGGCACAAAACCTTCACCGCCGGTAATTGCCGAGGTGGATACCTTGGATTTTACAGGTTCGGGATTGACTGCTAAAAATCTGCAATTAACTCAAAACGGCAAGAATCTAGAAGTCACTTTTGAAGATACAAGCAACACCAAAGTCATCCTGCAAAACTTTCAACTAGAAAACTTGGATAATTTACCCCCATCGTATAGGAGACCAGCTATCGGCAATATCCTGTTTGATGGACAGACCAGCATCGCTGACAGTTTTGATGTCTTCGATGCCAACTCCACTCAAACTAATTTGTTTAACAAGAACACTGTGACTTTCCTTAATGACCTTAACAATAAGATCACGAGTTTTTACGACTCCAATGATGTGATTAATGGTCAGGGAGGTGATGACATGATCGACGGCAAGGGTGGCAATGATTTGCTGCGGGGTGATAGTGGTAATGATACCCTCATCGGTGGTACGGGTAATGATACTCTGGTTGGCGGTGCTGGTAATGACGTACTCACTGGTGGTGCGGGTGCTGACAGATTCCTTTACAACAGCAGTGCTGCTATTGGTGTAGATACGATTAGTGACTTCAACAGTTCTGAAGCTGATAAGATTGTACTGGATAAGACTGCCTTTAGCGCGATCGCCTCTGTTGCAGGAAATGGTTTCAGTAAGAAGAGTGATTTTCAAGTCACTAATTTAGGCCAAGCCAGCACAGCGAAAATTGTCTACAACCCTGTGAGTGGGCAATTGTTCTACGACGAAAATGGCAGTGCGCCTGGTTTCGGGAGTGGCGGTTTGTTTGCGACTCTAACTGGTGCGCCAAATCTCACCGCATCTGATTTTATCATCCAAGCGTAATTCATTTGGAACATCAAACTTTAATAGCATTTTACACAAACCCTGATACATACAGATTTATCGTCGGGGCAGTTCAGGCAATAGTTAGGTAATGATAAATGACGATTTATGAAAACACTCAAAAATTCATCATTCATCATCAAGATTTGGAATTTATTTATATTTGACTAGCTTTGTGTAGATAACTATTGAATATCATTTGCACATTTGCAATGTGTTGCGATCGCTAGCAGTGATAGAATTTAACCGATGAAAGTCTTGCAGAGCCACCGAGTAAGCATAACTGCTTGACTCATCTTCACCGACTTTAGGCAATCTACTGCTTGTAGCTACCTGATTCGACTGATTAGAGCTGGCTTCATTTGCTGAACCATTAACCGTCATCGCCAACTCTCCTGATGGGTTGAGTGTACCCTGAAAACAATTAAACTCTGATTGGGGCATATACAATGCACCCGTTACTTTGTGCTGCTGCTTTTGAAATATGATGTAACCTTGACCAAGCTGGTTTGGTTTTGGGGATTGACCATACAAATAAACCCCATCTTTTTCAGGGAAATTCGCTTTTGGTAAAACTCCTGCATCTTTTGTAGCTTCCTGAGAATCTGGAACCAGCGCCGTGGTTGTAGGTACTGTTTTTCCGCTCTTATGGGCAAAAAGCCACCGATCTCCAGAAGCCGCATTAAGTTGACTTCTCTGCTCTCGAACTCTTCTTAGCTGCGACAGAAGAGAGGGTTCGGAGGTTTTCTGAATCTGAGCCGATGATAATGGAGAATTTGTAACTGATACTACTTGAGTCTGCTTGCCTATAAAGCCCAAACCGAGAAGTAAGCCTAAGCCCGCGAGGGAAATTCCCCACTGACGGGGAGATAATAACTGATGAAGGTTGTTAAGCACCCTACTTCTCCTGTTAAAAAATAAACTAAGTTCTCTAGAACTTACTTAAATCATAACCAAGTCTTAATTGTCAAAGACTTTGTTAACGACTTAATATTACTATTGTCCAAAAAAGAAAACTGTCAAAAACTAAAGTTTTTATTTAATTTAGTTCAACTATCTTAGATTACCATCAGTTATGAGTATTTATTGTTCATCTAATAGATTCATCCTATTGGATGAGGTTAATCACAAATTAGCAGTTTTGATTTAATTGAACCAGATATGTTGTAGGGGCACAGCAATGCTCATGCGTGTCAACTTAAGCTAAAACCCTTTTAGAACCTCGTTTCCAGCCTCTGGCTGGAAATGCAAATCAAAAGCGGCTCTGCTGCAAGTCTTGAGGCGGAGCCTCCAATTAGGTATTCCCAGTCACTGACTGGGAACGAGACAATCTCTAAAAGCTTGTTATAGACTGGCTTTTATCTTAAGTTGACACCAATGAGCAATGTTCCCTACCGCGTGGTCTATTTAAGACGAAAATTGCTGTAATTTTTTGATATCTTGCCTTTGACATTTTTTCTCAGAGTTGTCAGCAGAAAAAAATCGCCCCCTGAATTCAGGAGGCGCGTCACCTTATAGAGACGTAGCATTGCTACGTCTCTACATTTAGCTAGCAACGTATTCTTGGACATTGGCACGACGGCGACGCAGATGAGCCAAAGCTTGATGCTCTAACTGACGGACGCGTTCACGGCTGAGACTCAATCTCTCACCCACTTTTGCCAATGACATTTCATTACCATCCTCTAAACCAAAGCGTAAAGCTAAAACTTCTCGCTGTTGCGGGGTTAGTTCTGCTAGCAGGTTGTTTAAGTCTTGGCGTAAGAATTCCTGGTTGGTGTAATACTCTGGTGATGGGCCGTCATCTTCGAGCATTTCTTGCAACTCGGTATCCTGGTTCTCGCCAACTCGCACATCCAAAGATACTGGTTGACGCGCCATATTCAGGTATTCGCGGATCTGAGCAGGTTCTAGTTCCAGTTCTTTACCAATTTCGGCTGGAGTTGGCGATCGCCCCAAGGTTTGAGCCAATTCGCGCTGCACTTTTTTGATTTTATTCAGTTTCTCGGTAATGTGGATCGGTAAGCGGATAGTACGACCTTGTTGGGCGATCGCGCGGGTAATCGCTTGGCGAATCCACCAGTAAGCATAGGTTGAGAACTTATAACCCCTGGTTGGGTCAAATTTCTCCACACCCCGCTCTAATCCTAGTGTTCCTTCCTGGATTAAATCCAGAAACTCCATATTCCGCTTTTGGTACTTTTTGGCAATAGCAACCACCAAGCGCAAATTCGCTTCGATCATTTTTTGCTTTGCCCGCTTACCTTGCGCCACCGTTTGTTGTACCTCGGTTTCCGATTGTTCAACCTGGTCAGCCCACTCTGACATATTCGGTTCGCGGTGCAGTTTCTTCGCCAAAGCCTCCTTGGCGTCGATCAGCGTCATCATTTGTTGCACCTGCTTCCCAAAAACAATTTCTTGTTCACGGGTTAGCAGTGGTACACGACCAATTTCCCGCAGATAGGTTCGCACCATATCAGCCGTGAATTTGGTGTTGAGGTTTTCCGTTTGGGTGTTGACAGTAGGCATTGGTGCGTTTTCCTCTACTCCGTAAACACAATGTATGTTTTCTTACTAAAATGGATGGATAAAGGTAGTACATCTATCACGAAATATCGGGAGCTACCAAAAGCAATTATCAATTGATACAGCCGTTGTTAAGACGGTAAGCCCCCAATGATAGGTTCCCCTACCTTCCCTAAATTTTCAATCTCTTATAAGCACGCTGGTTGTTTTTGAGAATTCTTCTTTTGGACAGTTACTGACAGCAACTATAAAATCCGAAGTCGATATGAGTTCTACTTAGCTTTATAATACGATAAATCTGGCAGATAGTAAAGTATCTTAAGATAAAGCTTCCAATTATAATTCAAAATTGCCCATTTGCAAAAAAAAATTAACCTTCCTTGAAATTACTGACTATATATATAGTGACGCCAAAAACCCCTCTTCTGTTGCAAAAACCTAGCCGGATAACCGAACTTAATTTGCAGTCAGGATGGAGGGATGTCACGAATTAGTCATTAGTCATTGGTCATTAGTCATTAGTCATTAGTCATTGGTCATTTGCAAAGGACAAAGGACTAATGACTAATGACTATCTAAAAACCAAGGTCAGCTTTGGCTAGTTCAGCAGCGGCGAATACTTCTGCGTCAGGTTTTTCTTCCCAGGCTGGCTCACCAATTTCTTCGTAAAAAGTTGCGTCGTAAGGTCGGGTACGCACTACTACCGGCATCGGAACGGCGTGACCCAATATTAAAGCTTGTTGCTTCGAGTCTAACTTTGCCAACACCGATCGCAGTCCACTACCACCAGATACACCCGTGAAAATCGCGTCAATGTCTTTTTCATCATTCAGCAAAGCGGTAATCCGAGTCCCAATCTGGGACATAACTTCATTATCTATGCCTGATGGACGTTGATCAACTACCAAAAGTGTGACAAAATATTTCCGCAGTTCACGGGCAATAGTCCCAAAAATAGTACTTTGTACCACTCCTGGGTCAAGGAAACGGTGCGCCTCTTCAATGGTAATCATCAATGGCGTGGGGCGATCGCTAGGATTTTTGCTCTGTAAAAATTTATCAGCTTTTTTGACGTAATGCTCGTGAATACGGCGGGTGATCATATTCGTCACCAACATATAAGAGAGCATATTAGACTGGGAACCAAATTCTATCACAACATTCTTCCCAGATTCCAGGCACTGGACAATTTTACTAATGTAATTCTGGGGGCAAACCGCTCGCATATACTTTAAACTATCCATCCGCAATAGTTTGCGCTGCAACGCCATAATCGAGCCTTTGTGTCCGCGCTTCTCATCGCAGAACATCTCGATTTCTTCGTTAGTCATATTTAGCAACTGGACAATCCAAGACTTGCCAAACTCGCTATATAGAATATTGGCGTTATCCAGGGCTGCGTCAGAGAGTCCTAAATCTCGACTACATAACTTAATATCTTCAACTTCAATTTGCTCGTAACTCAAATAAAGTTCTTGAGCATCACGCACACCCCGGCGCTTTGTCGATTCCGGGTCGAGGGTGTAGACTTCAACTTTACTAGGAAAAAGTTGCTTTAAGCCCTTAACAGTACTGACGTTTTTACCTTCTGCGACAGCTTCCCAGCCATACTCGGAGTGCATATCAAAAATCAAGTTTACTGCCGCATTTTTACGGATAACGCCAGCTAAAATTAGCCTCGTGAGAAAGGATTTACCAGTACCAGATTTCCCAAAAATCCCATTACTCCGTTCCACGAAGCGGTTTAAATCGATACAAACGGGCACATCCATATCCAAAGGTTTCCCGATGGAAAAATTGCGCCTTTGGGGGTCATCTTCCCAGCCAAATACCCGGCGAAAATCGTCAACACTTGCATCGTAAACTTGACTAAAGTGGCTAGGAATAGTTTTAACAGGCAACAATTCCATCGTCGTGCTGGTTTGTGGCACAAATGAAGCCAAACCCGTCATCGATGGGACGAAGGGATTTGCCGATTTGCCATTTGTTGGAGAAAAAGATTCTTCAGATTCGGGAGTGAACATCAACATCGGCGCGAGGTTGATAGTACCATAAGTACCACTTCCGGCTAAAACATCTCGTAAAAAAGTATCTTCCCAACTGGGGGGATTAGCAATAATTCGCGCATTAGCAGCTCCCAATGCCACATCTGTCAGCATACAAAAAAAACGCGATCGCATCCCTTGCACAACGAGAAACTTACCCACCCGCATATCTTCCACAGAAATGTCAGGATGCAATCGAACTTCTAACCCTTCAGTCAGAGAACCTTGAATGACCGAACCTAATGGCTGTCCCGAATTCATCTAATTAATTACATGATTGTTGGTGCTATCTCTTATGTTGAATTTTAATTGCATAGGGCAAAAGTTGCGAATTAGTCATTAGTCATTAGTCATTAATCATTCGTCATTCTCTCCCAATGCCCCATGCCCAATGCCCAATGCCCCATTACCTAGTCAATCTGAATCGAAGTTGGCGCACTTGGGGTTGGTGGAGTGGTAATAATTAATGGTTTGCGGAATTGGGTGTAAAGGCGATCGCGCCAGGTGAAGAATGGTGCATAATCTATATTCTCTGTAAAGATTGGCAATCCTTTGCCTCTAATAGAAGCTGGTAAATCCAGATAGGAACCAGAGGGGAACTTGAGCAATATCGATAAACCCGCCACTGCCAAGTCAGCTAAAGTCGGCTGATCTCCTGTTAAATAAGGACTATCTGCCAGTAACAATGTTAAAGCTTCCAGGTCTTGTTTTAAGGATGCGATCGCAGACTGGATCACATCTGGGCTATAACCTACCCCAAAACCCAACAGTGTCAGGAAGTCACTAGGTACTCCTTCAACCAGACTTTTAAATATATCTGGTGTTGACGTGGGTAATAAAGACTTGCGGAAATTTTGATCTTGACTTATGCCAGCAAATAGTGCTTTCCGACCTTTGATGCCTATAGACTCATCCGCCCATTCTTCTATCAATAAAGTTAAACCCCGTTTTTTGGGATCTTGCGGTATTATTGGGCGATCGGGATACTCTAAGTCTAAATACTTAGCTATTGCCGTAGAATCCGCAATATATCGATTACGATCCTTTAATACTGGGACTTGTTTTTGACCAGTCAGCCGGAACAGTTCTACTTGTCCAATCCCAGGCGTAACCTCTATTTTTCGGTAATCTAGTCCTTTAAAATCTAGAATTAGGCGCACTTTCTCTGAGTATTGAGATAGTTCCCATTGGTATAATTCCAGCATAGTGTATATCTTGTAACTGGTCAACTTCTTAACTTTACAATTGTATCTTTAGTTCAAGTAATTTTTCTTGACATTAGTTGCTTGTTGTCTATCTAATTGACATTAGGGTTGAACTTATACCTGATTTTTGGCTAAATCGATTTAGAAAAATATTATTTTCTGATTGATTAAAATATCAAATAACTAAATAATTTAATTCGGCATATACGGCATATATAAATAAACCAAACGGCTCAGTCGTCGTCTTCAGCCGTTACTTTAATTTCTGTCACCCTTAGCCTACTACTTTGTCAAGCTAGTTTTGAAGGTTTGTAGTCAGGACTTTAGTGCTTAGAAAATCAGGACTAAAGTCCTTACTTCCAAGTTGCTTACCCATCAATTTAAACTTGACAGACTACTAGGTTAAGATATGTAGGTACTTAATTTCTGTACATTTTGCTGAGTAATCAATGGTTAATTCAGAGATATAGCCTTCTCCTGTATGGGATTCAGGATTTTTGAATCAACTATTAATTTAGGTATAAGTTTGTATATAAATTGGCTTTTAACTATAATCTTTCTGACAGCTTATTCTAACTCATAACTTGTAGATGTGAGATTTTCACACTTTCTTAGAGTTGGCGCTACACCAGATGAGGCTTTTTAAATCTTTTTGGTGTGATGGAGGAAATTTGCTCAATTTAGATAAAATATGTGCTAGATATATTTCATACTTATCAGCCTGATCTGAGGTTAGATACTTTATCTCGCCAGCACAAATTATTCTAGGAAAAATCTTACTTCCCTCTTCCGTTAGATTTTGTGCATAGCAAAATGTTATAAATCTTTATGTAGTGTGTGGACAAAAAGACAAACAAAATTTATGAAGACAAATTACAGCAAATTGCTGACCACGTTGGCAGGCATAGCAGGATTTACTAGTTTTAGCGTCCTCATTACTTTACCATCTGATGCGAAAGAGGCACTAAATCCTAACCCCAGTATTTTCAACGAAGCCCCCTATAACCAGGGACAACGCCTTCAAGCAAACGCTCAATACACATCTGCTGATGCTGCTTCCGAAATAGAAAAGGGCAATACCAAGCCCCAACAAGTAGCACAGAACAGTGGCGGTGGTACGCTAAATCCCAAACCAAGTATTTTCAACGAGCCTCCCTATAACCGTGGTGGTAGCGCTACACCTAGTGAACCTGCACTCCGCACCCCACGTACTACCACACCACCAACAGAAGTACCATCTACTGAGACACCTACTACAACTCCGCCAGGGCCAGGGGCAAGCGACAATCAAGGCAAAAACTTGTTAGCTTTGGCAGAGTCAAACGCTTCTTTTACCACCTTAACCAAGGCTTTGAAAGCAGCAGGATTGACCGGAGCTTTGCAAGGCAAAGATAACTTAACTATTTTTGCACCCACTAATGCAGCTTTTGCTAAGTTGCCACCAGATGCTTTGCAAGAATTGTTAAAACCAGCCAACAAAGAAGTATTGATCAAAATCTTAACTTACCATGTAGTACCTGGTAAGGTATTGTCCACTGATTTGAAGTCTGGCGAAGTTAAAAGCCTTGAAGGTGGCACAATCAACGTTAAGGTTGATCCTACTACCGGTGTAACTGTCAATGATGCTAAAGTTACTCAGGCAGATATCACAGCCAGTAACGGTGTAATCCACGCAATTGATCAAGTTATTTTGCCTCCTGACTTGTAGTTTTTCGGTATCAGTACAACCGGAAACAGAACTATGTTGGCATAAAGTATTAATACGTAAAAATCCCGTTCAGATGTTAATTTTGGACGGTTTTTTTGTAAGAAGGGTGAGTTAATAAGGAATTTTAAAGAAACCAGAAATAGTTCATCGTTCAGCTAGGTTCTAATGCAAAACTTCATCCTGTATCTAGCTTCCCTCTCCAATATATCGGAGAGGGATTGAGGGTGAGGTAAGCCAGAGACATAAATTGTATGTTATTTAATTCTTATTCCTTAGTACACAGTTTTGTAAATTCGTGGTCAATTGAGGGTTTAAGTTGAAACGCACAGGGGCGCAAAGTTTGTTTCCATTCGCTACAAACTTAGGCAAAGCTGTACTTAGCCAGTTAAAACCTCAAAAGAGCAAGTGACTACAATTGGCTGAGTCCCTAATCTAAATCACTGAGGTATAGGCAGACTACCTTGTAGTATCATCTGACTTGCCCTAGCTTGACAGATGGGGCAGGCACAGCCAAACATCTGCATGGCAAGCTCTTTAACTCTTTCATTAGCACGTATTGATGGGTATTGGGGATATTCTTGTGAAACAGGTGCAGCAACTGTCTGTGTGTCAGTGGATGTTAAGGTAGGATTGGCTAAATCTTCGGGAGAAAGCTTCTTAGCAAAAGCTGGATTGACAGTTAGGAGCGTCAAAGCAAAAAAGCTAGAGCAGCAAAGCAAAGCCATTACAATTTTATTCATGATTTTCCTGAGTGGTAGACCTTATTATTAGTTGAGTTTAGCGAAAAAAATCTCCAAATCGCCCGAAAAATTCAGCTTGTTTTTAGTTGCCGAGTGGCGATTCATAGAGCCGCTGATTTCCATCGAAATAACAATTACTTTTTGTTGGCAATCAGCTTTTGATCTTTATCTTGCATTTCTAAAAGTTCAGGGATAGTAACAAAGCTATAGCCCTGTTTGCGAAAGTTGGCAATAATTTCTGGTAAAGCTTGCACAGTTTTAGAGCGATTACCACCACCATCATGCATCAGCACAATCCCACCTGGTTTGGCCTTCCTGAACACATTATTAATTAATTTTGGTACAGCAGGACGCGAGTAGTCTACAGAGTCAGCTGACCAGAGAATGATCGCATATTTGCTATTTCTAGCGTAATCAACCACCCCATTGTGCATGATTCCCCCTGGTGGTCGAAACAAATTTGTTTTAATTCCTGTGACTTGATAAATTTGGTCTGCTGTGTGGACAATTTCATAGGCAGCTGCTTGTGGATTCAAGAATTGATACCAATGATGCCAAGTATGATTGCCAATTACGTGACCTTCAGCAATCTCCCGCTTTACTAAGCCTGGATAATTCTTCACGTTTTGCCCAATGAGGAAAAATGTCCCTTTGATCTGATTTTGTTTAAGAATATCCAGTACTTGCGCGGTACTCTCAGGCCATGGCCCATCATCAAAGGTGAGAGCAATTACTTTATGCTCGGGAGTAAGTTTTGCCGACTCAACTATTGCCCCTTGAAAGCGTAGTGGCACAGCATAGGAAAGACCCTTTGTTTGTGCTTCTTGCTGCCAACTTTTAAGCATCGTCGCTTTTAGTTCTTCAATCTGCTGCTGAGTTCTAACCTTGGCTGGTAGATTGTTTACATTTCTATTCTCTGTACTTTGAGCCTTAGATGAGCTTGACTTGATAAGCATCATCGTGCTTACACTCAAACTGGAACTCAAGACAAGCAACGTAATTAATATTTTTTGCAGACCAAAAAATGATTTATAGTCTTGCACTTTATAGCTCCTTCAAGGGTCGAACCATCTTTTTTTTTACAATACTTCGGGCAGTTTTTTAGACTTTTGTAAGCTTTGCCCTCTAAGCTACAGCATGATTGGTATATTTTTTAAAGTTAGCTCCAACCCTGACTCTGAAAAAATGCCTTACCCTACGGATAATCTAATATCTATAAGCAAAACCCTCACTATGAAGGTGAGAGCCTTCTTGCGCGTTAATTTTTGTAGACTATGGGGTGGTATGAGGGGAATTTCGAGAACTGGAAAAGGTAATTGATCCTGCCTGATTAATATGAATATACCTAAATGTAGGTTAAATATTTCATCTCCTGTTGACGAAGCCATTGCAAAATTATGACGAAGATGTGACCTTTCTTGAGTGATGACGGCACAGGGCAGACCCGTTAGAATAATTCGTAATGACGCTCTCTACGAGACGCTACGCGAACGCTAACGTAATTAAGTTTTGTAACGGGGATTTAGCGCCAAGTTGGGCTTCTAATAAATCATTTATTTTGTGGGGTGGAAAACATGCCATTGGTGTCAACTTAAGGTGAAAGTTAGTCTAGAAGCAGCATTTAGAGATTGTCTCGTTCCCAGTCGGAGACTGGGAACGCATTCCGAGAGGGCTGCCGCCTCAAGACTTGCGGCAGAGCCGCAATGAGGTGCATTTCCAGCCAGAGGCTGGAAACGAGTTTTTAAAAGGGTTTTGGCTTAAGTTGACACCAATGAAAACATGGCCACCCCACAAGAGGTCACTGGATACTTTTTTATTTGGAAATGCCTTAACAGGTTACAGACTAGATATTACATTCCGTGCAACTGCTAAAGTCTGCTCAATATCCTCTTCGGTGTGAGCAAAAGACGTAAACCCAGCTTCAAACTGAGAAGGTGCTAAGTAAACACCATGCTCTAACATCCCGCGATGGAAGCGTCCGAATTTAGCTGTATCAGACTTTTTTGCATCTTCGTAGTTATGAACTGGGCCAGAGGTAAAGAATAAGCCGAACATCGCGCTGATTTGACCGCCGCAAACCGCATGACCATTTTCTTGGGCAATTTGCAGCAAACCATCTGCTAGCTTTTTAGTAATCCGGTCAAGATACTCGTAAGTACCTGGCTTTTGCAGCAATTCTAAAGTCTTAATCCCAGCAGTCATCGCCAAAGGATTACCAGAAAGAGTCCCAGCTTGATATACGGGGCCGGCGGGCGCAACCATTGACATAATATCCCGACGACCGCCATAGGCTCCCACTGGCAAACCACCACCAATCACCTTACCCAAGGTTGTTAAATCGGGAGTGACGCCAAATTTTTCCTGAGCGCCACCGTAAGCAATACGGAAGCCTGTCATCACTTCGTCAAATACCAATAATGCTCCATACTCGTGAGTCAGTTCCCGTAATCCTTCTAAGAAGCCAGCATCAGGCGCAATAAATCCAGCATTGCCGACGACTGGCTCAAGAATAACGCCAGCAATCTCGTCGCGGTTTTCTTCAAACAAGGCTTTAACGGCTTCCAAGTCATTGAAAGGCGCGGTTAGAGTGGTGCTAGTTGCCGATTTAGGTACTCCCGGCGAGTCTGGCAAACCAAGTGTAGCAACTCCAGAACCTGCCTTTACTAAAAACGCATCGGCGTGTCCGTGGTAGCAGCCTTCAAACTTGATGATTTTGTCTCGGTTGGTGAAAGCCCGCATCAGCCGCAAAACTCCGATACAGGCTTCAGTTCCAGAGTTGACAAATCTGACCATTTCGATGCTAGGAACGGCATCGATGACCATTTCTGCCAAAACATTTTCTAGGACTGAAGGAGCGCCGAAACTGGTACCTTTTTCTAGAGCTTCATGCAACGCTGCAATTACTTCTGGATGAGCATGACCGCAAATAGCTGGGCCCCAGGTGCCTACATAGTCTATGTATTGGTTGCCATCTACATCCCAAATATATGCGCCTTTAACACGATCAAAAACTATGGGTTGTCCGCCTACAGATTTAAAGGCACGAACTGGAGAACTGACTCCTCCTGGCATGAGGTTTTGAGCGGCGGCGAAGACTTCTTGTGATTTTGTTGTTTTAATTGTGGTATTTACCAAAGTTCTCTCCTAACAGTGGGCAATAAAAAGCTCTATCTTAGGATAGGGTCAAAAGTTACTTAGAATTTCTATCCTATAGAATTAGCTGAACCAAAAAAATAACAATATGTTATACAAGTCGAATAATGACTTGCCTCTAGATATTCAAACTCGATTATCTGAAGCATACCAGGATCTTTACCGAGCAGCTTTTAACTCGGCAATTCATTGGTATGGTGAAGCCTCAAAAGCTCACCAAGTCGCGTTGAGCGCTGTGAAGATGCAGTCTGCTATGGAACGAAATGCTCTTGTTGAGAGCTAGATAAGATAGTTCAATTCAAAAAAATATGCCAGCTGCTCTATTCAGAATGGTATCGTGAATCCATGAATTATTCTCATTAGAGCAAACTAGCTGGTATGTCTTCTAACGATTCGCGCTCACTGCATTACACCATCCCTGTTGAGAAAATTCGCTACGATGAACGGGGTCTAGTACCTGCAATTGTCCAAGATTATTTGGATGGTACTGTCCTGATGATGGCGTGGATGAATCAGGAGTCGTTACAAAAAACTTTAGAAACTGAAGAAACTTGGTTTTGGAGCCGTTCCCGGCAAGAATTGTGGCACAAGGGGGCGACTTCTGGACATATTCAGAAAGTGCAAAGTATCCGTTATGACTGTGATAGTGATGCGCTGCTCATCGGGGTAGAGCAATTAGGAGATGTTGCTTGCCATACTGGAGAGCGCAGTTGCTTTCACCAAATAGAAGGGAAAATTGCCCCACCACCAGGGGATACATTGTCACAATTGTTTCAAGTAATATGCGATCGCCGCGATAATCCTACTGAAGGTTCTTATACCTGTAAACTATTCGCAGGTGGCGATAACAAAATTTTGAAAAAGATCGGTGAGGAAACTGCTGAGGTGGTGATGGCCTTTAAAGATGATCAAGCAGATGCGATCGCTGGTGAAGTTGCTGATTTGCTATATCATACTTTGGTTGCCTTGGCTCACCATCAAGTTGATTTAAAATCGGTGTATCGGAAGTTGCAAGAACGTCGGCAATAGATCAAAAAAACAATTAATCCTACCGTGGATTTGTGAAAAATCTTTGCTGAATAGTTTTTATTCCTTATCCACTCCAACGGTTATCAGTGATAATACTGCCGTCTGGCATAGTGGTGTTATGGAGAATAACACAGTCAAAGGTGCAATGAGCGGCATCAGCATTCAACAGGTTGGCATTAGTAAAGTCAGCGTTCTCGAAATAAACGTTAGTCAGATCAGCACCAGTCAGGTTAGCATCCCTCAAGATAGTGTCTTTCAGGTAAGACCTATACAAATCAGCACCGATGAGGCTCACACCACTGAGATTAGCACCACTGAAGTCAGCAGTCATAGTCGCGCCACTCAAGTTAGCCCCGCTCAAATTAGCGTCTACAATATCAATACTTCCGAAACGAGTCCTTTCCAAACTTGCCCCAGTAAGGTTAATCCTTGTCAAATCAGCTCCGTCCAAACCAGCCCTGAACAAGTTAGCACCACTCAAATTGGAACCGATGAGATTAGCACTACTGAAATTGGCAAAACTCAAGTTAGCCCCACTAAGATTGACACCACTCAAGTCAGCCCCCCTCAAATTAACCCCAGTAAAATCTCTTTCTCCAGCAGCATATCGTTGCAACAACTCCTCAGCAGTTATCCTCATCTATACACCTCGGCATTAATTAGTCGGACAGAATTAATTACACAATGTCATTGCGAATGGAGCGAAGCGGAATGAAGCAATCGCAAGGGCTGAGATTGCTTCTCTTCTCTACGAGAGGCTGCGCCAACGAGACGCTCCGCGAACGCTTCGCTCGCAATGACTGTAAATATTTTTGTCTATCTACTTAATTAAAACGTATTAAAGATAACTTAATAAACCTCTTCGACCCCCTCTAAGTTATTCGCAGGTGGCGATAACAAAATTTTGAAAAAGATCGGTGAGGAAACCGCTGAGGTGGTGATGGCCTTTAAGGATGATGAAGCAGATGCGATCGCGGGTGAAGTGGCTGATTTGCTATATCATACTTTGGTTGCCTTGGCTCACCATCAAGTTGATTTGAAATCGGTGTATCGGAAGTTGCAACAAGAACGTCGGCAATAGATCAAAAAAACAATTCATCCTACCGTGGGGAGTATGTTACTCAGCCAAAATTCGCTTGAGGTATTGTAAAATTACCACCACAATAATCACACTCAAAGAAAAGCCTAGCCACAAACTATCAGTAATAATTCGCGGTTGATCTAATGCCCATCCACCCAAGGGATGACCAATAAAAGAGCCAACAGCCCAGCACACAGCGTTGATGGAGAAATAAACGCCGCGTTGATTTTCCGGGGCTAATTCAGTGACTAAAGAAGCAGCAGATGGGGTATAAGAAACAATCGCCACAGCAAATACTCCCAATGCCAATATTACCCAAACCAGATGATGAGATGGGGCAGTACCGCTTACCCAAATCAGGCCAAAACCAATTGCCCAGAAAATGGCAGAAACAGTGAGTGCGAGTGTGTGAGAGCAGCGTTTTAAGATGCTGGTGACAGGCAACTGACAGATGATGGCGAACACCAGATGCCAAGCAAATAGCCCGCTAATGGTAGTTTGGGCAAATCCTTCGCTGGTACTTTCTACAAAGACAAAGTTTTTGAAGTAAAGCGGTAGGATGCTGTGTATTTGAGAAATATATATTGTGAAGAATATATTAACTGCTATGTAGACTAAGAAACGGCGATCGCTTAATACTGCCATCCAAGAAGCAATATATTGTGTATTTTCCAATTCCTTTATCTGCTGTTGTTCGGTTTCAATAATTCCCACATAGATAACACCAAAAAATACCAGAAAAGAGATGGCATCAATGACAAATAGCCATCGATAACTCCCAATTATCGCGATTAAAAACCCAGCAAGGACAATTCCGATCGCTAACCCCAGATTATCTGCTAATCGGGCGATCGCAAAAGTTTCGCGGCGATTATCAATCTCACTGGCATCAGCAACAACAGCTTCAGCAGCTGGCCAATAGAAACCTATCCCTAAACCACTAATCAAGCTACCAATTACCAAAATAGTAAAATTATTGGTTGCAGCTAAAACTAGAGAGGCAATGGCTGAAATCGCCGTGGCTAGCAACAAAGTGCGGCGGCGTCCCCAGTGTCCAGAATCAGCCAAAGAACCACCGACAATCCGCCCTACAATGCCGGAAATCGAGGCGCTACCCAAGGCTACCCCAACACTGGTTGCAGATAAACCAACTTCATTGACATAAAAAATCGGGGCGTAAAACAGGGTAAAGCCGGTGCCAACTTCCGAGAAGAATCTACCAATTGCGAAAATCCACACCTGGGGATGTATCGAGGGCAGCCACGATGATAATTGGGATTGAGAAGCTAATTTCATCAGGTTAAATGTCATCGTTTCGTGACATTTTGGTAATTCTTATCATTGCCTGCAATTTTCCTCACTCATTCCACAGGGTTTCCACAGAGATTTTCGCAGTTTTCCACAGGTGCTCAACGAACTAATAGGCTTCTTGCCGTCTGACTGGGGATTGTTAATTGACAGTGACAAGGAACTTCAAAGACTGAGTTTTTATAAAGTAAAGTAACGAAAACTCGGCTTTAAACCTGATTATTTCGTTCGGATTTATTTTTTATACAATCGTTTTTAACATTTCGCAGCATTGACAAACCCACCCCCTCTTGCCGCACAATGATTCGGCTTGCTTTTATAGTCCGTTCAACCGTTGGCATCAAATGTGTAAAATATATTACCACCAGATGTGGGCGCAGATTGTCGGGCTAGCGAAAGAGCGTGTAAGGTAGCCCTAAGCCGCTTCACCGCAAGCAACTTGTCCCTCTTGATTATCCTCATAGGAGGAAAATCTCATGAAAGCAACGGTTAGCATCTTTACAGAAATTCCCGAAACACTCCACGAATCCTTAAAAAACTACTTAGAAAAGCATCCCGATTGGGATGAAAACAGAGTGTTGACGGCGGCGTTATCATTGTTTTTACTCCAAAATGGAGATAGCGATCGCCGTGCTGCCCGAGTCTATCTGGAAACTTTGTTCCACCACTCCTCAGTAGAAATGCCCAGCATCGATTCACCCGCAACAGCTAATCTACTAGACACCCCATAGGTACTGGTATGAAGGGCGTTATTCTGGCGGCTAATGCCCTAATATGGGCACGGCAAACCGTGCCCCATCAATGGGATTTTGACCAAATAGCGATCGGCCATCTGGGGGCAATATTACAACAAAAAGATCAGTAGATTCTCATCCTTAAAAAGGTTCCAATAGTTTCTCCTGTTGCTAAAACTAGTTGGTAATAGTACAAGATTTAGAATTGAGGCAAGACTTAAGTATATTAGCTGACCCTTAATACTTGCTTATATAGCGGTTTTCTTTTGGATACAAACACGTTCGGAGGGTAGCACAGCTATGCACCCCTCCGAACTCCACCCGAAGCACCGTTATATCTACTAAAACGGTCAGAAGCAAAGAAATATTTTCCAGTGGACTCTCTCCCCTGTCCACTGTCTTAAACGGATAAATCAATATCTAAAATAACTGCTTGGTCTGTATTTGAGCAATATCTACCTATTTTGATTGCCTAAATTTGTCTTTTACTAAAGCCAAAGAAATTCACTAATTGCTCCCCCAAAAGTTAATAGTCAAGAGTTAAAAAACTCTAGACTATTAACTCAGGATTTGGCTTCCAATTGCTGGGGGTGAGCAGGAGATTCAAACTTATACCCTACGCCACGTACAGTTTGAATTAATGCTGGCTGACTTGCATCAATTTCAATCTTCTTGCGAATTTGGCCGATATGTACATCTACAACCCGCTGGTCGCCGACATATTCATAGTCCCACACCTCTTGGATTAGTTCTGCACGCCGCCAAACTCGACCTGGATGACTGGCTAAAAAATGCAACAAGTCAAATTCCAGAGCAGTTAAGAGTACTGGTTGGTTATTAAGTGCCACCTCCCGTCGCACCGGATCAATCATAAGTTTTTCAAATACCAAGCGTTTCTGCTCGGCCGTAGTTATCACTCGCTGACGCCTCAAAATAGCTCCGACTCTGACTTCTAGCTCTCCCAGCCCAAAAGGCTTGGTGAGATAGTCGTCAGCACCTTTAGAAAAGCCGCGAATTTTGTCAGCTTCGTCAGCACGACTAGTCAACATCAGAACAAAAACACCATTACGACTTTGCATCTCTTGGCAGAGGTTAAACCCAGTTACATCTGGTAGATTCACATCTAGAATCACCAAATCAGGGTTAAATTGCTCAAATAGAGCTAAGGCTGTCTTTCCATCTTCGGCAGCCTCCACCTGATAGTTCTGCTTAATCAAAAAGCGTTGGATTAAATTCCGAACCGCAGGATCGTCGTCAACTACAAGAATCTTGGCAGGAGCCATGACCATTACTTTGCACAAAAATTCGTAAGATTAACAAGAGGGTTGCGTAAAAACGCAGTTGCCACTTTCGGACTAACTAAGAATCTACATGGCTACGGTATAAGAATCCTGATTATTTAAAAGTAAATACTCTAATCAGGATTGTGGGCGATGAGAACGCGAAACTTCTGTTAGCCACAGTATATAAGCGCTCTGACTTTAGCCGCAACAGTTCTTGATACCAAGACACCTTATTGATCCCAGTTAGGTGGTAACTTAAAACGTTTCAATTTTAAATCGATATGCGGATATATACCACAAGCGATTATTCAGTATAATTAAAAAAAACTCTATTAGGGCACAGTAAGTTGCCAAATTTGAAACAGTAAAGTTGATTTTTTCATAAAAACTATGCATTTTAGGTATTCTCCGTTCAAATTCTAGATTAGAGCCAGAACTGATCAACGACATGAGGGTATACACGGAGTTATAGCAATATGTTAAAGTGACTATAGTTGAAATTACAAAGTCGATCAAACTAACCCGTGCTACTATCCTGGTAGGGCATAAAATTAGGTCGAGATTTTAGTTTCGATCAAAATAAAACCTAAAGCTGTTTTTTCTTCGACAAAAGACTGCCGCTGACTGAGGCTGAAGTAACAAACTCCCATGAGCGATCAAAATCCCTACGAAAAACTTGGGGTATCAGAAGAGGCTAGCTTCGATGAAATTCAGGATGCTCGTAATCGCCTATTCGAGCAACATAGTGGCGATGCCAAGCATTTAGAAGTAATTGAAGCGGCTTACGATGCGATTTTAATGGATCGCTTACGGATGCGCCAGGAAGGTAAAATTAAAGTCCCTGAGCGTATCCGGTTTCCAGAGTTGCGAGTGCAATCGCCTCCTAAAGAAAGTCCAACCCCTCGCGAGCAGTCACCTGCATGGCTGCAACGGATGCTGGATCAGCCAACACCTGCGGATATACTCTTACCAGGAGCTTGGTTTCTTGGTTTGAGTTCTATTAGCCTGTTTTATCCAGAGGGAGGAGATCAGGTTTTGCAGTTAGCATTGGTGGTTGGGGTAGCTACCAGTATTTATTTTCTCAATCGCAAAGAAGGCAAATTTGGCCGAGCAGTTTTGTTCACCCTGGTCAGTTTAATAATTGGCTTAATCGCTGGGGGACTAGTTGCTAGCTGGCTCTTACCACAAATATCATTTACCAGTCTGGGAACGAATCAGTTCTCTACGGTAGTAACGTTTATATTATTGTGGTTGGTTAGTAGCTTTCTACGCTAAATAGCTACCCGTAAGCAAGTTTCTATGAAGAAGACATGGTTGATGTGTGTTCTTCTCAAATAAGAGAGTCAGGAGTCAGAATATGTATGCTGACTCCTGCTTTGATTTGTAACCTGAATGCTGATTAATTCAAGCTGTTGCAGTTACAGAGCCTTTCTAGACAAGGTGTTTAGGTTTTAGGACTAAATCTACAGCAGCGCTGAAATCCTTAACGATTAAGTCGGGGTGGTAAAGTTCCAATTGGGTGCGATCGCGAATCCCAGATTCCACAGCCATCACCTTGATACCATAATTTTTAGCTGCGGTGATATCGGCTTCCGTATCTCCCACCATCCAGGTATCAGCAGCCGGGGGCAGTTCTTTTAATGCCCTAGCCATCAATAAGGGCTTATCTTCAATATCGCGAGTTTTAATGTAGTCGTTACTCAGGCAATAACAACGATTTTCCGGGAAAAATCTCTCCAAATCGTATTTTTTAAAAGCATAATCTAGTTCTCGAACTCGGCGCATAGTCAGAACTGCCAAATCAATTCCAGCTTGTTGAATTTTTAACAGTGCATCCACAGCACCGGGCAGGAGAGTGTCATACTTGAAATAGGGTTCTGTATGCACAGTTTGGCGTCGTAACTGGGCAAATTCTTGGGCTTGGGTTTCGTCTAACCCGGAATTTAAGGCGATTTGTTTTTCAGGAACGCGCGATCGCTTTAACTGCCAAAATTCCGCTTTCGGAAGTTCTTGCACTACTTGGTTTGGACGACGGGTTTTCTCCAAGCAGAATTGATAAACACGGTAGTACCGTTCAGAAACATCAATAATTGGGCCGTCGAAGTCAGTAATCAGTCTTAGCATCGGCGGAAAATGTTAATTCTTATTACAATTATCTCAGATATATGGCTATTTTTCGAGAGTAACAGCGTGATTTAAGCCCTGCACAAAAATTAGCTCAAGAACTATCCAGATATAACAATATATTTCAACAATCAGTGTTCGGAATAATAGTACGGAAGGTTCTCTAACTATAACAAGTTAATCCATTAGGTAGTAAAAAACACACAGTATTTAGATATAAGCTACCATCACCTTCAGGGAAATTATGAGTGAAGAATGGAAATTTTTAAAGCCTATTTTCAATGATGAAGAAGTAACTAAACTTAGGGAAAAACTAAACAAAGTTGTAATCGGTTCTGGAAGTACTATCGAGCCTAGTAAACTTAATATTATTAAGCAGTCTGACTGGATTGCCATACCAACAGAAAGTGGAGATCACTTTTCTGAAGAAGATGAAATTAAACTCTTGCAAGCAGTATCGCAACATGGGAATCAAGAAATTGTAGCAATAGCATTTGAGCCTTTAAAAGCGTTCCCTCTCGCATTTGTATTTCCAGCAACGGCTGAAACTATTGCAGAGTTTAATCATGAATGTGGACATTTTTGGTTTGCATTGTATGCTGGAGAGCCTGATTAGGTAATTATGTGTACTAAGTTAGATTTCCTTGTTATTACTGGAAAACATAGTTTCGTTAGCAAATTTTTAGGCTGTGAAATCCAACCAGCTTTTGCTGACTTCTACGAATTAGCATTAAGTTATTCTGATGATGATCCTGAAAAAAAGTCTTTACTACAGGTGTACAATCTACTTTGGCGTGAATATCCTAAGAGAAATCCTGGAGAAATTATCCAACTTTTGCCTGTGTTGTGAACCATGTGTTAGGCGTTTTGCCGTAGCGTAACCTACTAGCTAAGGTTTTTTTTGTAAACTCTTTTGAAGAAAATATCGACAATGACCTAGAGGAAAATCCTCTAACTCTCCAAAAACTTCATACCCCAAGTGCTGATAAAATTTGGGAGCTTGGAAACTGTAAGTAAAATTTTAGATTTATCTCAATATCTTTCACTCTGCAAGTTACTTACAAATCAAGGTTATCACCATTAAGTCCATAGAAATAGTACAAAAAAGGTAAATTGTACTCAGGCATCATTGCAAGGTACCGCGTTTGATTTGTTCGCTTTCAATGGCTTCAAATAAGGCGCGAAAGTTACCTTCGCCAAAACCTTTAGCTTGGAAACGGCGCTCAATAAACTCAAAGAAAAATGTCGGCTGTTCAAAAATGGGCTGGGTGAAAATTTGCAGTAGTAGGGGTGCGGTTTGTTGTCCCCCTACAGGAGTATATTCTTGCCAGTCCACCAGAATTTCCTGTTGAGCGATCGCTTCCAGTTCTAGGGGTGATAGGGTGAGTCCTGGACGCTGTTTTAGTTGCGAGTAGTAGGTTTGAGGAACTGAGAGTAAGGATAAACCACTGGCACGAAATTTAGCGATCGCACTCACAAGATTAGTCGTCCGCAAGGCAATATGTTGAATTCCTGCCCCCCGATTGACATCGAGAAACTCCTGAATTTGGGAATTGCTGGAAGCCGGTTCATTAATGGGCAATTGGACGCTACCGTTGCGCGAAACCATCACCTGGCTGTGTAAACCAGAGCGATCGGTTTTAATTTTAAATGCTTGCTGGGGTTGAAAATCTAGGATATTTTCATACCAAGCGACAGCACGCTCTAATTCACCAACTGCCACGTTCAGGACTATGTGATCTATGGCGGTAAAAGTGTTGTCATTTGTGATTTGTCCGTTGTCATTTGTGTTAGTTACAAATGACTTTTCGATCAAAGTATGAGTCAGTCCACCCCAGGCGGCAATTTTGCCACACTTGAGGAATGCCGTACCGATCTGGCGTTCCTGGATGGGTTGTAGGATTGTAGCACCGTGTTTTTCAGCTAGTGCGATCGCGCCTTCGACATCTTCGACAGCAAAAGCCACATCTGCCACACCTGGGGGATATTGACGCAGAAACTCAGCTACTGGACTTGTGGGCAACAGTGGCGAAGACAGAAAAAAGCAGACAGTGCCACTTTTGACCACTTCTGTACAAGTATGAAATGAACTGATGCGATCGGCTACTGCTTGAAAACCAAGATGGTGTACAAACCAATCCCGCCACACTTTGGCGTCTTCTACATATAAATGAACGTGATCAATTTTCATAGATACTCAAAATCCAGCATAAAAGTTTATATATCTGTAAATTTTGCCTTTTTTGCTAGATTTTCACGTCTTTCCTAAGCAAGAATTATCTAGGCGTACTCCCACTTTAAAAGAACAGATGACTATCAGGTTGAATATTAATTTCCATTGGCACAGCTTGCGGTTCGGCAGAAAGGGCAAAGAAAATCGCATTGGCAGCAGTTTCAGGACTGAGCATTTTTTTTCGGTCTACTTTTAGGTTGACATTATCCCAGAAAGGAGAATCTACCCCACCAAAGTAGAATAGCGTGAACTTGATACCAAAACGCTTGAGTTCCTCTGCCATGCACTTGCTGAAACCGACAACACCAAACTTAGAAGCAGAATAAGCTGCTGCCATCCCCATCGAATGCTTGCCCAGAATTCCTACCACATTACAGATGTGACCAGACTTGCGCTTTTGCATCTCTTCAGCAGCTGCCTGAGTGGTGTAAAAGCTGCCTTTTAAGTTGACATCTAGCATCTTGTCTAAATCAGCGGGTTCCAGGCTGTTGTAAGGCTTGAGTATACCAGCACCAGCTGCATTCACCAAAATATCGATTTGACCAAACTCAGCGATGGTCTTTTTGATCAAATTATCTACCTGTTGGGGGTCAGTAATATCTGTGGGAACGCTCAAAACTTGCCCTGGTAACTGATTTGCCAGTGTTGTTAAATAAACTGCATCTCTGGCAGCCAATACCAACCGGACTCCGGTAGGCGCAAGTTTGTGTGTTAAAGCTGAACCAATACCACCGGTAGCACCAACAACAACAACGACTTTATCCTGCATCGTATTATTTACATTTATATCTTTTTAGATAATACTGAATTACAGGCTCAGGTTGTACGTAGACATCCAGAAAGTATCTATTCGCAGAGTAGCGCTGTTACCTCGTATTCCTTGCCACTTGCTTTTAATGTAAATGTGGGAGATGATTCTAAATATTTGGTAAAACTAGAACCTAACTTTAATTTTTTGACAATTGAATTAGGAGAATCTCCGGTTATTTTTTGTAATTCTGAACCGAGCTTAGGCACAGATAATTTAGTTTCAGGAGACTTGATTTGTATATCTTGAATAATCTTCAATAGTAATTTATCCAATGTTTTACCATTAGAAACTTTCGGAAAATCTTCTTTTTTTACTTCTTGAATAGATTCTGTAACTGAGTTATCTAAAACAGGGATTATTTTCTCAATTTCTGGTTGCTTTGGATTATGTTTAATATTGATATCACATCTTTCTTGAAATAAACTGGCAATAGCAACTAAACTGTTTAATCGAGCATTGATTGATTCCTGCTCATTTTTAATTAAATCTTGAATTTGCTCAACCACCTTTTCCAAGGATGGAACTTCTGTTGCCATTGCTAAGGAATAATGAGTTAATTTGCCAGTATTCCTATTTTCTATATGCAAAGTTTGCCCTTGTCTACGTACCCAATAGACAATCAATCCTTGATTTTGAAGTTCATTACAGAGGTGAATTAAAATTCCATCGCTAGAACAGACCAAGATTTCTTTAACTGTTGGATAAGAGCGTAAAACACAAGCACCAATTGCGATCATTTTTGCATCAGCACTATTCTTACCCTCAGGCACATGGACAAGTTGATAGCCACGGTTATATAGTTCAATATCTTGCTTCCCAATGCTGGGATTTCTCCAGTTAGCAAATGCAATTTTAACTTGGAGAGGATACTCACAGATACTTGCTAAAAATAATTCTGAATTAACATCTAATTTTAAGTTTTCTGCATCCAAAAGTAGAAGAGAGATTCCTGTTTCCAGCTTAGGTTTAATTTCATTTTTTTGCTGAATTTTGAAGAGCAATTGACTGAACGCAGCAGATTCTAGCCAATCAGGCGATAATATAGTTTGCAGCAGTTCTTCAGCTAATGTCAAACTAAAAGAGCTAAGACTTTTCTCTGTGGCTTTTTCTTCTAGCAGGTTTTGTACTAAAGAAAGTTCTGTCACTTCAGCCATAGAGACTTTAGTATGCCCGTTGCTGTTAGCAAACAAGTCAGTTTCTAGGGAACGAGGGAATGCAGGCTCAAGGAATTGTTTACCACAGTTTTTGCAGAGGTAATTCTGCTTGTCATTCCGACGACCATTTTTACGATATGAAGTAGATTCGCACCGGGGACATTTCATCTTGTGATTCAGGTGGTCTAGAGCAGATACTTGTCTTTAAATATATAGTATAAAAAAATACTGTAAATGTCAGTTCATATTGCCCAACACAAGAAAAACTCAAAGCAAGCGAAAATTAAATTTAACCCCTAATTTCCGCTTGCACCATGTAGTAACCCTCTGAATAGCTAAGTAAGTAGGCGAGAATAAATCAAACTATGTTACGCAATGTAAAGTTAATTAAATTTGCTCGTAATAAGCATATTGAAACAAAAACAGAGATATATGATGGATGGCGATCGCATCCTACCGTGTTGCGAACTCTACCTGAACTCGATAGCAAAGCGTCAGCGACGTAGGAGCGTCTGACTCGCTAACGTAATTCGTAATTCCTGTTCCGTAAGGGTTTTAGACATTTAAAATGGGTGGCTTATTTACGCGGCGCTATACTAGTAGAATTTAAGAAACACTTCAACTGATGCGGGCGAAAACGTAGTCGCGGGTGCGAGAATCCACGGGGTTAGTAAAGATTTTATTTGTAGTACCAAATTCAACCATTTGAGTAATCCGATTTTCATTACTACAAAAGAAAGCCGTAAAATCAGATAGGCGAGTAACTTGCTGCATATTGTGAGTAACCATCACAATTGTCAACTCAGAGCGCAAGTTATGGATCAGATGCTCAATTTTCATACTACCGACAGAATCAAGACCTGAACAAGGTTCATCCATCAACAGAACGTTCGGTTTGACTGCTAAAGCACGGGCAATACATAATCTTTGTTGTTGGCCGCCAGAAAGCTCTAAAGCAGATTTGTGCAGCTTATTTTTCACTTCATCCCAAAGTTCGGCAGCTTTGATGGCAGATTCAACAATCCCATCTAATTCTACTTTCGGATGCCATCCAATTAATTTCACCCCATAGGCAACATTATCGTAAACGCTCATGGGAAAAAGATTTGGCTTGGGAAAAACCATACTAACTTGGCGACGTAAGCGATTGATGTTGACACGACGCTCATAAATACTCTGTCCAAAAAATTCTACTCTTCCTTCAACCCTCGCTTCTCCTTCTAATTCACTCATGCGATTTAACGATTTAAGAAAAGTAGACTTGCCACAACCACTAGAACCAATAATTGCCGTGACTTGGTTTTGGTAAATATCCATTGACACGCCTTCAACTATCTTTTGAGTGTCGTAATAGAAGCTGAAGTTTTTGACTCTGATGGCTGGAATTAGTTTACTCATATTCCCAAAACGTGTGAAACAAAACTTGACGAAGTAAAGTAGTACAAATCAACAGCGCTGTTTCACTATGTTACTCCCAAAAGGAGATGTTCATGGGAATTACGTAGCTATACAGTAGTCATACAGCAGATAAACTGTTAGTAAGCATTTGTATAAGGCTGTGTCCCAAAATTTATCTTTTACAGACTTTTTATACCCACCTTTGGCACCTTGACCTATATGCCATCCTTTCCAATTCAAAAGGATTTGGGCTGGTTCGACTTAAAATAGCTATGTAGAAATAAAAATACAGGACTAGCCCTTTCAAGGTGAGCAGATGTACTATCACGGTTTTTGCGGCATTTTAGCCATCGGCTGGAATTGAATAAAAAATCTATCCTTTAAACCCCAGATTTTTGGACTGTAAATTAAGCGTAAGCGATCGCCAAAATCCCAGAATCGGCTGAAAAACATGATTTTCTCATAGTACAAAGGTTCACCTTGAAAGGGCTGGTCCTAAAATATTAATATCATATAGCCCTCATGGGTAGTGAGGAGCTAGTTTATCTATAAAGATGAATTAGTAATTTTTTAAACCACACTTTAAAAAATCTGTGGTTATCGGTGAGTCTCTGGAATTGAGTAGCAATCCTAAATCATTTGTTGTTAGGCTGTGCATCTACACAGAATCAGGATCTTACTCCTCATAATATCGCTCTCGATCTTCTTGAGAAGGATGTCTTCCGTGGCAAGCATAAACACTATAGCCATCAGCAAATTGAAGAGCAGGTTCCCCTTCAGCATGAAGTATATTTTCTTCATCAAAAGATAATTTACAAGGGCGATCGCAGACTATACAAACCTTTTCAAATTGGAATATCAAACCACAATGTTGCATCAACTCTTGAAGTACATTCCATTTTTTCTTGTCGTGTTGAAGGTTAAGAACTGAGATACAAAAATCTAACATACAACCCCAAATTACCCATTCTGCTGGTCTAGTCAGGTTGTTTCTAAAGTATAAAATATCAGTAAATTCAAGTTCAAGCTTCTCAAGATCAGTAGTTAGTTGATGTTCAAGACATCTTCCTGTGTACGGAAAGTATGAAACTTGTGGATGACTCTGAGTTGAGTAGTACGGAAATTCAGGGTGTTGAATTTGGTTCCGCAACCTAATAAAGAGATGCTCCTCAAGCTGTTGCCCTATTCCATGTTTAACGTGATCTACTACTCTTTTAAGGAATTTGCTGTGGATATCGCGCCCTAGATACACCTTAAAGTTCTCAATAGCAAGAATCTTCTCAATTGCCGTCATCGGACTGCTATAGAATAATATCTCAGGCTCAGGATAATCACTCACCGCATAAGCAGCTTTGATTACTGCTGCGACTTTTTCTTGCTTAATTGATTCAGTTGATATTTGTATCGATCGCCACTTGTCTCTATAGATAGGAAGCATTGCTTCTTGTTCATCAGATAGTTCGGTGATGATGCGTTTTGGCATATCATTTATGCGTCTTGGCATATTTCGGTGCAAGAATAGTAGATTGGGTTGAACGAAGTGAACAGAATTTCTTCTGTTACTCTTGAGCTAAAACATTAATGCTAAACTAATGCGATTAATATTTATTAAAGAATCACCTTTAACCACCCAAAAATATTACCTACCGTCAACTGTAACCCCTGACAGAAATCTGGCACTGGTAAAACAGACTCAATTTCTTCAAAAGGTAAAGGTTGTTGTCCCGCAGGATAAACAGCAATGAATCGCTCATCAGGGTCAATTAACCAACCCATTTGAGTCCCGTGATTGAGAGCGTGTAAGATTTTTTTTGTAACTTTTGTATGGCTTTGTTCGGGGGAGAGAATTTCGATTATCCAGTCGGGTGCTGCGGCGAATGTATTGGCAATATCACCATTTTCATCTACAGGAAGCCTTGCCCAAGAGAATACAGCGACATCGGGAATTATAGAACGTCCTCCAAAAGTGCAACGTAATTCTGGAAAAGCCCAACCCATTTTTTGTACTTTGACAACAGAATTGATTGTGGGACAGAGTTCTCCTTGAATAGTGCTATGTTTTCCTTGAGGCATAGGTTTTGGAATAATTTTACCGTCAATGTACTCGCAATACGGTTTAGTTTCTGGTAGTGCGAGAAACTCTTCTAGGGTCAATATTTTATTTGGTGTTTGTACCATGATTATCCTAGCTTCAACTTATAATGATTTTTTTACATAGTTAAGTCCTAACTGGTGAAGTCTTAACTGAAAAGTATTTACCTTATTCTAAAATACTTTTTTAATTTCCCAATCAGCTGCCATCTAAATTATTTAATGTTTGCTTCCGGCTACAATACATTACTAAAAGTATAAATAATCCGATTCCTGCCAGATATTTAATCGGTTCAGGTACGCTGGGATTAGGGGAAAAAAAGCCTTCGATCGCACCAGCAATAATCAACATTGGTACAATCCCAAATACTAGCTGCACTGCTTGCAAACCGTACAATTTCAGTGCATCCCCACGGCGATATTTACCAGGAAATAAAATTGCTCTTGCTAATAAAAATCCCGCACCCCCAGCAAAAAAAATGGCGGGTAATTCCAAAGAACCATGCGGAAACACAAATGCCCAAAAAGGATAAGCCAGATTATTTTGACCCACCAAAGTACCAACAGCACCAATTAATAAGCCATTAAATACCATCAAATAAGCTGTGTATGCTCCAGCCGTCATGCCACCAGCAACAGCCCCAAAACACACCGACAGGTTATTGATCATGATACTGCTGGATGCCAGAGGTTCAACGCCGACAATTGACCCCATCCACAATTTATGCTCATCTCGCACCTTGGTAATCAAACTTTCAGGTACTATCAACGACATAAAGCTAGGATTTTGCCAGGAATACCACCAAGCGACTAGCGCCCCCACCAGAAACAGCGCCGTCGCCGCAGTAATATATGCAAATGTTTTCTGGACTACAGATGGTAATCCCCAACTGTAAAATTCTCGGATTGCCTGCCATTCTTGTCGCCGCGAACCTTGGTAAATCTGCGTATAGGCACGAGTTGTTAAAGATTGTAAACTTTGGATCAAA
The DNA here is from genome assembly GCF_017115025.1 of Nostoc sp. NOS(2021). Lineage (GTDB taxonomy): Bacteria > Cyanobacteriota > Cyanobacteriia > Cyanobacteriales > Nostocaceae > Nostoc. The sequence goes on along the minus strand of NZ_JABXKM010000061.1, from coordinate 50,588 downwards.
GTATTGCCGATTTGCTGAGTGCGGGCACGAGCCAAATCTGCCGCCACTGAACGATACAAACTCGCTAACTCTCTAATTTCTGCTGCCCTTAAGGACTTTAACCCTTTTTTTTCTATCTGCCTTAATAGGGCATCCAGACGTTGCCAATTTGGTTCTCGTCGCGCAATCCAACGTTGAATATTCATGAATTTTGGGAAGACTGAATTTAACTTAGCTTAAGATAGCTTCAACTTCATCTCCGTAGTTTCAAGGGAAATTTGCTATTATGTCTGAAAACTTTGGATCTCCCAGTTCCATACAACCACTGAGTATCGGTAACGTCGTCAGTGCTGCGGTACGGTTGTATCGTTCTCATCTGAAGACTTATCTGAAACTGGCTTTAATTGCTCACTTGTGGATTATAGTTCCGATCTACGGCTGGGCAAAATGTGCAGCCATCTCTGGACTAATTTCACGCTTGGCTTTTAGAGAATTGATTTACCAACCTGAAAGTGTCCAAACTGCCAGCAGTCATGTTAATCCACGTCTTTGGTCATTTTTAAGAGTTGGTTTCCAAGTAGGAATATCTTTGCTGGTAATTTATTTGGGACTAGCGATCGCGGGTGGTGTCGTGGGTGGCTTGCTGGGAGTAGTCTTAGGAGGGATATTAGGTGTTAGTGCAGCTATTATAGGCACAATTATCGGAGCAATTGTAATGGTAGTTATTCTGGTATTGGGACTAACCTGGTTCTACTCGCGTTGGGTGGTAGCTGAGTTACCGCTAGCAGTTGAGGAAAATATTAATGGTGGCGAAAGTGTTGCGAGAAGTTGGGAGTTAACTAAAGCTTCAGTACTTCGCATTCAGGGCGTCGTTTTAATTGCTTTCTTCGTTACACTACCGTTAGTATTTGTATTAAACTATATACCCCAACTATTCCTCATAAAGCTTGAGCAAGGTTCTACAATCTACTGGATTGTGTATTTTATTTCTTTGATCGGCAGCTTAGTAGGTGGAGTTTTTGTGATGCCATTCTGGCAAGCACTAAAAGCTGTTTTATACTTTGACTTGCGTAGTCGGCGTGAGGGTCTAGGTTTGCAATTACGAGAACCTCCCTTGCAGGATTTTCGTTAACTCAACACCTTAATTCTCAACTCTATTAATTTTGAATTAGTTAAAATATGCGCTTTTTTAATCGCATTACATTCCAGACTCCAGAAAGTGTAGAGTTGGAATTTACTCTAGCGGGAATCGGCAATCGAGCTTTGGCACTGCTGATTGACTATACAGTTTTGACTGTAACCTTGCTTGTGTTTTTCCTTGCATGGACTGTTTTTTCGACGCAACTGTTGAATTTTTTTGAGGTTCAGAATTTAGGAATTTGGTTAATAGCAATTTTCTTCATTATCGCCTTTGCAATTTACATCAGCTATTTTGTATTTTTTGAAACCCTCTGGTTTGGGCAAACTCCTGGTAAACGGTTTGCTAAAATTCGCGTTGTTCGAGATGATGGTAGACTCATCGGGCTACAACAAGCAACTCTACGTGCCTTACTTCGACCCTTTGATGAAACTTTGTTTATTGGCGCATTTTTAATTATGTTCGGCCCTCGAGAAAAGCGCTTAGGTGATTTGGCAGCTGGCACAATTGTGATTCAAACCCAAACAACGACTGCATCAGCGATATTGACGATTTCAGAACAGGCTAAGGTACTTCATGAACAGTTAGTACAAATTGCTGATTTATCACCATTGATGCCTGATGATTTTGCTGTGATTCGTGAGTATTTGCAGCGACGTGGTGCAATGTCCTTAAAAGCAAAAGCCTCATTATCTCTAAAGTTAGCCGAGCAAGTTGTAGGTATTATTAATTTAGAAAAGTTGCCAGAAGCTGTTACACCTGATGTTTTTTTAGAAGCAATTTACCTCGTTTATCAACAACCGGAATTTTAAATGCGAAAAAACTATAGCACTTTTCGTTTATATGCAATACAGTTTGACCTCTCTCCAAACCTCTCTCCTAAAAGGAGAGAGGTTTTGAATCTTACTCCCCTTCCCTACAAGGGAAGGGGCTGGGGTTAGGTCTATATTGGACTCAACTGAGAACCGCTATATTAGCAAACCCAAATTTAATGTTGCTGAGATAATGCTGGTCTCAGGTCAAAAATCTAAAACCGGCCAGTCTGGTTCACGATAATAGCGAGTCATGTCATTAAACTTCCGTAATTCGACGCGATGAATCAAAAATTCTGGCAAATTTAACAGCCATTGTTCATTCAATTGAGAAAGCATTGTGCTGAAACTTGTGCGGTCTAAGTCAGATGAAACCTCCCCAAAATAGGCTAATGTAACATGGGCTGTGAAGTGATAATGCTGCTCAATACCCAAAGCAATTAACTTGGGATTTTGATAAATTGTTCGGCGAAATTTAATAATTTCCTCGTAGCAGCGTTCATCCTTGGGTACTAAACAAACGGCTACAGCTCTTGGCATCAGTATTAGTCCCAGCATTTGCCATTTAATCGGATGACTCCTGTTTGTCATCAATTGTTGATATTGCTGAAACATTTCGGCGAAACAAGAGTGTAACTCCTCGTCAAATTTGGGATTTTTTTCGCAGGTGTCAAGGTAAGCACTGTCCCAAATTAAATCTGCCAAAGTTAGATGGAAGCTAACAGGAGGTACAGGTACAATCAAATTACGGTTTACAGGCAACTGCAAAAGTTCCTGTTGATAAGTCTGTAATTTGGCATAGAAAGCAGAGTTTTGTGATTCTTCTTCTGCCGCAGGCGGGGTAATTAGCGTATAGCCAGGAAAGGATGCTGCTTGTCTCAACCCAGAATGTGGCTGAAATTTATAAGATTCCTGAATATGCTGGACTTGGGATCTGTAGGCTTCTGGCAGCGTCAGTCGTGCTAACCGATTTAAGTAAGTTTGATAGTTGTCGTCCAATCTTCATAGCCTCACGCTCTCACTTGATAGATTTTAGGGAAAATTACCTTGATTAACAGAATGATTTCAAAAGTATTTAGTTTTCGGAGTGGGGAGTGGGGAGTTAGGAGTTAGGAGTTAGGAGTTATAAATATTAATTCTTTAGCAACGCCCAATGCCCAATGCCCCATGCCCTATCTACTAAGAGATTTATCTATGCCAATCTGTGTTTACTGGGGTGAGGATGATTTTGCTATAGAAAAGGCGATCGCTATGCTGCGCGATCGCGTCCTCGATCCCCAATGGATAAGTTTTAACTACACTTCATTCCCCCCAGATCAAGCTGATGCTGCGATCCAGGGGTTAAATCAGGTAATGACACCCACTTTTGGCGCTGGTGGGCGCTTGGTATGGCTGATAAATACTACTCTATTTCAGCACTGTCCAGAGAATGTGTTAGCAGAATTGGGGCGATCGCTACCTGTCATTCCCGAAAACTCATTTTTATTGCTTACCAGCCGGAACAAGCCAGATGAACGCCTCAAATCCACGAAATTGTTAAAACAATCTGCTAGCGAGTTCCGAGAATTTCCGCTCATTCCCCCTTGGAAAACAGAATTGCTGGTGCAATCTGTTAATCAAGCAGCCCAGACTGTGGGCGTGAAACTGACAGCCAATACTGCCCAGTTGTTGGCAGAATCTATCGGAAATGATACACGGCTTCTCTACAATGAGTTAGAGAAATTGCGGCTATATGCCCAAGGTAGCAATAAGCCTTTAGACATAGATACCGTTACGAAGTTAGTAAGAAATACTACTCAAAATAGCTTACAATTAGCAGCAGCAATCAGAACAGGAGATACAGCTAAAGCTTTGACAACCTTGGCAGATTTGAGCAATGCTTCCGAGCCGGGATTACGGATAGTTGCCACACTGATTGGACAATTTCGCACCTGGCTCTGGGTCAAGATTATGATCGAAAGTGGTGAGCGCAATCAACAAGAGATTGCTAAAGCTGCTGACATCGGTAATCCCAAACGAATTTACTTCTTACAGCAAGAAATCAGGCTGCTTTCTGTGCAACAGTTGATCTCTTGCTTACCCCTACTACTAGAGTTAGAAGTGAGCCTCAAGCAAGGAGCATCAGAAATGTCAACACTCCAGACTAAAGTAATCGAACTTTGTGAAGTATGCCGAGGAAATTGACAATCAAGTATAAAAGCTTGATGTCTTGAGCAGTTGCTGGAACTTCCAACTGTGAAAATAATTCAAAGTTCTTATAATATCCCTGATGTAGTTCTGTGTCACACACTATATGAAGAAAATTTACGATTTATTTTCCCGACCTAGCCGAAAGCGAATCCTTTCTCAATCATTCTTTTTCGGCGCGATCGCTACTGCGGGTGTGATTTTCAACGCTTTTTCATTGAGTTCAAAAGCTTACGCTCAAACTCCACCACCAATAGTTAACAATACTGAAATCGACAGCTACGCTCAAGCCGTGCTAGCAATGGAACCAGCACGTCAAAATGCCTTTGAAGAAATTAAAAAACTTATTGGCAATGGAGAAATTCCCAAGATTGTTTGTAACGATTCTAACAGCATAAATGGTCTTCCAAAGAAGGCTCAAGATATCGCAGTGAATTACTGTACCCACGCTCAAAAAATTGTCGAAGATAATGGTTTGAGATTTGATCAGTTCAACAAAATTACTATAGAACTACAAAATAACAACATGTTAAAACGGCAGGTTTACAATACCCTATTACGTCTGCAACAAACTCCTGAGTCTCGGTAGTTAAAACTTGCATAAAAATTTGACCAACCATCGATTATTCTGACTTTTGATGATTTTGCTTGTTGCGACTCGTGCGAATTATAAAAATCATTCAGTCGCCACGCAAAACTTTGTTCTTATACCAGGGCTGACCGAATAATTCATAATTGATAATTCATAATTAAAGAATGGGTAAAGCAGCCCACACTAAATCAAAATTTAGTGGTCAACAAGACAGTGGAGAGTACAGGAGCTACTACTGATAGCGCCACGCAAAGCGAGTCCGCGTACCCCTGCTCTTAAGCAAGCTACGCGCAGCGTCTCGTAGAGAGCGTCTTGTAATTATGAATTATTAAGTAGCTGGACAAAAATATTTATAGTCATTGCGAACGGAGCGAAGCAATCCCAGCCCTTGCGATTGCTTCATTTCGCTTCGCTGCATTCGCAATGACATTGTGTAATTAATTCTGTCCGACTACTTAATGATCAATTATGAATTATTTTGATAATATAGCGGTTTTCGTTTACGTGAGGTACACCCGTAGGGGCATGGCAGTGCCCATTGGTGTCAACTTAAGCTAAAACCCTTTTAGAACCTCGTTTCCAGCCTCTGGCTGGAAATGCTGCTCATTGCGGCTCTGCCGCAAGTCTTGAGGCGGAGCCTCCAATTAGGCATTCCCAGTCAGAGACTGGGAACGAGACAACTCTAAAAGCCAGCATAAGATGTAATCTCGGAATATCTGGTTTGATGTTCTAAGTGATATATCACGAGTACAAAACGTCCGGTGCGAAAAGGAAACCCAGACCTGCGGCAGCAAAAATATGTACCAGTGCCGCCAACCCTTGCAAATCGAGAAAGAGATAATGGTCTTTCGTGGGTTATACCATTTTTCTCAAGCTGTTCTACGTGGTGATGCCCATTACCCTGTTCCCTATCTTATGGAACGTCAAAAGCTGTTTGGATTAGTCAAAACCAGGCGTAAGCGCCATCGAGAGATTGACGCTTACACCCAACAAATTTGGGCTTTATCTTCTTAAGTTGACACCAATAAGCATTGCTGTGCCCCGACGACAGATGTGCTTAGAAGTTAGCAATACCTGCTGATAAAAACAAAATCTGTATAACTTGATTCTAAATTAGGTATCGTTCAGAGTTAAGATAACAAAATTATCTAAAATTGTGGTTAAAGCTACAAAAAATTGTCACAGCAACTAACTAATACCGTATTTCCAGCCTCGGTCTTCCGACTAGAGAGTGGTTTAACGTTTATTCATCAAGAAATTCCCACTACCCCTGTAGTTGTGGCTGATGTTTGGGTGCGTGCTGGAGCAAGCCTAGAGCCAGAACCGTGGTTCGGCATGGCGCACTTTTTAGAACATATGATTTTTAAAGGTACGGCGACGCTACCCCCTGGAATGTTCGATTACAAGGTTGAAAACCGGGGTGGCGTGAGTAATGCAGCGACAAGCTATGATTATGCTAATTATTCACTCACCACAGCTGCCCCTTATTTAAAAGATACTCTGCCCTACTTGGGAGAACTACTACTGAATGCGGCAATTCCAGAAGATGAATTTAGCCGCGAACGGGACGTGGTGCTAGAGGAAATTCGCTCTTGTCATGACGATTCCGACTGGATAGGATTTCAAACTCTGATTCAAAGCATCTATCAGCATCACCCTTACGGACGTTCGGTGCTGGGTACTGAGCAAGAACTGATGCAGCAGTCACCAGAAGCAATGCGCTGTTTTCACCGCACTCACTATCAGCCGGAAAACATGACGGTGGTAATTGCCGGGGGTATAGCCCAGCAACCAGCTTGGGAAATGGTAAATCGTTCATTTGCTGATTTTGCCGAACGCTCAAATTGTCCGCAGTTTGAGAAAGTGGCAAAGCCAGTGATAACAGGAATTCACCGTCAAGAACTGTGTTTACCACGCATAGAGCAAGCGCGATTGTTGATGGCGTGGCTGGTACCCGGAGTAGAGGAAATCCGCACTGGCTATGGTTTAGATTTGTTGTCGGTGTTATTGGCAGAAGGGCGGACTTCGCGTTTAGTGCGTGATTTGCGAGAAGATTTGCAATTGGTACAGGGAATTTGCAGTAGTTTTTCTCTACAACGGGAATCAAGTTTATTTACAATTACTGCCTGGTTGGAACCAGAAAATTTGGAGGAAGTTGAGTCTTTAATTTGCGCTCATTTGGATGATTTGCAGACTAGAGGGATTAGTGAACAGGAACTTGCCCGTACACGCAGGCTGCTATGTAATGAGTATGCGTTTTCTACTGAAACGCCAAATCAGCTAACGGGGCTTTATGGGTATTACAATACGATCGCCCAAGCTGAATTAGCTGTGACATATCCCCAGCAGATTCAGTCTTTTGATGCCCAAGAATTGCAAAAGTTAGCTAAACAGTATCTCTCGCCGCAGAATTATGCGGTTACTGTACTTAAACCGTGTTAGTCATTAGTCATTAGTCATTAGCAAAAGACAAATGACCAATGACCAATGACAAATGACAAATGACAAAGGACAAAGGACAAATGACAACCTTGCTGCAAAAATCGCCTATCCATCGCACTGTATTGAACAATGGCATTGTCGTGCTGGTAGCAGAAAATCCTGCTGCGGACATTATTGCGGCGCGAATCTTTGTGCGTGCCGGTAGTTGTCACGAAAAGCGGGAGCAAGCAGGGTTGGCACATTTGCTATCAGCAGTGATGACAAAGGGATGTGATGGACTTTCTAGTTTGGAAATTGCCGAAATTGTCGAGTCTGTAGGGGCGAGTTTGAGTGCAGATGCCAGTACTGATTATTTTTTGCTATCTTTCAAAACGGTAACATCCGATTTTGCGGAAATTTTAACATTGGCAGGGCGGATTTTGCGATCGCCTACTTTTCCCGAAACTCAAGTGGAACTAGAACGACGTTTAGCACTCCAAGATATTCGTTCCCAAAAAGAGCAACCGTTCACTGTCGCCTTTGAACAAATGCGGCAGGTAATGTACCAAAATCATCCCTACTCTATGTCAGTGCTGGGAGATGAAACCACCATGAGCCACTTAACTCGTGCGGATTTAGTGGAGTATCACCAAACTTATTTTCGTCCAGATAATCTAGTAATTAGTATTGCTGGGAGAGTCACACCTACAGATGCAGTAGCATTGGTAGAAGAAGTTTTTGGTGATTGGCAAGCTCCAGCCCAAGCACTGCCAATACTGAATTTACCTGAAATTAAGGTGGAACCGCAGGTAAAGGTGAAGCCAATACAGACACAACAATCAATCGTGATGCTCGGTTATTTGGGAACATCGGTGAGTTCTGTTGACTACGCCCCACTGAAGTTGCTGTGTACCTACTTGGGAAATGGGCTTTCTAGTCGCTTGTTTGTCGAATTGCGAGAAAAACGAGGTTTAGCTTACGAAGTATCCGCCTTTTACTCCACAAGGCTATTTCCAGCATCATTTGTGGTTTACATGGGTACAGCACCGGAAAATACCAGTATCGCCCTAGAAGGACTGCGTACAGAAGTAGATTTATTGTCTACCACCGAAGTAACCGAAAGCGCACTCCAAGCTGCTAAAAACAAGATCCTGGGGCAGTACGCCTTGGGTAAACAAACGAACGGGCAAATTGCTCAGATATACGGCTGGTATGAAATTTTGGGCTTAGGAATTGATTTTGATACAAAGTTCCAAGAATTGATTGCGGCGGTGAGTGCCAAGGATGCGATCGCTTCAGCTTGTAAGTATTTAAAATCACCTTACTTGTCTTTAGTTGGTCAAGAAGAAGCAATTAATCGAGCGATGTCTACGACGGGCGGAGCCTACGCATAGCTTTGCTTTAACGTATCGCGGAAGTCCCCACCTTCAATGTACTCATAAGGTGGGGATAGGGAGCGGGGGATGAGGATTGCATCTGATATTGATTTCTTGCCTATCTTAAACAAATATCAGATGTATGACGAATCCCCTCTTCGAGGTGACGCTCTCTACGAGACGTTAAAAGCGAACGCAAGCTCGCTAACGCTAGTCAAAGCCAAAATACACAGAGCGATTGAGGGGAAAGTCAAAACTGTTACTGTGAGTAAAATGCCTTCAGGTAAATATCTTGCATCTATACTGACTGAGACAGAAGGAGAAAACCCGCGTTTCTCAGTTGGTAAAATTTACGGCATTGACTTAGGGCTAAAACACTTTGCTGTCGTTACTGACGGTGAAAAGGTTTCCAAATACGACAACCCTAAACATCTTGCCAAGCATGAGAAAAACCTCAAGCGTAAACAACAAAAATTAGCACGTAAACAAAAAGGAAGTAATTCAAGAAATAGGTATAGAAAAGTTGTTGCCAAGGTGTACGAACGAGTTAGTAATTCCCGTCTTGATTTTCTACATAAACTTAGTTATAAGTTAGTCAGCGATAGCCAATCTGTCATAGTAGAGAATCTTCATGTCAAAGGCATGGTACGCTTTTCATATTTGGCAAAATCAATATCTGATGTTGGGTGGGGAACATTTACTAATTTCTTAGCTTATAAGCTGGAACGCAATGGTGGTAAGTTAGTTGAGATTGACAGATGGTTCCCCAGTTCTAAACTCTGTTCTAATTGTTTCTATCAGGTTAGTGAGATGCCATTGGATGTCCGTGAATGGACTTGTCCTCACTGCGGTACTCATCATGACAGGGATGGAAACGCAGCTATAAATATTAGAGCAGAGGGTATCAGAATGATAAAGGCGGAAGGTTCAGCCGTCTCTGCTGTAGGAGGGGAGGTAAGTCCTAAACTTGGACGAAAGTCTAAGTTTGGGCACTCCCCCGTGATTACAGAAGCTCCTAGTTCAGCCGTTCGCGCAGCGTGTCGCAGACAAGGCAACTAGGAGTAGTTCACTTCCCTCTTTTTGAGAAGGGTTAGGGAGGAAGCGTATTGGATTATGTGCCGCAGCTACGCCCGTCGTAGACATCGTAAATACAGCTGTATTTTAGACCAAGCGGCTGTACCATTAGCATGAGAATATTCTGGGAGTAAATTCCATGCAAGGCAGCCTGACAGCAAGTATTTTGAGTTACTTAAAATTACTAGATCCAACTGTAAATCGCTGTAGAATGGAAAAACGGCAAAAAGGTTGGTGGACAAAAAGCTCTAAATCTTTATCAGCCATTGAAATACTCTTGTTCTCCACTACACCTCTCTTGATTGCCTCAACGGCTGTAGTATCAATAGCTGCACCACAAAAAATTGCCCAAGTAAATCCTGGAGATAGCATCAGCCGCCCTACCCTCAAAGTTGGTAGTCAAGGCGAACGCGTGTCTGAACTTCAAGCAGCTCTGAAACTTTTGGGTTATTACTCTGGTGCAGTAGATGGTGTATATAGTCAGAATACGGCCAGTGCTGTTTCCCGGTTTAAACAAGCAGCTGGCTTAAATCCAGATGGCGTTGTTGATGCCAGCACTTGGCAACGACTTTTCCCTAATGAATCGGTAGCAGCATCAACCGCCCCTTCATCCCAGCCAAGATTTAACTCAGCTACGAATTTTCCTGTTCCAACCCAGCCTAGCAACGTCACCAACGTTGCAAATCCTAACCCCAACCCTCCAAAAAAAGCTGTAACACAAGCTGCGAGCAGCCCTAAGCCAAAACCTGCCACCCGAAAAAAACCTGTAACACAAGTTGCGACCAGCCCTGAGCCAAAACCTGCTACCCGAAAAAAACCTGTAACACAAGTTGCGACCAGCCCTGAGCCAAGACCTGCTACCCCAAGAAAAGCTACAACTTCAAGGACACAGAAAACACCGAATCGTACTACATCAACTACTCGAACTCAGTCAAACACAACTACTAAGCGAACCCCTGGTATTCAATACACCTCAGAAGGATTGCCAATTTTGCGTATAGGATTACGTGGTTCTGAAGTTGTCAAGTTGCAAGAACAACTGAAAAAGCTTGGTTTATTGAAAGGCGATGCCGATGGAGATTTTGGCGTGACAACCGAGGAAGCTGTGAAAGCTGCACAAAAGCGCTATGGTTTAGAAGCTGACGGTGTAGTTGGTGGCTCTACCTGGGAGGTTCTTTTGCGGCGATCGCCCCAACCGCGTTAGGCTGATACTAAAGTTGCCAACTATATAGCGGTTCTTAATTGCATGGGATACAGACCACTCGTAAGGGCACAGCAATGCTGTGCCTCTACCATGTATTGCATCCAAACGAGAACTGCTATAGTGCAATTTTGCTAGTTCCCTTAATGACTTTGGAACTTGCTAGTGCTAGATACCCTCTTTTAGATACAGAGGTTTCTCGACCAAGAGAAACTTCTGTAGGAGTTTTGCTGCTCATCTCATTTTTAATGAATTTAATTCGTGGTACATCCTGCAATACGATAAAGATACCCTGATTGAAAGTATCTCTCTATGCGATCGCTGAAAAATTACATTGTTTTTGGGCTGATAAGAGAGTACAGCAACTTTAAGAGCTAGATACAACTACGCCTGATGGTGTTACAGATTACAACTGGCAATAGTCAAATTAATTAAACTGCTAATTCCTCTAAAAAAACTTATGCAAAACTTTTTATTAACTTGGCTCGGTAGTGCGGTGGCGTTATTTATTACTGCTAATATCGTTCCGGGATTCTTTATCAAGAATTTTGTGACTGCCCTGGTCGCTGCCCTTGTTATTGGTCTGGTTAATGCATTTATTAGACCAATTTTGCAGATTTTGACGTTTCCGATTACCTTACTCACCTTTGGTTTATTTACATTAGTGATCAACGCCTTAACCCTTTGGCTGGCAAGTGCCCTCACTCCTGGTTATGGTTTTGAGATTCAGGGCTTTTTACCTGCTTTATTAGGTTCAATTGTACTAGCAGTTGTTTCTAGCATAATTAACTATTTGTTGAGAGTGGTTGACTAGAAAAATTAGTAAATTGTAATACTAATATTTTAAGCTTGGGCAACAGCTAGTGTTACCGCTCCTGGTTGCCCTTGTAACTGGAAAATTTGTTTAGGAACTAAGAACCTCACCCGCAATTCCTCTATGCTTCTAAAGGGGAAAACAGTCAACGATGTGAGTTGAGCGGCTGCAAGAATAGCAGCTGCTTCTGCTACGCTAGGTGTACCTACTTTGTGGTCGGTAATTGTGGCAGGGTTGGGGACACAGACAGAGCGAAGGATTTGGGCAGAAAAGGTTTTTAGGGGCAAATGGCGGAGGTTGCAAAGTTCTACTAAACCAACTTCCGAGGCTTTGGTGTCAATGCTAGCAATCCCTGCGATCGCACTTTGAAAAAGTTGATTTTCTCGAAAAACTTGCTCAATTGCCCGATCAATCAACTGCCATGAGGTTCCCCGTTTACAACCGATCCCTACCCATAAAACCTGTTGCACTTGCTCTATTTCCTTACTTAGTTCGTCAGGGTTTGGTTTATTCCAACAGCCAACCAAATAAATCTCCCACCGTCAGCCTCAACTCACTTGCAAAATCTGGCACAGGGAGTAAAGCTTCTAATTCATCCAACATGACTGGCTGTTGATTGCGGATGTACACAAATACCGTTTGTTCCTCTGGATCAATTAGCCAACCCATTTGTGTTTCATAATTCAGGCAATGTAAAATATTTTTTGTAACTTTCGTTTGTCTTTGGTCAGGTGATAGAATCTCTATAGTCCAATCGGGAGCTGCTTGGAATACATTAGCAACTTGACCATTTTCGTCACGGGGAATTCTTTCCCAAGTAAACACAGAAACATCTGGCACTATTGACCTTCCACCAAAAGTACACCGCAGTTCTGGAAAAACACGAGCAATTCGCTTGGGCTTCACTATTGAGTTGATGGTGCTAACCATTTCACCTCGAATTGTACTGTGCTTTCCCTGTGGCATAGGTTTTTGAATAATTTGACCATCGATGTACTCACTAGCGGGCTTCGTTTCTGGTAGCATTAGAAACTCCGCCAAAGTTATGTTTTTAGATGGTGTCCGTACCATTTGCGATCGCCTCCAACTCCACCAATTACGAATTACGAATTAGTATTACATCCTCTCCAATACCTGAATTCCCAACAAAGATAATCCCAACTTCAGGGTTCTAGCGGTCAAATCACACAGAATCAAGCGAGATGTTCGCTGTGGTTCCTCCGCCTCCAGCACCTGAACTCCCTGATTCCGGTCATAAAACTGATTAAACTTTTTACTCAGTTCATACAAATACTCACATAAACGATTGGGCAGCAAGTCTTGCCCTACACTACTAATAATTTCATCCAGTTGAAGTAAATATTTTGCCAGCGCTAATTCTGTTTCATGCTCCAACAGAACGGCATTATTTCCCAACTCCTTAAAGTTAATATCACCCTTGCGACTAATCCCCTGAATCCGCGCATAAGCATACAGCATATAGGGTGCAGTATTACCTTTGAAATCCAGCATTTTATCGTAGCTGAAGATATAGTTACTGGTGCGATTTTGGCTTAAGTCTGCATATTTAACTGCACTGATCCCAACTATCCTAGCAACTTCATTAATAAATTCTTCAGTTTCTTGGCGTTCTTCTTCTTGTAATCTAGTTTTTAGGTCAGCATGGGCACGAGAAACAGCTTCATCTAATAAATCCCGCAACCGCACAGTATCTCCAGAACGAGTTTTGAATTTCTTACCATCTTCTCCTAACACCAACCCAAAGGGAATATGCACTAATTCCACATCATCGGGAATCCACCCGGCTTTGCGTGCTACCTGGAAGAATTGGGCAAAATGGTTTGCTTGTCCAGCATCGGTTACATAAATTATCCGCTTTGCTTGATCCTGCTGAATCCGGTAGCGGAGGGATGCTAAATCTGTAGTGGCGTAGTTATAACCGCCATCTGATTTCTGCACAATTAAAGGTAGAGGTTCACCTTCTCTATTTGTAAAGCCTTCCAGAAAAACGCATTTTGCCCCTTGATTTTCTACGAGTAATCCAGATTTTTCTAAATCTTCCACAACTTTTGGTAGGAAGCGGTTGTAGAAAGATTCGCCTCGTTCAGTTAAGTTGATATTCAGTAAGTCATAAATTACTTTAAATTCTTTTCGAGAAGCTTCACAAAGAAAAAACCAAGCGTGTTTTGCTGGTAACTCATTAGATTGTAGTTCTACTACTGCTTTACGTGATCTTTCTCGAAAATCAGCATCTTCATCAAATTTTTTCTTAGCTTCTCTGTAAAACTGAACCAAGTCTCCTATATTTATAGAGGGAGAGTTAATAAAACCCGGTTGATTGTCCGCCTCATAATATAGACTATTCCAAAAGGAATTATTTTCAGAATCAAATTCACGAAGATGAGTAATTAACATTCCAAACTGCGTACCCCAATCACCCACATGATTTAATCGCAGTACGTCATGTCCTTGAAATTCTAAAATCCGGGCGATGGAATCACCAATAATTGTCGAACGCAAGTGTCCGACGTGCATTTCTTTAGCAATATTCGGACTGGAAAAATCCACAATTTCCCGCTTGGGCGTTTTCGCGGCTGGAACTCCTAGTCTGGGATCAGCTTGAATCGCGTTTAGTTGCGCTTCTAAGTATGCCGTTTTCAGTTTCAGATTGATAAATCCTGGGCCAGCGATTTCCGGCGGTTCGCAGATTTCGGATACATCTAGTTTCTCAACGATCGCAGCTGCGATCGCTCTTGGTTGCAATCCTTTCTTTTTACTTAGGGATAAAGCCACATTCGCCTGATAATCACCAAATTTAGGATTGCTAGCAGAAACCAAAATTGGATCTACTCCAGCGAAGTCAGCGCCAAAAGCCGCAACTATTGCCTGTTCAAGCTGAACTTTTAGTTTTTCTTGTGTAGAGTTCATATATAAATTTTATCTGTCAGAAGGGAAATGTAGCTCTGGAAAAGCTTGATTATTAACTTTAGCATTAGACATCTCCAGAAATTAAATATGCGTTAACCAGAACCCTTGTAGAGACGTAGCAGTGCTACGTCTCTACATTCTTTTTCGGAGATGTCTATTTCATTTTGAGCAGCTCGATTCATGAGAAATATTTTTATCCATCTACTTAGCAATGCTCAAACCCACTACTGTAATAGTATCTGGTAAGCTAAATCTTGATGTGTCAATTGGTACTCTTAAAAATATCTGGAGACAAGCTCAATTGGAGGAAGACTAATGCGTTATACAGTTGTGATTGAAAAGGGAGAAACTAGCTACGGCGCTTATGTCCCTGATTTACCAGGTTGTGTAGCTGTGGGTAAAACTTTAGAAGAAGTCAAGCAGATGATTACAGAAGCTATTGAATTTCATCTAGAAGGAATGCTAGAAGATGGTTTACCGGAATTAATGGGTTTAAAGCCCCGTCGTTCGCGCGATCGGCTTTTGTTCTATTAATGATCGAAGAAACTCCCTGATAATATCTGTTTTGGTTCGCTTTGCTTTTTTTGCATATCGCTCAAGGGCTTTCATCTCATCTTGGGAAAGTCTAATGTGCAACTGTTTTTCAAGCATTTAGTGTACCAATGTGCTACACTAATTATAGTGGAAAGGTAATCAACCACTTAAAAAACCTAGCCGTCGAAAGACAAAGCACTGAACCTTGACAATTAAATCTATGCGGTTCTACTGCATTGTTCTAGTTTCCTCCTAGCAGTAGGTAAAAGATTTATAGGAGCTAGACGACTCAGAATTTTGAGACTATTTGTTTCAAACTAAACAGGACTTGCACGGCAGTTGCTTTAAGTCGGCATAGCCGCCCAACGCACTGCCTCAGCAATGCAACTACCGAGGGGCACTCGGAAAGTTAAGGCTTGGGGAGAGTCCCACCTCTGGGCTAGGTAACGCAAGGAACCTAGTTTAAGTGGTCTCATTGAACCAAGAATCCCCGTCCATTTATGGCGGGGAGTGTCAACTATTCCTAAACCTACAAGCATTGCTCATGGGGTTGAAGTTGCAAACTACAGCAAAACATAATTATCGGAAACCACTAAATTAGGGCTAAACAATCCTTCTAGAATATTTAAGTCTATGTGATGATGCGATCGCACTGCACTTTTAACTTACAATTTCACACCGGATACACAGCAGTCATTTGGGTTAGATGCTGGGGCTACAGATTTTAAATAACAAACAGCACTAGGACCTTGTGGCCCTGGTCGAACATAGGTATAAGCAATACAGCCGGTATCATTAATACAAGCCTCCTGGCAAATTGAAGCGTATGCTGAAATCGTAAAAGAATAGTAATCGCTACCTGGTCTATCTCTACCAAATTCAGCAGTTACCGCATAACGTGGAATAGTGGTTGAGATTGGCGCCACTTGAGCTACGGCAGGTTGAGCCAATGGTGTGAAGTTTACAATCGTACTAAAACCTAAAATCAGTAAAAGTGCCAACCCAAAAAATATAATATTTCTTGGGAAAACAAAATTTTTCTTTGCATATTGCCAAGTGGCGACCATTTTTAATTTCATAAATCTCTCCTAGCTGCACAGTATTATCAGTTGTGTAGAATACAGCTATTTGCTACCAAATACAAAAATTGTTAATAATTTTACATGATTCATTCACTGTGTGACTTGCAGCTACACAGTGAATGAGCTAAGGCAGAGGGGATGAAAGAATCGAGTTGTATTGAAGCTTCTCTGCTTTTGCCCAAGCAAGGCACAACTGACGGAAACGATCGCCCCGCACCTCAAAATTCGGGTACTGGTCGAAACTCGCACAAGCCGGGGATAGCAACACCACAGACGCTTGATACTCCTTAGCTAATTCCGCCGACATGGGAACTGCCCTCTCCATCGTTTCCACAATATAGTAAGAATGATACCCTACCTCTTGGAGACGTTTGGCAAATGCAGGAGCAGCAGAGCCAATCAATAACACAGCAGCAGCTTGAGAGTGAATTTGTGCTAGCCAAGCAGTATCATCACCTGCTTTAGCTTCTCCACCAGCAATTAAAATCGCTGGACTGTTAACGGATGCTAAACCAACTTCAGCAGCATCATAGTTGGTAGCTTTGCTATCGTTAATGAAATCAATACCTTTCCAAGTGCAGATATGTTCCAAACGATGGGCAACGCCAGGAAATTCCCGAATTGCACGCGCGATCGCATCGCAATTAATTCCCGCTAATCGTGCCGTTGCTACTGCCATCAAGAGATTTTGCTGATTATGTTCTCCCACCATCTGCAAAGTAGATACTTTCACAATCGCTTCTGGTGCAGAGGTTGCACTCAACTTTTCCACAACCCAGTCGTCTTCGATGTAAAAGCCTTTTTCGCTAATCAGAAAATCTTTTCCTTTCACACTTGTCCAATAGGCTTCAGGCCAAGCACTTAATCCTAACTTGCTCAAGTAGGCATCATCGCCATTGAACACTTGCAACTCAGACTGACGTAATAACTTGGCTTTGATGTTGTAATAGTTCTCTAAAGTCTGATGGCGACTAAGATGATCCGGTGTGAAAGTCGTCCAAACACCAATACGAGGAGCAAGAGAGACAGAAGATTCTATTTGATAACTGCTAATTTCCGCAATCACCCAATCGAGTGAAGAGTTAGGAGTTAAGAGTGAGGAGTTATCAAATTTTTCTTCTGCTCCCCCTGCCCCCTGAGATAGGGCAACTTCACAGGCGGCGTAGCCAATATTACCGCAGGCGGGTGCATCTAATTCTGCTGCTTGGAAAATGGCAGCAATTAAAGCTGTGGTAGTAGTTTTGCCGTTAGTACCAGTAATTCCTACCCAAGGTAGCGAGCGCAAATTTCGCCAAGCGAGTTCCATTTCCCCAATGGTTTCAATACCTAATTGGCGTGCCTCAACTAATACGGGAATATCCCAAGGCACACCAGGACTAACTACTATTAATTGCGGTAAATTAGCACCATTCAATTCTAGGGATTGGCCTAGTTTAACGGTTATTTGCTCGGCAGCGAGTTCTTGTTGTTGTAGTAGGAGGGTTTCGGAGGTGTTGCCATCACTCAGCTCTACCTCCCAACCTTCCCGTTTCAACAATCTCGCCGCAGCAACACCGGACTTTCCCAATCCAATCACAGAAGCTCTAGGCATAGATTGCAGCAGAGTGTCCCTGGTTAAGCAGTCCCATATTAGCGTTTATTGGCAAAAATTACACAAGTTTTTGTTAACCTACGCTACAGATTTTTGACGATCGCCCCAAAGTCAGCTAAAACACGGGCATGATTGCGAACTAATCCCAGTAAGTGTAATCGATTACGCTTGACTTCTGGATCGGAGTCCATAACTAAAACACTATCTGGGCCATCAAAGAAGTTACTAACTGTCGGAGCAATTTTTGTTAGTGCTGCTACTAACAGTTGATAATTTCGTGTCTGCTGTGCTGCTTGAGTTTGGGGTACTGATTCGATTAGGGCATTATACAAAGCGATCTCAGAGGGCTTTTGAAATAATTCTTGACGCACTACGGTTGTGGGTTCTAGCTGTTTTGTATCCAAATCACCTTGGGCGGCTAATCGTGTGGAACGGTTAACGGTTTCGTAGATGTTATCTAAGGTACTGTCGTTACGGATTTGTTGTAAGTATAAGGCGCGATCGCGTACATCTAATAAATCCTTTAACGTCCGTTCTGTGTATTCCGCGTCATTTTCTCCCAAAACTGCATTTACCAAATCGTAATCAATCTGCTTTTCTTCTTGCAGTAAAGTGCGGATGCGTTGTAAGAAAAACTCTTGTAATGCTGCGGTTAATGATGCCTGATCTTTGTGATATGTTGCTGCAAAATCTGTTGCTATTTGCGTCAATAAATCATCTAAATTTATCGGTAAATTATCAAACCAAACAATTTTAACTACAGCATTAGCAGCACGGCGCAAGGCAAAAGGATCAGAGGAACCAGAGGGAATTAAACCTAAACCAAAGATACTCACCAAGGTATCTAATCTATCTGCCAAACCGACAATTTGACCCGTGAGTGTTCCAGGTAAAATGTCACCGGCTCCTGTTGGCAAATAATGTTGAAAAATAGCTTTTGCTACTTCGGCATCTTCACCACTGGCTAAGGCATATTTTTCTCCCATAATCCCTTGTAATTCTGGGAATTCATAGACCATTTGTGTAACCAAATCTGCTTTACATAATAAAGCAGCGCGTTGGATTCTTTGGCTTTGATTTTCCTCTAATTCTAATTGGCTGCTAATTTGCTCGGCAATTTTAACTACTCTATCTACCTTCGCACGCAAAGAACCCAATTCTTCTTGGAAAGTGACTTTTTCTAATTGGGGTAAAAAGCTTTCTAAAGGCTTAGTTAAATCAGCTTCATAGAAAAATCTGCCATCAGCTAATCTGGCACGAATTACCCTTTCATTCCCGACGGCAACAATATCTGACTTCTGAGGATCACCGTTAGAAATAGTGATGAAATTGGGCAATAATTCTTGCTCAAAACTATTTGGTTTAAATACAGGGAAATAACGCTGATGAGTAACCATGACTTCAGTAATTACCTCAGTTGGTAATTCCAAAAATTCTGGTTCAAATTTACCGACAACCGTGGAAGGATATTCTACAAGGTTGGTTACTTCCGCTAACAAATCGGGGTAAATTACTGTATACCCGCCTAAATTCTGTGCTACTGCATTTACTTGCTTTTCAATCTCATATGCCCGTTCTTCTGGGTCAACGGTGACATAAGCAGACTTGAGGGCGGTAACATAATCAGTAGCTTGAGCAATTGTCACAGGTTTAGGATGCAAGACACGATGACCTTGGGAAATGCGATCGCTCTGAATCGTTTTAGAACCATTAACTAATTCTAGAGGTAGCACCGTCTCATCTAACAAAGCTACTAGCCAGCGAATTGGTCGGGAAAACCTCGCATCCCCATTTCCCCAACGCATCAACCGCTTACCTTCCAAACCCCAAATCCACTGGGGAACAAGTTCTGTCAAAATTTCCGCTACAGGACGACCGGAAATTCTTTTTTGCACAAATACAAATTCCCCTTTGTCAGTGGGGCGAATAAACAGCGCATCCACTTCCACACCTTGCTTTTTAGCAAAGCCTGCTGCTGCTGCTGTCGGCTGACCATCTTTAAAGGCGGCTTGGGCGGGGGGCCCTTTAATTTCTTCTTCTCGGTTTGGTTGCTGAGATGGTAGACCTTTAATTACTACCGCCAGCCGCCGGGGAGTACCGTACACTTGGACACTTTCGCCCTTGAGGCTGTTTGCTTCCAGGCTTTGGGGAATGCGTTCCTGCCATTGCACTAAAGCATCACTGAGAAAACTTGCAGGTAGTTCTTCTGTACCAACTTCTAATAGAAACCCAGGCATAGGACACTGTTTTCAACTTTGCGTAGCTCAACTTTATCAGTTATTATCTGGCGATCGCTCGTGATTTTTAGTCAGCCTTACCAGATACATCTTTGGATTGTTAGATAGATTTGGCATTTTCTCCAAAACTTCACAAAAAAGTGTTTCTCTTCATTGATTTTTTACATTTGCTACCGTAGTTTCATGCAGTATTTACTTATACATATTTCTATCGTAAGCTGAGTGATGTTTGATGCATTGATATCTGCATCATGTCAATGAATTTTGGAGTTAGAACAATGAAAAATATTTTTACCAAAATCGCTGTGATCGCAGCAACCAGTACTGCTCTTAGTGTTGCGATTGCTACTGGTGCTAACAACCCAGCTCAAGCTATTGATTTAAACTTTAACTGGCTAGGTAATGCCGGTTATTCAGCAGTAGGTTCATTCAGCTACGACGCGGCTACAGCACCGACAATTATTTCAGAAAGTGGTAGTGGAGCGACCAAATTTTTACAATCCTTGAATGTCTCCTTCTTAGACCCATCTAATAATTCTCTGGGAACTTATAACACCGTTAGTGGTGGAGTGTCACAATCTGATTTCTTCACTTTCAACTTTGATACTTCCACTCAGAAATTGTTTGGCCCCTTTGATGTAGGAGGAGGGACGGGTGTAATCGGAGAATATTTCTTTCAGGGAACGGTTGGCGACTCTTTGGTATTACGTCAGGATGTCAATCAACAGGGAACGTCAACACTAGTAGATCAAAATTCTGGCTCTATTCACTTAGCCCAAGTCCCTGAACCTGCTTCTATCTTGGGTGTACTGGCATTTGGGATGTTGGGTGTAGGTTCAACTCTGAAGAAAAAGCAAGCCTCTTGCTAGAAAGTAGGGCTTCCTAGTCAGAGGTAGCCAAATTTAGTTTATAGTTCAGTGAACTGGCGAGTTGATCATTCAACCTTATCGGTTTGCGATCGCTCAAATACTTTTTAACACAAGTATTCGAGTGATCGCAATGATTGGACTTACGCACTGTAAAAATTAATCATGGTATGCATTTTTTACCAAAATAGGTTGTTCCAGTAATAATATTGAATCCAATCCTGATCACTTGGTTAAAAATACTTCATGTGCCACTTTACAAGGTGGAATGTAGGTTTGATACACAAGATTAAATATAATGCTACAATCGCCTAAGTGTAAATTTAAATATTAGATTCTGATTTAAATTAGTGAAAACTTATCATGCGTATGATAATAAACTTAAATCAATTACCAATTATCAGTAAACACTGGTAATTGATAACTAATAATTAACAACTACAGCAGATTTCAAGGAAAGTGAAGTACACAACCCAAGTCTCAAAGCCAGGCACAAAGCCTGTTTTACTTCTGAATTCTGACTCCTGAATTCTGAATTGTGCTGTATTAAAATCCATCGATAAAAGTCCTAAACAGTCTTGCTTGCAATTGTGATTTAAAAAATCATCACCGACTCACAACCTAAATTAAACAATAAAAATAGAGCGCCTACTGAAATTAGCAGTAAATCCGCTCATCTCAGGCTGTATTCACAAAATTTATAATTATAAATAGCTCATGCACATTCTGATCTATTCCTACAACTATCATCCAGAGCCGATTGGAATTGCTCCCTTAATGACTGAATTGGCCGAAGGACTAGTAAAGCGAGGTCATAAAGTGCGGGTGATTACCGGAATGCCCAACTATCCTCAGCGTCAGATTTACGATGGATATCGGGGTAAATGGTACGTTACTGAACAAAAAAATGGCGTCACCATTCAACGAAGTTACCTGCGGATTCAGTCTAAACCAAACCTCGTGGATCGGCTTTTATTGGAGTTGAGCTTTGTTTTCACGAGCTTACCCCAAGTCTTTAAAGGCGAACGTCCAGATGTGATTATCTTAACAATTCCGCCTCTACTAGGTACGTTACCAGCAACAATATTTGGTTGGTTATACAACTGCCCAGTAGTTCTGAATGTGCAAGATATTCTCCCAGAAGCTGCCGTGCGTATTGGGCTATTAAAAAATAAGTGGATGATCCGAACTCTTGCAGCCCTAGAGAAATTTGCATATCGGACTGCACACACTATTAGTGTGATCACCGATGGGTTTCGTGAGAATTTAGTGAATAAGGGAGTACCTGTTAATAAAATCGTTTGTATTCCCAATTGGGTGAATGTAAATTTCATTCGCCCCTTACCGAAAGAGACCAACTCCTGGATATCTAGCCATCAACTCGATGGGAAATTTGTAGTACTTTATTCGGGTAACATTGCTCTAACGCAAGGTTTAGAGACAGTAATAGAAGCAGCAGTTTGCTTACGTCATATCAGAGATATTGTCTTTGTCATTGTTGGCGAATCAATAGCATTGCGAAGGTTGCAGGAATATTGTCTATTAAATGGAGCAGATAATGTTTTGCTGCTACCATTGCAGCCGCGAGAAAAACTACCCGAAATGCTAGCAGCATCTGATATCGGGCTGATTGTGCAAAAGCGGAATGTGATTTCGTTCAATATGCCTTCAAAAATACCACTGCTGTTGGCGAGTGGTAGCCCGATTGTGGGTTCAGTTCCCGCTACTGGTACTGCTGCTAAAGCAATCCAACTCAGTGGTGGTGGGATAATTGTTGAGCCAGAATCACCCGATGCAATGGCCGCTGCGGTGCATAATTTATATGCTAATCCTACTCTAGGGGCGAGGCTAGGTAAGACAGGAAGACAGTTTGCCGAAGAAAACTATTCCTTGGAGCAAGCACTTGATCGGTATGAAGGGCTGCTTTCTCATATTGTTGCTAACCGAAAATCAACTGTGGGTATTTTACCAAAATTGGATTCTAAAAAATCAGTTGTGGATGGTTGAAGGGGATTGGGGCATACAACAAAACCCTGATTAGGGAAAATTAAATCACCCATTTGGGTGAGTTAAAAATCAACCGATCGGATGACCTGAGTGTAGGAAGTTGAGACTACTCAAAAATAGGACTCTAGAGAACACTAAGGGACTTGCACGTTGTTCTTGGTGAGGATAACTTGATGAAACTCGCAACCTTGATTAATAGAGCTGAATTAATCAGCGTAGGCGTAGCCCGCCGTTGGCGTACCACTTCCTGGAAGCAAGCTACGCGCAGCGTGTCGCAGACAAGCGTCTCGTAGAGAAGGCATCGCTCCATAGGCATTTCTTCCCTAAGATCAGTACTCACTACTACTCAAGAGCGATAAACTCATCTGTAACTTATACCACTATTTTCTGCTGTGTGGTTATAATGCAAGCAAGCACTTACATGTGCAAGCAAGCGCTTGCAAACGCTCATGGAAAACTTAGCATCAAGGACGGCACAAACTCGTGCACGCTTGATAAAGTCAGCAACTAAGGTGTTTGCAACAGCAGGTTTAACCGGAGCCACAACGCGAGAAATTGCTCGTGTTGCTGCGGTCAATGAGGTAACTTTATTTCGTCATTTCCAGAATAAAGAGCAACTACTAGCTGCTGTAATTACCGAAGCGATCGCTTTACAAGCCCAAGCTTTAGTCCATCACGACGAGTGGACTCAAAACCTATACATTGACCTCAAGAATTATGCAAGGCTTTGCAACCAGATGATAGAGGAGCATGAAGACCTGATTCGGACATTTATTGGGGAAGCGAAGCGACATCCCCACGCCGCCCGTCTGATCTTATACGAAACTGACAAATCGCGGCGCGAACAGCTGGTTGTTTACTTGCAGAAGAGTCAAGAGAAGGGCACAGTGTCCTTAGATATAAATTTGAAAGCATCTGTGGATAGTTTCACGGGTATGTTGCTTCACGGTATGCTGCGTTTTAGCGATATACCTACCACAGTAGGCTACAGTCGTGAATGCTACATGGAAACTTGTGTAAATTTATTTGTGCGCGGTATTAGTACTTTGCCATTGAAGGAGGTAGGAGGTTCTGTTGATGTGCCTGTAATAAGATGAACCGTGCTTGTTCTCTGAGCTAAGGCGCTGAGTTTATACTGACTAAGAAGGTTTTATAAATTACACTTTAAAAAATTGATCGGAGTTAAAAAATTTACAAATTAACCATAATGTGATCAACCATATTTGTTCGTTTTAGGTGCTAGACATCGTGAGCGATCGCCCAAATACCCAAGCATATTTGTCACCTAGATAGAGAAAAAAGGCTAAAAAACTATTCAAACAATGCTTTTTTAGCGAAAAGTAGATTGCCCAAGTTTAAATCCACAAAACGAGAAAATAAAGATGTCCCATTCTGAGTTTCCTGACTCTCGCCTTCCCATTGAAATAGAACAGCCTCCTGTTACTGATTCTAGTCAAGAGTCGCAACCATTGCCAGAGCGATCGCCTAAGCAACCTCAAAAGCGGCGTTGGCCTCTAATCTTGGGAATCGTCCTGTTAGTTGCGGGTGTTGGTATTGGTTGGCGCTGGTGGCATACTAGTCATGCTAGTAATGCACCATCGGGTGCTGGAGCAGCGGCTGGTCAACCCGTAATTCCCGTCAAGCTAGCAACTGTGAAAACTGAAACTGTGCAGGATAGTTCGCAGTTTATTGGCTCCTTAGAGGCACCACTCTCTGTACCAATCAAGCCACAGGTTGGAGGGCGAATTACCCAGATTTACATCAAAGAGGGCACCCGTGTTCAACAAGGGGAAGTAATTATTAGCCTACAAATTGATGATGCCCAAGCCCAGCTACGACAAAAACAAGCAGCACTGGAACAAGCACAGGCAAATCTTGCCGAACTCAAAGCCGGGACTCGAAGAGAAGTAGTTTTCCAAGCCAAAGCCCAGCTAGATCAAGCCCAAGCAAAATATCAAGACGCCGTATCTGGATCGCTACCACAGCAAATTCAGCAGGCTGAAGCTCAAGTTAATTCTGCCCAATCCGATCTAGTGTTAGCACAAGCACGAGCAAAGCGATACGCACAATTAACAAAAGAAGGGGCAACTTCCCAAGATAGCCTAGATGAATACCTCAAAAACAAAGGTAGTGCTGAAGCGGCGCTGGTTGCAGCCCAGAAAAACTTAGAGCAACTCCGCAAAAGCAGAACTGCTAATATCCAGCAGCTAGGTGCTGCCTTAGAACAACAGAGACAATACTATAGGCAGCAGGTGAACGGCAACCGCCCAGAAGATATTGCCCAAGGGCGATCGCAAGTAAGCCAAGCAGCGGCTCAAGTCCAGTCGGCTCAAGTCCAACTGCAATACACAAAAGTTCTAGCTCCTTTTACAGGTATTGTTGGTGATATCCCAGTTAAGGTAGGACAGTATGTGGGACAAGGTGATCAACTCACCACATTGACCAAAAACGACTCTTTAGAGCTGAATATATCCATTCCGCTAAGTCAAGCCAGACAGTTGCGTTTGGGATTACCTGTGCAAATGCTCGATGCCCAAGGCCAACCCACAGCAACGGGTAAGATCAGTTTTATCTCCCCAAATGCCAGTTCAGATTCACAGACAGTTTTGGTGAAAGCGAACTTTGGCAATTTGAGAAATCGACTGCTTAATCTTCAGTCAGTCCAAACCAAAGTAATCTGGAATGAACATCCAGGAATCTTAATTCCAGTTACAGCAATAACTCGCTTGGGTGGAGAAACTTTTGTGTTTGTAGCTGAAGCCCCGCAGGAAAAGCCAAAATCTGAAGCCCCACAGGAAAAGCCGAAAGCTGAAGCCCTACAGGAAAAGCCGAAAGCTGGAGGGCCATCTTTAGTAGCTCAACAAAAGCCCGTGAAATTGGGAGTAATTGAGGGGAATAATTATCAAGTTATCGAAGGACTAAAAGCTGGGGACAAAATTGTTGTTTCCGGTATTCTCAGCCTAACCAATGGCGCTCCCGTCACTCCTGCACCTGATGAAGCGGGTAGTCGGAAGCCTTGACCGAATTTTAGATTTTAAATTTGGGATTTTGGTGAAGCAGCGCGGTGAGCGAGGCGCTAACAGCGGGTTTCCCGACTTGAAGTTTAAATTGATGGGTGAGCAACTTCGTAGTAAAGACTTTAGTCCTTATCTTCTAAGCACTAAAGTACTTACTACAAACCCTTCATTACTAGCTTGACAAAGTACTACTTTCAAAGGGGAATGCATGAGAATCGCTATTGGCAGTGATGAACGCACCAACCTTACCGACAGGATATTGGAAGAACTTAAGCAACGTGGGCATGAAGTTATACCCTTCGGTTCCCTAGCCGAGAATGATCCTGAAGTCGATTGGCCTCTCAGCAGTAGTAAAGTTGCTTTGGCAGTGGCAACCCAGAAAGCAGATGAGGGGATTGTCTTTTGTTGGACTGGTACAGGCGCATCTATTGCCGCCAACAAAGTCTCTGGGATACGTGCAGCTTTGTGCCATGATGCCGAGACTGCACGCGGGGCCCGCATCTGGAATCATGCGAATGTCCTAGTATTAAGTTTACGTGCAACTACAGAAGCGATCGCTAAAGAAATATTAGATGCCTGGTTTAGCACACCCTTTTCTGATGATGAGTGGAATCTGCTGCAAATGGAGCGGATTAGACAGCTAGAGCAAAGTGTAATGGGATCAAAAATTTAAACTCAAAACTTCGTTGACCAGTCTTTGATACTCATTAATGAAGCTTGGAACTCCATTAATGAGTCTTTGATACTCATTAATGAAGCTCAGAACGCCATTAATGAGTCTTTGATAATGAACGCGGATGGATTAACCACGACCCCAGTCACGTTCGCGCTCATAACGAAGGTTATTTTCACGAATGTTGCGAAGGTTATTCTTGCGGTGATAGCGGCGATTATTCTCGCGGTGATAGCGATAGTTATTCTCGCGGTGATAGCGATAGTTATTCTCGCGGTCATAGCGATAGTTATTGTCATTAATGTTGCGAAGGTTATTCTCGCGGTCATAATCACCATCTCTGTGGTAACGACTCTCACGTTCGTAGTTAACATCATCGTTGCGATGATAGTTGTAGTTATCTAACTCAGCAAGATAAGACACTGGTGCTTTAGCATCAGCTTTTGGAGAAATAGCCAAAGCTGAAGCAGATGCTATCAAGCCTGCGAGAAAAATAGAGGTAAAGCGGTTCATGATGTTAGTCGAAAGTTGTTGATAGTAATTTATGCAAGTCTAGTCTGTTTAGGAAGAGCAGATTCCACAAGTCTTTGAATCAATCCTATCAGTGTTGAATAACTCGAAAAGTTTTCTTGAGTGCGGTGATTGAGAAAAGTTTTGTCGTCTGTGATACTTTCTGACTTTTCACAGGGAGCATCTCAATGAGTGTAAAAAGCCTTGTAAAACCTCACCCCAACCCTCTCCTTGGTAAGGAGAGGGAGCAAGAATCTTGTTTATAAGAAAAAAACCTCACCCCGCCGAAATTTATGAACTCATCGAAAGATAGCCCGAAATATTATCCTGATATTGATGATAATATTTACTCTAGAATGTTAGAACTGTGTAGGCAAGGAGATGCTTATGCAGAGCATAAAGAATTTGCAAAAGCGATTGAAAGTTATCATCAAGCTTTTGATTTGATACCTGAACCCTTTGAAGCTTATACAGCATCTACTTGGTTGTTGACAACCATTGGTGAATCATATTTACTCATGAGTGACTATGAAAATGCATCTCATGCGCTTCAAGAAGCTATGTATTGTCCAAATGCAATTGGAAACCCTTATGTTCACTTAAAATTAGGACAAGCTCAATTTGAGTTGGGGGATTTTGAAGGTGCTAAAGATGAGCTTGCAAGAGCTTATATCATAGAAGGAAAAGAGATTTTTGAGAATGAAGATTCTAAATATTATGAATATGTGAAAACATTTATTCGAGAAGTTGAGTAGAGCAAAAGTCTGTTGTACAGAGACACCAACGAGAAATCCTTGAGATGCACCATATTCAGTTTCCATGCAATACGCTTGGGTTAAGCCTAAAATCCTTTGTCAAGGTCAATTTTTTTTTACGAACCACAGAGGCGCAGAGAACACAGAGAGAAGAAAAAAATGCTTAACTGAACTGTATTGAGTTTCCATGCTTGGGAACAATGCCTAATTTACATGATTTTCAGCCTTAACCCAAGCGTATTGCTTTAAGTGTTAGTGATGCCAAAGTGGTGAGCCAGGCGCTAACAGCGGGTTCCCCGAAAACAGAGAAGAGTGGTTTATTTGAGCAATCTTAAACCACTGAGGGTAACTAACACTGTGGAACCTTCATGCCCAATAACGCCAATGGGTAGGTTAATATTTCCCAGAAAGTTGCCCACCAAAAGCAACACAATAAAACCCAACGCTACGAATATATTCTGTTTGACTATGGATTGCGATCGCCTACCCAAATGTATCGCCACGGCAATTTTTTCTAACCTGTCTGCCATTAATACTATATCTGCGGTTTCCAATGCCACATCACTCCCAGATATTCCCATCGCTATACCTACAGATGCTTGCGCTAGGGCTGGTGCATCATTTATACCATCGCCCACCATTGCCACAGTTTGATATTCTTGCTGTAGACGACGGATCACATCCAGCTTATCTTCTGGTAGAAGTTGAGCATATACTCGATCAATTCCGACTGCTTTGGCGACACTGTGAGCAGTTTCCTGATTATCCCCAGTTAACATGACAATTTGCTCAATTCCCAGTTTCTTTAACCGGGTAATGGTTGCGGCTGCTTGCGATCTTACTTCATCTGCGATCGCAATTACACCCATCACCTCAAAACACCCCACCCCCAACCCCTCCCCGCAAGCGAGGAGGGGAGCCGGAGCCTTCTTCGCTACCCAAACGACGGTTTTACCTTCTTGCTCTAAAGATTGAGCCATTTCTTGCAATTCTTCAGGTAAATTTGTCACATACTGTTGCACAAAAACGGCATTCCCCACAATTATCTGTTGTTCTTGGGCGATTCCCACAATTCCCTGTCCAGGTATAGCTTGCACTTGCATTGCACCAACCCAATTCAAATCACCAGCCGCCTGCACAATTGCCTTACCGATGGGATGTTCTGAAGAAGATTCTACACTAGCTGCGGCTTTTAATACATCTGCGTGAGTGTATTCACTAGCTGAAATTACCTTGAATACCTGCAACTGTCCTGTTGTTAAAGTACCAGTTTTATCAAATGCGATCGCTCGGACTTTGCCAATCTTCTCCAACTGCGCCCCATTTTTAAACAAAATCCCCTGTCTTGCACCATTGGCGATTCCCGAAAGCAGGGTGGGCATAATTGCCGCCATCAACGCACAGGGAGAAGCTACCACCAGGAAAGTAAGGGCGCGATAAATTGTTGTTTCCCAATCCCAACCCCAAAGAAATGGCGGCAAAATTGCCAGTAATATCCCAGCTACTACAATAACTTTGGCATATCCTCGTTCAAAGCGATCGATAAACTCTTGGGAAGGAGGGGCTTGAGTCTGCGCCTGTTCTACTAAGCGAATTACACGCTGAATTAAACTGCTTTGGGCTGGTTTGTGTACCTTAATTTGCAATGCACCATAGCCGTTAAGGGTGCCAGCAAATACTTCTTCGCCCACTGTTTTCTCTACAGGTAAAGACTCGCCTGTAATTGCAGCTTGATTCAGGGTGCTGTAACCAGATAAAATTATCCCATCAGTAGGAATTAGCTCTCCAGGTTTGACGACAATCTCATCACCCACTTTTAGGTGAGTGATGGAAACTTCATCTTCTCTTCCCTGATGTAAAACCCTTGCTGTATCTGGTGTCAGGCTCATCAAACTGCGGATACTCTGCTCAGTTCGCTGCATTGCATAGCCTTCTAATGCGCCACTGATGGCAAAGATGAGAATCAAAATTGCCCCATCAATAATTAGATGATATTCTCTTCGCCATAAGCCGAGGCTAGCAGCACCAATGGCCGCCACAATCATCAGCAAATCTACATCGAGTTCTTTTTCTTTGAAGAGGGTAGTCAATCCTTCTCGCGCACTTTCGTAACCACCAATCACATAAGCAGCAGGTAGCAGCAAGAACGCCAATCCCAAAGCGCCAAGATGTAAGGCGAACCATCCGAGAAATAGCAGTAAGCCACACAAAAGGGCTGCTACTGTATCTGCGTGTTCTCTGGTGAATTGGGTGAAACGTTGGGGGTAGAGCATGAGAGGTGAATTAACAGGGACTCTTTCACCTTAAACCTTGACATTGATGTTAATGTCAAGGTTTAGCCTGAAAAATGCTCTGACACCAATTGCCTCTGGCACGCTCCACGATCGCAAAAAATGCTAAATCTTGTTGATACCAGTGTTAAAGTTCAAGATATAAATAACTAATAAATATCTGTAATAGTCGGAGTTATCTTGCTCTTAGAGACTAAAAACCAGCCAAATTTAATTCTTTATATAACCAAGATTGATGATAATCCCCATCATTTTAATAAGTTATTCAAACTTAGGGATGAAATTGAGCAGTTACCCCAAGATTGCTTAAATATCAAAGTAGATTTTCATTACTGCGAATTCTTGGGACACTACGGCGTTGCTTTTTTGGGGGGACTATTCCGTCTTGTAGAAGCTCGTGGCGGCTCTCTCGCTTTCGATTGGAATACACTTCCAGACAAAATTCGGATGAACTTAGCTCAGAATGGCTTCTTGTATGATTTCGGTTTTAACACGAAACCGTGGGATGGCAACTCAATACCTTACCGGAATGATCTTCAGCAGGATATGAGTGTTATTGCAGATTACCTGAAATATAATTGGCTGGGCAAAGGTTGGGTCAACATCAGTCCAAGACTACAAGATGCAATTACAGGGCGAGTCTTAGAGATATATTTAAATGCATTTGATCATAGTCAATCTGCTGTGGGGGTGTTCAGCTGCGGTCAGCACTACCCCAAGCTTGGTTTTCTTCATCTAACAGTCATCGACTTTGGTATTGGTATCCCTAGTAATGTTCGCTCTCTACCTCAGAACTCAGACAAAACTGCTAATGAGGCTCTACAGTGGGCGTTCGAGCCTGGAAATAGCACTAAGCAAGACAGTATCTCCCGTGGCGCAGGCTTAAATTTATTGCAGGAGTTCATCGTAAAAAATCATGGAAACCTTACAATCTTTAGTAATGACGGATATGTCAATATAGGCGATAATATTATATATGAGAACAAATGTACTAATTTTAGAGGAACCCTGATTAATATTGCAATTCGGTGTGATGAATCTTGCTACTACCTAGCAACTGAAGCTCATCAACTTAAGAAGCGGTTATTTTAAAGAGGGAGATAGAGGAATGGCATACAAAATTTTTGATATCGTCGGGAAATACGCCATCAGCGCTGAAAGTGGACAGAAGGTATATGACCAGATTCATCCAGTTCTGCTTTCTGGCAACCCTGTAGAATTGGATTTTACTGGAGTTCAGGTCTTTGCGTCTCCCTTTTTCAACTTAGCAATCGGTCATCTCTTGAAGGATATTCCAGCAGATAACCTTAATCGATTGCTTGAGTTCACCGCTATAAGTTCTGAGGGGTGGAATGTTCTTGAGCGTGTGATTGGCAATGCCAAGCATTACTATTCTGATGAGCAATTTCGTAATGCGGTTGATGCAGCGATCGCAGAGCAGGCTGCAACTTTTTAAAGCATGGTAGTCAACCTTAAGATTCAAGCTGATATCATCGACATCAAAACTGATACTCCGCAGCAGGGTGATATTTTTCTTGTAGATACCAACGTCTGGTTTTGGCAGACTTATACAAATGCTGGGTTTGGTGCTAACGCTTCCGAATTCAGTATTTATCTAACATATCTCAACCAAGCTCTTGTAAATGGAGCCACACTAACCTACTCTGGACTTATATTGGCGGAGCTTGCTCATATCATTGAGAGAACTGAATATAAGATTTATATGCAGTCTCATGGTCATCTGCCACTCAAAGAATACCGCCATAATTATTCAAATGAACGAATGAATGTTGTTGCCGAAGTTCAGTCAGCTTGGAGTCAGGTTAAGGCGCTGGCTGTTTCTGTTGATCTGAGAGTAGATGACGCAACGACCGATGCAGCACTAAACAGATTCCAAACTCAAGCTGTTGATGGCTATGACTTACTACTTCTCGAAGCTATTAGCAGAGCAGGAGCAGGTAAAATTAAAATTATCACACATGACATGGATTATGCTGTTGTTCCAGATATTCAGGTATTTACGAGCAACAACAACGTCATCCAAGCAGCTAATATACAGAAAAAATTATCCGCTAGCAGGTAGTTTAACTAAGCTAGGTTAAAAGCGTAGACACGCAGTGGCTTGTCGTCAGACATCGCCTTTTCTAAACGCCCCCTCGACAACAATTAACCTCTTTAATTAATAGCGTAATTCGTGGAAATCAAAAGTAGCGATCTGACAATTAAGCAGTTAACGCATTTGGTGGGCGGCGGTTTAACTCCGCGGATGGTGCGCCATTACCATCAATTGGGATTATTACCGCAACCAGTGCGATCGCGCAGCAATTACCGTCTCTACACCAAAAAAGATGTTCTCAGGTTGCAACGGATTGTAGCACTCAAGCAGCAAGGGTTTCAGCTAAACCATATCCGCAATATTTTGGAGGTGGAACCAGAAGCCGAAACAACTGTTAACCTCATGGGACAACTTCAGCAGCAATATCGGGCGGTGATGCAACAAATTTCCCAACTGCGGCAAACTGCATCAGCATTAGAAGGATTATTGGGGCGCGATCGCCATTGTCAAATTATCCAGGCGGAAGTTTTGGCACAACTCAAGTTACTCGATGTCGAAACTCAAGCCGGATTGGGGGGATTGGAAAATCTCTGGAGTGGCTTGGATGCCGAAATTCATACGCACTCGGAAGCTTTTACAGAATCGCTACAACGTTTATTACCTGATTTGTCTAACCGTTCGGAAATTGAACAACACTTAATATCTCAGTTGGTTTTGGCTTCTGGCGATGTGAGTTTGGTGTCCTTTATCAAATTGAGTCGAGGTGCGATCGCCGCTAGTCGAGAAGCTTTATCTTCAAGCTGTCAAATTGTAGTCGATACCCAAACGGTTGCTGCTGCTTTGGATCAAACCCGATTACT
Organism: Nostoc sp. NOS(2021); assembly: GCF_017115025.1. Classification (GTDB taxonomy): domain Bacteria; phylum Cyanobacteriota; class Cyanobacteriia; order Cyanobacteriales; family Nostocaceae; genus Nostoc. The sequence continues at coordinate 17,587 of NZ_JABXKM010000061.1, read as the reverse complement.
TCACTTGGGATGCCGGATTGAAACCTTGATTGATAATCCCCATATTACCACCGCCACAGAGGCCGAACTTGCCTTTTGGCAACATCGAGAATGGCGAGAAAAATTGCAGCAAGTAAGTAATGGTTGCGTGCTGGTAGTTGGTTATGCTCCCTCAGTACTTCTGGAAGCATCAATTGCGATCGCCAACCAGAAAATTCAGCCTGCATTAGTAATTGGAATGCCCATTGGCTTTAGCCATGCTCCCGCAGCCAAACGACAACTAATGCAACAAGCGATACCTTTTATTACAGTTGAAGGAACTTTGGGAGGTGGCGCTTTAGCTGCAACTGCCCTAAATGCCTTGGTGGAGTCACTGATTGATAAGCCAGATTGTCATTGTTATCTCAAAGAAGTGGAACCACTTCTAGAGACTTAGCAGTGCTACGTCTCTGAAAATAATATTGTTATGTTTCGACTTGGCTCAACATAAAGGAGTTAAAAGTGTTGAAAGCAATCAAAGTAAGGCTAGATCCAACAACCGAACAGCAAAAAGCATTGTCTAAATCTTTTGGATGCGCTAGATGGTATTGGAATTATGCTTTAAATGCTTGCATTCAACACTATGAACAAACAAATAAATCATTAAAATTGAGTGTTTATAAAGGTCTTTTACCTCAATTAAAGCTAGAATATCCTTGGTTAAAGGAAGATTGCTATTCATCCGTTTTGCAGTGTGTAGCAATCAATCTTGACAAGGCATATAAGAATTTTTTTGAGGGACGGGCTAAATTTCCTAACTTCAAGTCAAAGCAGCATAAGCAATCTATCCAATATCCGCAAAGTGTTGCTATTGCAGGCAATCAGTTAAAGATTCCCAAGATTGGCGAAGTCAAAGCAGTATTCCATAGAGCGATTGAAGGGAAAATCAAAACTGTCACTATCAGCAAAACCTCTACTGACAAGTACTTTGCCTCGATCTTAGTTGAAGTAGAATGCACTCAAGACTCTTCATCTGGTGAGCCACTTACCGTCTTGGCGGTTTCCGTCGATGGTAAAGTGGCGAACCCGAAGGGGGACAAAATACTTGGTATTGATTTGGGATTAAAGGACTTTGCAATTGTCCATGATGGTGAGCAAGTTGCCAAGTATTCCAATTCTAAACACCTTAAGCGTCATCAAAAAAATCTAGCCCGTAAACAGAAAAAATTTGCACGTAAAACTAAAGGAAGTAAGTCAAGACAAAAATCTAAAAAAATAGTAGCTAAGGTTCACGAAAGAGTATCAAATTCCCGCCAAGATTTTCTGCATAAGTTAAGCAGAAAGCTGGTAGACGATAGCCAAGTTATTGCCGTTGAAAATCTCAATGTCAAGGGAATGGTACGCAACCGCAAGCTAGCAAAATCAATATCCGATGTGGGCTGGGGAATATTTATTAATTTTCTAGATTACAAGTTGAGACAACAAGATTGTCAACTTGTAGAGATAGGTCGATTTTTCCCCAGTTCTAAAACCTGTTCTTGCTGTAGTCACGTAGTTGATCAGTTGCCACTTGATGTAAGAGAATGGAATTGCCCCTCATGCGGCATTGATCATGATCGTGATGGCAATGCCGCGTTGAATATAAGAACAGAAGGACTTCGGATATTATCTGTGGGCGGAGGGAACCCCGTTCTTGCTGTGTCGAAGCGACGTAAGACCGATAAACCGCAAGGTGGAAAGGCTGTTGTTGATGAAACCAGAAGCCCACACTTCTCCTGACGGAGTAAGTGTGGGTAGTTCACTAATTCAATAATTCATAATTGTGGCCATAAGCTACCAACTTGGTATAAGTTGCAATATAAATTAGAAAAATTTATAGTAAACAGACTTTGGCAATTTAGAGTATAAATTATCATGCTATACAAGCTACAGCGAAGTATAAATCCATATAAGTGCGCTGAAAGAATTAAAAGTAAAGATAACTCAGATGTATAATTAGCGCGTCTCCTCCATAATTTCTAAAAAGATCGCGATTTAGGATTGGCAGGCTTTCTATTTTTTACTTTAATCAAGGGCATATGTGGCAACAAGAAAAAAAAGATACTTCAATAGTCAGGCTGGTATTATGGGTTGCCTTAGCAACGACCCCGATGGCAGCAACTCTGGTGGTATCTGCACCGATGCTGGCACAATCTACACCTGAAGCTTCCTCTTTTCCACTGCCACAAGCAGTGCAGAATGGGACAACAGTGCGGATTGACGGTTCAAGTAGCTTGGCTGCAATCAACCAAAGCCTGAAAGAAAGTTTTGAAAAACAGTTTTCCGGCACAAAGGTTGAAATTGCTGCTAACGGCACTGGTACGGCACTGAAAGATTTGCTAGATGGCAAAATTGACATAGCAGCAATCGGGCGTGGGTTGACACCAGCAGAAAAAGCCCAAGGACTAGAGCAAGTTCGCTTGCGCCGTGAAAAGATTGCGATCGTGGTTGGTGCAGATAATCCTTTCAAGCAAAGCTTGACCAGTAGGCAATTCGCCCGCATTTTTCGGGGAACAATTACAAATTGGTCACAACTGGGAGGGCCTCCAGGGAAGATTCGGGTAATTGATCGCCCTAACACCAGCGATACTCGTGATACTTTCCGTGCTTATCCAGCCTTCAAAGTTGCTGACTTTGCTACAGGTTCTAATGCTACCCAACTAACTGAGGATAATACCGCAGAAATCATCAAAAAACTGGGCAAAGACGGCATCAGCTATGTGTTAGCTAATCAGGTGTCGAAGTTGAAAGGTGTGCGAGTTCTGCAATTACATCAAACCTTGCCAAATGATCCTAAATATCCTTTCTCGCAACCTTTAGTTTACGTTTACAAAAAAAATCCCAGCTTAACCATAGTAGATTTTCTCGGCTTTACCCTTGCACCCCCAGGACAGCAAGCTATAGAACAAGCTAGAACTACTGAAGCAGAGGCGATCGCAGCCAGCGTATTACAACCTGCTGTCACGCCTTCCCCCAGTGTCCAGACGACACCTGCTCTCACGCCTTCCCCCAATGCCCAGACGACACCAGTTGCTACGCCTTCCCCTAGTGCCACTAATTCTGTATTTGGCGAACAGCCGTTTGTGGCTACTCCTGCACAAAAGAGTCCAATTGTAGACAGGGAAACACCATTGTGGTTGCTGCTACCTTTCTTTTTTATTACTCTAGCTGGAGGGTTACTATGGTGGGTTTTGGGAAAACGCCCATTGCCGACTGAGAAAACAGACAACTTACCAGAATCAAATCCTTATCCACCCAGCACAGAAGTTGGAGAAACGGCGGTGCTTAACGCCAGCACAAATCCCTACGTTAACGGAGCGATGCTTGAGGAGCAGCCAGTGCCGCACTACCAAGAGCAAGAAACCCGCGATCGCACTCCTTTCAACATCTATGCTCAAACACAATCTGACCTGACCCAGAACGCTACTCAGGGGACATCAAATTTAGTACAAGAGGCAACTAATGGCACCTCTAACCTCTACGAAGACACAACCTCAGACGTAGCTAATGGATCAGAAAATAACAACTTCGGAGCCGCAGCTTTAACCGGTGGTGCGGCTCTAGCAACGGGCATCGGGGCGGCTACCTGGTCTGCCTTTAGCAACAAAGAAACACAAACAGACGCGATTGATGAGACAATCGAGCTAAATAATTATATGGAGACAAACCCTCCTGAGTCTGATCAAGTTGCATGGGACATAGAAGCCCCAGCGGCTGTAGTAAATACTTCATATCCTCACCTGGCTAATATTCCAGAAGAGGCATCTGAGGTGACAGCCCCACTCCCGGAATTACCAGATGTGCCAGAAGTGACATCTGATTTTGGATATTGGGACACAGAAGTTAGTGAAGATCACATAGATGAGGAACTTCAGGCAGAATTGAACTGGCTAGAGAGTATCACCTCAACTGAAGATACAGCCTCAGTAGATGAATTTCCCTTACCAGAGTTTGGCGAAGTGGCAGCCGATGTGGAACCACTGCCCGATTTGCCAGAATTGCCAGAAGATGCATTCAATGTGGTGGCGGACGCAGCCGAACCCAATGGCGATTTGCTAGAGGAAGAATCTCAAGCAGAGCCGACTATTGGGGAAGATGTTGCTGAAACTGACTCCCCAGATTTTGCCACTGCTGCTGCCGTAGTAGCAGGCGCAGGGATTGGAGCCTGGGCTACCATTGCATCAGATGCCCAAGGAGAAACTGATACTTCGGTTGACAATGTGCCGATTGCAGCCGAAACAGATATTGATTTGGTAGATGCAGATGAAGAGAGCAATATTGTCCTCACACCGCATACTTATACATCGGCTCATGTCTCTTGGGAGATTTCCGAACTCAAGAAAGCAGCGCTGCGGGAACAGGGCGGCTCTCAATTGGTAGTGCGGCTCTACGATGTAACTGGCATTGACCTGAGTTATCAAAGTCCCCACCTGTTACAGCAGTATGAATGTGAAGAGACAGCACACGATCGCTTTGTGGATATTCCCGTCAACGATCACGATTACATAGCTGAAATTGGCTATGTCGCTGATGGCGAACACTGGTTATTCATCGCCCGTTCAGCGATCGTTCGTGTCTTCAGTCCTGTTCATCCAGATCCCATAATTGATGATCTGCCGATTGGGGATGAAACAGATATTGATTGGGGAGATGCAGATGAAGAGAGCAATATTGTCCTCACACCGCATACTTATACATCGGCTCATGTCTCTTGGGAGATTTCCGAAACCAAGAAAGCAGCGCTGCAACAACAGGGCGGCTCTCAATTGGTAGTGCGGCTCTACGATGTGACTGGCATTGACCTGAGTTATCAAAGTCCCCACCTGTTACAGGAGTATGAATCTGAGGAGACAGCACACGATCGCTTTGTGGATATTCCCGTCAACGATCGCGATTACATAGCTGAAATTGGCTATGTCGCTTATGGCGAACACTGGTTATTCATCGCCCGTTCAGCGATCGTTCGTGTCTTCAGTCCTGTTCATCCAGATCCCATCACAGATACCCCAGTTGAAAATGTCGCTTTAACAAGCGAAACTGCTATTGGCTTGGTAGATGCCCAAGAAGAGATCAGTGAACAAGAGAGCAGTGAAGAAGAGAGCAGTATTGTCCTCACACCGCGTACTCCCCAGTGGGCTGATGTGTCTTGGAAGATTTCCGAAACCAAGAAAGCCGCGCTGCAACAACAGGGCGGCTCTCAATTGGTAGTGCGGCTCTACGATGTAACTGGGATAGACCTGAGTTATCAAACTCCTCAGTTTGTCCAGCAGTATGAATGTGAAGAGACAGCACACGATCGCTTTGTGGAAATTCCCATCAGCGATCGCGATTACATCGCTGAAATTGGCTATGTCGCTGATGGCGATGCCGAAGGCGGTAAACTACGCTGGTTATTCATCGCTCATTCCGCGATCGTTCGTGTCTTCAGTCCTGTCCATACAGATCCTATAACAGATACTCCAGTTGAAAATGTAGCGTTAACAAGCGAAACTGCTATTGGCTTGGTAGATGCCCAAGAAGAGATCAGTGAACAAGAGAGCAGTGAAGAAGAGAGCAGTATTGTCCTCACACCGCGTACTCCCCAGTGGGCTGATGTGTCTTGGAAGATTTCCGAAACCAAGAAAGCCGCGCTGCAACAACAGGGCGGCTCTCAATTGGTAGTGCGGCTCTACGATGTAACTGGGATAGACCTGAGTTATCAAACTCCTCAGTTTGTCCAGCAGTATGAATGTGAAGAGACAGCACACGATCGCTTTGTGGAAATTCCCATCAGCGATCGCGATTACATCGCTGAAATTGGCTATGTCGCTGATGGCGATGCCGAAGGCGGTAAACTACGCTGGTTATTCATCGCTCATTCCGCGATCGTTCGTGTCTTCAGTCCTGTCCATACAGATCCTATAACAGATACTCCAGTTGAAAATGTAGCGTTAACAAGCGAAACTGCTATTGGCTTGGTAGATGCCCAAGAAGAGATCAGTGAACAAGAGAGCAATATTGTCCTCACACCCCGCACTCCCCAGTGGGCTTATGTCTCCTGGGAGATTTCCGAAACCAAGAAAGCCGCGCTACGCCAACAGGGCGGCTCTCAATTGGTAGTGCGGCTCTACGATGTGACTGGCATTGACCTGAGTTATCAAAGTCCTCAGTTTGTCCAGCACTATGAATGTGAAGAGACAGCACGCGATCGCTTTGTGGAAATTCCCGTCAGCGATCGCGATTACATCGCTGAAATTGGCTATATCGCTGATGGCGATGCCGAAGGCGGTAAACTACGCTGGTTATTCATCGCCCGTTCCGCGATCGCTCGTGTCTTCAGTCCTGTCCATACAGATTCCACAATAGATCCCACCGTTGAAAATGCAGCGTTAACAAGCGAAACAACTATTGGCTTGGTAGATGCCCAAGAAGAGAGCAATATTGTACTCACACCCCGCACTCCCAAATGGGCTTATGTCTCTTGGTACATTTCCAAGACTCAGAACGAAGCGTTGCAACAACAGGGCGGCTCCCAATTGGTAGTGCGGCTCTACGATGTGACTGGGATTGACTTGAGTTATCAAAGTCCCCAGCTTGTACAGCAGTATGAATGTGAAGAGGTAGCAAGCGATCGCTTTGTGGCTATTCCTGTCAGCGATCACGACTACATGGTTGAAATTGGCTATATCGCTGATGGCGATCGGTGGTTACTCATCGCCCGTTCATCTAATGTTCGGGTCTTCAGTCATCCCCACGGAGATTTTTGGTTTGTGGCTGATGCTGAGTTGATTATTCACGGAGCAACCCAACCAAATACAACCGTAAACATTGGTGGTCATACCATCAAAATCAAACCCGATGGTACTTTCCACCTACGTCTTCCCTTTTCAGATGGTTTAATGGACTATCTCATAACGGTAGCTGCTGATGGGGAATCCACTAGAACTATCCATAAGAAGTTCTCCCAGGAAACTTCCGAAAACTAGCAATTACCCTGAGTTACCCCTCTAACCCTATTCTCCCCTTTTAAGGTGAAATGGGGAGAGGGTTAATCAGCAGATTTTATCTATCTTTGGACGCTCTCCAGTCAATATAAAGAATAACCTGCAACGGCGGCGCTCGCTCATCTAAATCGTACTCGATTCTCAGTGTAATATTACGGTCAAAAATTACATTTTCTACGGAAGCGTGACGATTGCGAAGCATCCGGCGGTGAAGTCTGTAGGTATCGCTTATATGTTTAAATACTTATTGAAAAAGATTATTAATACTCTTCAATAAGCACATACTCTACAAGCTTATTTATGTTTAGACTGTGGAACAAAAGTAAAGCTATAAGACTAAATTTTGCCTATCTCTAGTTTTCCAAGTTTAGCCAACTCCATCATTGTTACACTGTAGCAGCCTCGATAAGCTGCTTCTTTGCGTCCAACTTCCGCAGGTTTTCTATTGTTATCAGTGTGTTCCTGCTTGACGATTTCTATCATTTCGTCGATAGTCTTATCGAGAAGCTGAAGCGGATCGTAGAGCCAGCGAAATTCACCCTTATCCCAAGCATCTCTGGAAATATTAGCTCGGAATGCTGCCAACGGAGGATAAAGCCACCCTTGATGAAAGCGACCGTCAATAGTTCCTCCAGCAAAGTGTGCTAGTCGATTTAGATTTCTTGGCGACCTAGCTCTGTTACCCTTCTTTGCATTGCTGACTTTCAACTTACCAAGGTTGATGATTCCCCTCTGCATAATAAGTTCAGACAAGATGAGGATATCAGATGTGTATGGAATTATACGTTCAAAGGCATGTTTTCCAGAGTCTCCCATATCCTCCGTAAAAATTCTTAAAACTTCCTTTGCTTGACCAAAAAGCTTGTTGGGATGAGTGGTGCGGTCTGAAAACACGTTCAGGTTAAACATTGCAAGATATGCTAAAACCTGGGTAATCTCAATTTCTCCGCTATCTCCTTGAAAGTATGCAATCTGCTCCTCTCCTTGTTTGCCTCGGAGAGAATCTTTAATTTTATTGAATGTACCTTTTAGGTTCTCCAAGCTAGGATTATTCACCTGCAAAGATGTATTAAGACCCTCAGCAATGCTGGCAATGAACCCAGAATCGACATCTCCAGATACGTAAATGTGAAGTCTTACAAAAGCCTCTTCAAGCTTCGGAAAAGATTCTGAATTGTTCCGAGCTTGCATAATTACTTGAGTGGTGTGACCTCCATTGACAACACCATGTTTTTTAGGATCTGTCAACTTGATTCTGACAATGCCTTGCCCACCAGTTTCTTTGTCAAACTCAACTTTTTCGGCAGTAACAAAAATTCCCTGATTCTTTAGGGCAAACATCTCAGGTTCGTCACTCAAGGTGTCAATCATTCCGTTTACAACAGTCCCTTTAAGTTCTCCTGACTTTTTCCGCTGCGGTGTTCGCGGATTAACTTCAAGCCAGTCACACCATTCTTCTGGAACCTCACTTATTTTAACAAAGCAGGTCGATAGCTTGATGCTTCGCCCAGAAAATGGGACAGGAATCGAACGAAATTCATCTGCTTGTAGCAGAAAGTCTTGTTTAGGCACTATTTTGTTTCCTTACTTTTAGCAGTGATAAAAATCGCTGCTTTTATGTGCGCTGACTTACAAGCTCATAGAGACTTTTAAGTTAACCAGTGCAATCAGTAATACTGAATAGCAGTTTTTACAGAAAATGTCAAATATCAAGTGTGGTGAGATAGTAGAGAAAGTCTGGTTAGATAATCCAGCGATCGCTTCTCTTGATGTCAATAGTTGTTTGTCAGGCTTGGGACGTGAGTGTAACTCTTTATGGGTAACAGTATTACATTTGCCTATCCGCCCGTGATTGTCGATTTGCTGTCCAAATGCCATCAAGCGGGTTATCCGGTGAACTGCGTCACCGATAGCGTTAGCCTTAGGGAGTCATCTCCCATCGCCCTTGGCGTCTCGTAGAGAAGGGGAGACGCCAAAGGCGAACGAGCGTCACAGCCCTTCGTAGACATCGCTTCAAGTGTGAGTACTATCAAGTTATACGGCTGATGAGGATTTGGGTACTTGGGAGTACTGGGAGTGTTATCCCCAATCCCCAATCCATAATTCTGTTTTTCCAATAATCATTCTCTATTTTGTGGCATAAATTTAGTGAATGCGGGTGATATGTATATACCAGCATTGATCAGTAGGGATTGACTTATGAATAACTCCACCTATCAGCTAGACGATTTTACTTTAACATTGCCGATTTCCCAATCAGCTCGCATAACTGCCCAGCAATTTGCTAACCAGCAGCCAAATACTGAAAAAGCAGAGCAAGTTCGCCTGAATACCCTGGCTGTCTGGGTGGTGAATGACTACTTGGAAATGATGGATATTCCTACTGACCTCCAAGCTAGTGACAGCTGGAACCCCATCATGCGCCTTTGTGGGAATGTAGCTGACTTAGAGGTGCCCTCAGTTGGTCGTCTGGAGTGTCGCCCTATCCATCTGCATCAGCAGATATGTTCCATTCCTCCAGAAACCTGGGAAGAACGGGTGGGTTATTTAGTAGTTCAATTTGATGAATCGCTCCAAGAAGCGAGGCTGCTTGGTTTTATCCCTAGTGTCGCCACTGAAACACTGCCTTTAGAACAACTGCAACCATTGGAAGCGTTTATCGACCACCTGGGTCAACTGCGCCAATTCCCAGTTAATTCACTGGTGAATTTAAGTCAGTGGTTTGCTGGTATATTTGAGACAGGTTGGCAGACTATTGAATCCCTGTGGAACGTGCCGGAACTCAGACCAGCTTATGCCTTTCGCAGTACTGAAACTCTGGAACTAAATACCCTTAACCGACCAGAATCAATTACTAAACGTGCAAAACTGATTGATTTGGGTATCCAAATTCTCAATCAACCCGTCATGTTGATTGTGGAAATCAGCCCCGAAAAAGATCAACAAACCAGTATTTATCTCCAATTGCACGCCACTGGGAATCAAGTCTACTTGCCGCCAGGAGTTCATCTCACCGTTCTAGATAGTTCGGGAGCAGTATTTCTAGACGCTCAATCTAGAAAATCAGACAACTACATTCAGTTGCAGTTTCGCGGTGAACCTACAGAGCAATTTAGCGTTAGGGTAGCCTTGGATAATACCAGCATTACCGAACATTTTAGGATTTGAAACATCTAGCTATCTTCCCTCTTTGTCGGTAATTTATTAAGTGGTAATTGGTTAATTAAAAATTCAAAATTAAAAATTCAAGCCGACTTTTGGGGATTTTGAAAAAAGTCTGTAGACGCTGCTGGAGCTTGCGATCAGACATGAGAACAGGGCATGATTTTTCACAGGGAGATAGCGACGGTCATGGGTAAGTTAGTGGTGATGAAATTCGGAGAGGGTAGTTTTGAGCAGGGGTTTGCTGTCACTCTCCAAATTGGTGAAGAACACGAGCGGCCTGCAACAGAAATTACGGGGAGGCTAGCTTCATTCCCGGAAATGCCGCTCTATTACAGTCATTGGCAGTCTAGTTATCGGCAGATAGGCAATCGTTATCGCCTCCATGCTGACCAAATGCAGGTGACGAATGTATCGATGATTCAAGACTGCGAAAACACTTCCCATATTTTGCGGGCACGTTTCAATACCTGGCTGCGAGCAGAGGAGTTTCGCCCTTTGAGGGAAAAATGGTTAGAAAGATTATCGTCCACGGAAGAAATACGGGTGATTCTGCAAACGGAAAATAGCCAATTGCAGCTATTACCCTGGCATCTGTGGGACTTGTTAGAACGCTACCCCAAGGCTGAAATCGCCCTTTCTTCACCATCCTACGATCGCATTCACAAGCCACGCACTTTAAATCAATTAGTCAACATTTTAGCAATTGTGGGCAATAGTCAGGGGATTGATACCCAAGCTGATAAAGCTTTACTGCAACAGTGTAGTAATGCAGAGGTCAGCTTTTTGGTAGAACCACAACGTCAGCAATTGACTGACCATCTCTGGGGAAAAAACTGGGATATTCTCTTCTTTGCTGGGCACAGTTCCAGTAACAGAAATGGAGAAAGCGGACGAATTTACCTGAATAAAACTGATAGCCTCAGCATTGGCGAGTTAAAGTACGCTCTCAGGAAAGCGATTGAAAACGGCTTGCAACTAGCTATATTCAACTCCTGTGATGGATTGGGATTGGCGCGAGAACTGGCTGATTTACAAATACCTCAGATGATCGTCATGCGCGAACCAGTCCCAGACCAGGTTGCTAAGGAGTTTTTAAAGTATTTTCTCGAAGGCTTTGCCGGTGGCGAGTCTTTATATCAGTCGGTACGCCAAGCGCGAGAACGGTTGCAAGGACTTGAGGATCGATTTCCCTGTGCGACTTGGCTACCAGTGATTTGCCAAAATCCAGCGCAGATACCACCCACTTGGGATGAATTAAGGTTTACAAAAACTGAAGATCCACCGAATTTAGCTTTGTCTACCAGACACAGATTTCAGACAACTTTGTTATCCAGTTTGGCGATTACAGCCTTGGTTTGTGGGGTAAGATTGGTGGGATTGCTGGAAAATCCAGAGATTCAAGCCTTTGACCAGATGATGCGATCGCGCCCTGCGGAAGGACTTGATCCCCGACAGCTGGTAATTACAATTGACGATGATGATTTGGCGACTCAAAGACAAAATGGCGAGTCCTTGATTGGAGCTTCCATTTCCGAAAAATCTCTCAACAAACTCCTGGCAAAACTGAATCAATACCAACCCCGCGCGATCGGCTTAGATATCTACCGTGATTTTAAAGCCAAACAACCAGATTTAATTACTCGTCTTCAACAAACTCAGAATTTGGTTGGCATATGTAAGGGGAGCGATGGCACTATAAATATCAAAGGTATTAAGCCGCCACCAGAAATCCCCACAACAAACCTGGGATTCAGTGACTTTATTCATGATCGTGATGGAGTTATCCGTCGGCATCTCCTGTTCATGAACCAAGAGGCGACATCGTTGTGTCCTGCTCCCTTTGCATTCAGTCTAGAACTGGCCTCTCTATATCTGCGCCCTTCAGGAATTCAAGCCAAGTTCACCCCTGAAGGTAATTTGCAGCTGGGTAAAACTATTTTTCCAAATCTGAAATCTCGTACTGGCGGCTATCAAAATATTGATGCTAATGGCGGTCAAGTCTTGCTCAACTACCGTTCTTCAAAAGATATAGCCGAACAGGTGAAGCTAACCCAATTTTTATCTAGTCCGGTTAACCCCAGTGCGATCAAAGACAAGATTGTTTTGATTGGTGTGGTGGCAAAGGGCGATTCTCCAGACACCTGGCCTACACCCTATGGCGTTCCTTTAGATGAGCAAATGCCAGGAGTGTTAGTACAAGCCCATATGATTAGCCAGATCCTCAGTGCTGTCCAGGATGGGCGGCCGTTGCTGCGGGTTTGGTCACTGTGGGTTGAGGTGGTCTGGATTTGGGGCTGGTCTTTGCTAGGGGGAATCCTGGCTTGGCGAAAGCTTTCGTTGCTCTGGTTGGCATTGGCAGTCAGTATCACCTCTAGTATTCTGTATATAGTTTGCTTTGGTCTGTTAATTTCGGGTGCTTGGGTGCCGTTTATCCCGTCGGCTTTGTCATTGGTAGCCACGGTTGGCTTGATGTCAATTTATAATAATTCAAAAACAAAAGTTCGGGTGGCGAGTGGGGAATAGGGAGCGTTGAATAAATATACTTAACCAAATCGTATTCCAATAACTCTTTCACAATCTAAAATCTAAAATCTAAAATCCAAAATCGGATGAGGTAGGGTTTTTATGAAGTCAAATTCACAACCGATAAAACTGTTTTTAGTAGTAGCTTTTAGCTGCACCAACTTACTAGTTAGCCTGACTCCAGTACTGGCAAAACCAACTCTTGGTTCTTCACTTAGCGATGCCTACGGCGGGCTACGCCTACGCTCTCATCCAAAAACGACCCTGGCTCAAGCCACAACCTTTAATCAACCCACACTTCCACCTGGCCCCCCTCCAGGAGGTCGCGTTCGTGGTGGAGCAAAGCGCGGTGGATGTCCACTTGCTAAACCTGACCTGACTGCTTTAGCACCTTTCACTGAGGAACCTAACTCAGTGATCAATGTCTGGGGAAAGACAATGGTAGAACGCCCAAGTTGGTTTTTCTATGTGCCATATACCAAAGATTCGCCCTATGAAGTTGAATTTGTGCTGCAAGAAGATCCTGACTCTAAGGACTCTAAGGAGATTTACCGAAAACCGATCGCTCTACCAGATAAACCAGGAGTCATCCGCGTTTCTCTGCCTACCACTACTCCTCCCTTGGCACTAGGCAAACAATATCGCTGGTTTTTCACGATTAACTGTGACAAGGAAGAAAATTCTCCCCCGACTTTCCTCGAAGGGGTAATACAACGAGTCGAACTGAATCCAGCCACAGTCAAAGAGCTACAAACCACAGAACCTCTAAAGCGCTATGCTATCTATGCCCAAAACGGGATATGGTACGAGGCACTGACGATACTCGCTCAACTGCGTCAGAAAAATCCTCAAGATGCAGCACTGCAAGCAGAGTGGCGGAATTTGTTAAGCAGCATCCACTTAGATGATATTGCCGCAGAACCGATTCTCTCGGACAAACCTTAGGAACGTGGATTAAATAAAATGCAAAACTTCATCCTGTATCTAGCTTCCCTCTCCAATATATCGGAGAGGGATTGAGGGTGAGGTAAGGCAGAGACATAAATTGTATGTTATTTAATTCTTATTCCTTATACCAATTCTATGTGAGGCTGCGCTTTATTCACGTAGGGGCAATTCATGAATTGCCCCTACAGCGCGGTTTTGGGTAAGTTCTATAGGCGCATCTTCAAAAAGAAATGGTATTAGGGATTTCCAACAATTAACAATTCAAAATTCAAAATTCAAAATGACGCTCTCTACCAGACGCTAAAAGCGAACGCAGACTCGCTCTAAGCGTTCGCGTAGCGTCTGGTAGAGAAGCTATGCCGTTGGCGTTGCCTCAATACGGTTCGGATAAGACACGATCCCCCAACCCCCCTTAAAAAGGGGGGGCTAAAAATCGCTCTATTTCCCCCTTTTTAAGGGGGACTAAAGGGGATCTTTAAAGCCTATGCACCTTAACCGAACCGTATTGGGCGTTGCCTCAAGGGACGCGAGTGCGTCTCTCCTTCTCACATTGGGAGAGGCTAGCGCTAAGGGAGAAGAGAAGGCTTTACGCTGCGCTAACAAAATTCTTGCATTAAAGACATTTTCAGACGGTGATTTAAACCCCGACTGAAACTTCGCGGAGACAGAGTGGCTCCGACTCCGCGCTACCTGTATTGTTGGGGTCTTAAACCCAGCCCTTTCAACGCGAACAAGTATACTACTAAATCCCGGGCTGAAACCTGCTCCCAGACTAGAGCCAAAAATTATGCTTCTAGGCTATCGATGCCAGTTTATGCGATCGCAGATCCAAAACGGTCAATTTATGGACTCTGGAATTGAGCATTTTTTGGGATAATATCGCCTAAGTCTGATTGTGTAAGGGTTAATTGGACATATATTTTTGGAGGAAAATATAGTTCATTTGTTCAATGTCTGGAAATCGCTCTTAGTATAGGTTGGACGCAATGGTTTCAAGTTATCTTTGGTAATAACTTGGGTTACGGGTCAGCAAGGTTCGGTTGCATAGAACCGAAAGGTCATGGGGGGAGCAAACCTCTAGATGAGGGTTGCGGTACTTTGCAACCGTAATAAGAGTGAAATATGAGGGTGAATCAGATGCTATCTTCCATCTTTGAGCAATTTGTCAAAGAAAGTCCTGTAAGCGTAATGGCACAAGTACTAATATTGAGTATTTTTTTATTTGTCAGTCCCTTAAAGGATGTTTGAAAAGTCGCAAACTATACTAGAAACCCCGCTTCCATTCCTCTCCCCGAAAGGTCAAGAGGCTTTGAAACCCCATTCCCTTGTAGGGAAGGCTTGCTCGGTGGGTTAGGTTTCCGAGGCTTAGATGTTATAGCAGTTGCCAGGTAGCGGTTGACATCAGCTAATCAGAAAACACTGACACCAAGAGACTTTCAAGCCTGTTAAGAGTTCCCTATTAAGAGTTCCCTGTTATAACAATAATACTTTTCAAACAACCTCTTAGCTCGACTTTATCCAAAATTAAGAACTTGGTTTTCTTTATCCGACAAAAACCCTGGCTTTTTGACAAATACTTTTTCCACGTCACAGATTATCGATGAAGTTAAAAAAGTAAAACTACCGTCCCAGAAAGGTTTCAGCGATAGCGATCGCATTGCGAAAAAAATGGATAAAGTCGAGCTTAGACTTTGAACTTTGAATTTTGAATTGTTAATCTGGCCGCTCCTGATTAATATCAGGACTTTCTGCTTTCCAATTATCATCTACTTCAGGAGATTCAGAAACAATCACAAACTCAGTCTCTTGTCTATGATTATTTCCCCATTGATCCAAAACATCTTTAATTAACACCTCTTGCAACCAAATCTTAGCGACAACAGTCAGGGGTAGCGCCAGAAATAATCCTAAAAAGCCAAAGAAAGTAACGAAAAATAGTTGGGCAATTAAGGTTAGAGCTGGCAGCAACGAGACTTGATGCGCCATAACAACGGGCGTGATGAAATTACTTTCAGTCTGTTGAATGATAAAGTAGAGAGCCAAGACAGCGATCGCTTTCCAAGGTTCATCCAAGAAAGCGATCGCCATTGCTGGTATGACACTCATCGTTGGCCCCAGGTTGGGAATCAAGTTGAAAAATCCTGCTAAAACCGCTAAAGCTAGTGCTGCCTTGACACCCAAAATTGATAAGCCAATCAGACTCATCAGCCCCACTACACAGATGGCAATGAAAGCGCCTGTAATCCATCCCTCCAAGGAGACTTCACATTTATCTAAAATCCCATCTACCCGTCGCCGATAAAATGAGGGGAAAAGCTGCACAAATACTTGGCGGTAAGCCACGGGGTTGGCTAATAGCATTCCTGTTAAAACCAACACTAGCAAAATCTTGAGGACGACTTCCAAAGAGCCAGATACAAAGGCGAAGGAGTTTCCCAGTAGTCGATTGGCGAAGGGCTGTACTTGTTGGATGAGGCTATTGATATCTGGGATGTAGGGAACTAACTGGTTAGGGATACGAGTTCTCAGGGCATCAAGCCAACTATTAAAGCGTCCAAACCCTTTAGGAACCTGATAAGTTAGTTCTTGAAACTGCTGTGCAAATGGTGGCACAATTAGCCAGAAAAAACCCGCGATACCTGCAAAAAAGATAGCCACTGTCAGGAG
The DNA here is from genome assembly GCF_017115025.1 of Nostoc sp. NOS(2021). Classification (GTDB taxonomy): domain Bacteria; phylum Cyanobacteriota; class Cyanobacteriia; order Cyanobacteriales; family Nostocaceae; genus Nostoc. The sequence goes on along the minus strand of NZ_JABXKM010000061.1, from coordinate 1,304 downwards.
GACGGCGAATCCACGCTTCATCCCCAAGCGTTGGAAGCGTTTCGCTAGCCGATTTAAGGTGGTGGCTAACACAACTGCGGCAAACATCAGCAAAAGCACTTCCCGAATTTGCCACAGGATGTATAAAGAAAGAACTATGGTGATTAAGCCGATCGATTGACCGAGGTTCACAGGCTGACTCCCAACGGTTGGCGAGATGCAATTTTCTGGTAATTCAGCTAGGTTAGCCCATTTTAGGAACTTGTGCGTAGATAGTTTGAGTTAATTTTGTTTCTGTGCTTGGAATCGCCACAGTAGCGCGATCGCTATAATCACAATCGGCAACAATATTATAATCAGCGCGTTGGTTGCTGTCGCCGGAATTGATAGACTTGGCGCTGCATACTTAATTAATAGCGATAACAAAGCTGAGAGTAAAAGCAGTTTCAGAACTAATCCTAGTTGATTTTCCATAAAAGTACGGGATATAAATTTTTGTGGATATACATGAATTTTGGCTGTACCGCCCAGTTTCTACAATAAACCTACAGATACAATCCTTTCCAACTTTCTCTAGGAAATGCGTTCGCTTTTTTACGTCAAACTCAACCAGCCAAAAACTTCTTCCACAGTCACTTCCAACTCGATACCCTCAAGAATGGGTAATTTATCAGCACTTTCGTATAATTCCACTCGCTGTCCAGAAAAAATCCCTAGCACACTTTCGTCTTCTGGGTTGATTAACCAGCCTAGTTCAGTACCATTGCGCGAACAATGCAATAATTTACTCAACACTTTTTTTAACCTTTGGTCTGGGGAAAGAATCTCAATTGCCCAGTCGGGATGAATTTCAAAGCGATTAACAATTCTGCCAGATGGAGTTTTAGGAATTCTATCCCAACGAAACACAGAGACATCGGGGACGATAGAAGCGCCGCCGAAGGTACAGCGTAGTTCGGGCAAAGCGTAAGCAATTTTTTGCCCTTCGGTTATCTGGTTGATCACATGACAAGATTCTCCCCGCAGTAGGCTATGTTCACCTTGAGGCATTGGTTTTTGAATAATTTCCCCGTTGATAAAGTCTGATGCTGGTTCAGTTTCTGGCAGTTTGAGGAAGTCGTCTAAAGTGAGTTGGGGTTGACTGGCAATAGTCATAAGTGAGTGGAATAGAGGGGATGGTTTAATTATGTGCGAATGTGCGATCGCCTACTCTTAAAGCTTGCTACGCCTCGCACTGACTTTTCATATCATGTCCGGGTAATTAGTTGTGATTCCCATAGTCATTGCACCCCACCCCTTAATCCCCTCCCCGCCGGCGGGGAGGG
>NZ_JABXKM010000315.1 GCF_017115025.1 Nostoc sp. NOS(2021) | reverse complement strand
GGGGCTGGGGGTGGGGTGCAATGACTATGGGAATCACAACTAATTACCCGGACATGATATGATAAGCTGTTGGAGATTTAACTTGCATATTACCTGGAAGTAAAACTCTTGTGGGGTGGGCATCTTGCCCGCCCTGGTTATGCAAATTAAAAGTACATTAGCTTAATCTTATATTTTAATCATTGCCTTTATTCAACAACACACTACTGCATATTTAGAGATTGTGTGTGAGATGGACGAGAAGTAGACTATTGTAGCGTAGGCGTTGGCGTAGCCTCTCGTAGAGAAGCCCGTCGTAGACATCGCTATTTTAATAACGTTTTGCTTACTTGCGATACTCAATCAGACAACAAAATCGCAAAGCCTTCTTGGGTGAAGTGTTTATCGTGTGTCAGTACCTCCACGATCTCCAGTTGGCGCATAGTGTGCATAGAAATGCAATCTGTCAAGCTATAGCCTTTATCGAAGCGTTGAGAATAGAGAGCTAGACCAGCTAAAAAGGATTCGCGTGTTTGTGGAATAACTTGAACCCGATCATTTTGCAGAATGCTTTGTGCTAGTTGAAATATTCCGCTTCGGGTGTATCTACCAGCAGTTGAGAAATAATTCACAAACTCAGTCAGCACCTCATCGGTTGTAATCAGTTTGGTTTGCATCAGCGATTTGTGTATCTCTTGAGTGCGGACGTGCCATGCATCTCGTGGATTAGCAAGCGCTATCCAGTAAAACGTGTCTACGAAAACAAGATTCATGCTGATGTTTTAGGAGTTCCGTAGAGATACTGGTCGTGTTGCTCTGCGCTATCTGTGTGCAAGTTAACAAGTTCTTCAGAAGGAATACTCTGAGCAAATTGCTCGAACTCGTTGAAGAGATTTTCTAAGGAGTTATCCGCTTCAAGAGGAGAAGCAATTACTTGGGTGCTATCTGCTTCCTGAATACTATCTTGATTAGAACCTTGGAAGCTAGGTTGCGCCTTTACAGACTGCAAAATGTATAAAATTGCTTCAATCAGTTCCTCTGGTGCTTGCTCAATTTCTCGAAGAAGTTGCTCTTTCGCCGTCATTGCTGATATCCTCAAGCAAATACTTTAAATTGTACTATTAAGTTGAACTGCGATCGCCTTTAAAGATTATCTGTCAGATGAACAAGAAGTAAACCGTTGTGGCGATGTCTGCGACGGGCTATTCGGCGTCGCATTAAACCGTCCAATCCTCAATTAACAATCCGGGTACTTTCAGTAGACCGAAAACTTCTGCGATGCCTTCGGTGGGCGTAGCCATCGCTAAAAAATAGTAGTGTATGATACCGTTTTTTGCGAAATGTACAAAAGGTGATTGTGAGATTTTAATAATAAGATTCGCTTATAGATAAGTCCCGAAAATCAACCAGATGGTAAAGAAACTTCGCAGGCTACCCCATAGTTGCGGTCTACGGCTTGACGTAGAAATTCAAGCATCTGTTTGAGGGTAAATAGGTGAGAAAGAACTTGTCTAGAGCTTCTCTTTAAACGGCTAAGATAATGCCAAACTAGATAAATCCAAATATTAATAATTAAAAATGCCAAAGCTACAAATAAAAGCCGAATAATGGGATTTTTAATAGTAGTTTTAATCCGGCACTGGTTTTTCATCCGATAGCTACTCTCAATTCCCTTTACGAAGACGATAGTCATCATGTATCAGGTGTAAAGATAACTGTACTTTATAGACTGCGTAAATAAAAAACTCCCGACCAAGGGAAAAGTCTTTTACCATTTTTATATGTACAAACTATCCACACATTAAAAGTGACTGAGCCATACTTATCGCTGTTTAAAGTATAACTAGTCTTGTAACTACGCCGACCTCTAATCAATTGTCTAGTCCCGCCATGTTTGCCTCGAATAATTACTGGCATTTCAAAGGGGATATCAAGAGCTTGCAACCATCTGATGACTTGGACACAAAAGAATTCTCGGTCTAAATACAATCGTTCTATTTTCAGTTTTAAAGGCTCAATTAGTGCTAAAAGATAAGTGATAATTGCAACTAAAGTATTTTGTTGTTGAACAGCTTTAATGGCTAAAGTAACTCATTTATTCTTCTTAATTAGATAAACAGTAGCGTAAGCATAAAAAGAACAAGTCCCACTTTTAGCTTGACTTCTATAAATATATGGTGCTTCTGATGGCGATGGTTCACCATAATATGGAATTAAGTTGAAATCGATAGCAATTTTTTGTTTCCCTTGTCGAATCCCATCTGGTAAGCGGCAAAGAAAGTGCAGTATTTAAATCTGATTCCAGAGAGTTCAGGTCTGAATATTTCTCTAAATGGTAACGAATATCGTTACTTGTGGGAACAGTTTTTAAGACTTTGGTTGTGTTTTCAATACTATCTTTCTGAGTTGCTGCTCGAATTAAAATTTAAAATATATTCTTCTGTTCACACTTACCTTGAGTCTGAATTGGAATATTTTCTGTTAAACAGTTAACTACTTCGCTCAACGTTTTACTATCAGTTAGAACTGGGGTAGTTGTAGTCATAGCCAAACTAAATAATCCTCAATTTTGCTTCTTTACCTCCATACTTTACAAAAATTGCGTAACACAAGACCAGAACTATGTTTTGATGGGCACGTTACCCTTAACTTTTGAGGTGATTCATTAGTTTTACTTATTTAAACTCGCTCAAGGGTTTTCCAAAAAATCTATCTAAAAATACGTTTTTTTGACAATGATCAATTTTATAGGTATCTTTCTGTGCGCGATCGCAGAACTTTTAGGTCTACTGAATGTCTGATACTCCATATTACCGTATTCAATTTACCACTCAAGCGATCGCCTTCACTCGACAAAATTTAGGGATTGTATGTGAAATGCATAAGAAGTAGACCGTTGGTGCGATCGCATGACAGGTATTGTGTGTGAGATGCACAAGAAGTAAACCGTTGTAGCGATCGCATGACGAGATTGTGTGTGAGATTCAGAAAAAGTAACCCGCGTAGCGATGTCTGCGACGGGCTTCTCTACGAGAGGCTACGCCAACGCCTACGCCTTTAAAGATTATCTGTGAGATGTCTAAGAAGTAAGCCGTTGTAGCGATCGCCCCAACTCGAAAATTTTTAGAGATTGTGTGTGAGATACATAAGAAGTAACCCGTAGTAGCGAGAGTAGATTCATCCACTTGCGAGAACAAAGTGTTACACAAATTAACTACTGAATTTCTGAACAATTGTCTGTACAATTGCCAAAATAGCTCCGACGTTATCCAAGTAATATCTTTGCTTATCAAGCAAAGCCACTTTTTGCGAAAGTTGAAGAAACTGCCAAATTTCTCCTGTTGTCACGCATCCATACACAGGAATTTCTGCTTGTCCAGATGAACGATTGAATAAATCCGCCGCCACCATTTGTGCGATGCACTGTCCTAACCCAGCTTCAACATCATTTTTCTTCGCTTCCACAACAGTCAGAATTGGGCTACGCAATGGTGGTATAGGTGGAGCTATTGCTAAAATAAAATCACATTCCCCAATCAAGCCCTGTGCAGGATCAACATCAAGTCTTTGTCCAGAGAAAATAGCCAAGCTATCTTGGCTGAGATCGCGACAGGCTAGTAAAATCGGTACAATAATAAATTCACTCCGAGCCTTTTCACTAATCAGAGCTAATTGGGTTCGCTTTCCTAAAGTTTCATTTAACCACGAAGGAATAGAAAGAGGTACAAGCTTGGGAAACAGATCGGCTTCTTGGGTGGTGATTCCCAAAACAGCCGAAACTTTTTCTAGAGTAAAGTCGCTGTACGCCATAGTTTTGACTCAGGAATCTTGCTCAATACACTTGAGGAACAAAGAACTGCTCATTACGGGGGGCGCGAAGATAATCCTCAGCCACAGGTCTAGAGGGAAGCTCTAAGGGAGGAGGTGTCATATCTTCGTAAGGAACTTTGCTCAACAAATGATGAATGCAGTTGAGTCGCGCACGTTTTTTATCATCCGCTTCAATCGTAAACCAGGGGGCTTCTGGAATATTCGTGTAAGCAAACATGGTATCTTTTGCTTTGGAGAATTCTACCCAGCGATCGCGTGATTCCAAATCCATCGGGCTGAGTTTCCAGCGCCTTGCTGGATCGTGACTGCGAGAGAGAAAGCGTTTCTCTTGTTCTTCATCGCTGACCGAGAACCAGTACTTGATTAAAACAATGCCCGATCGCACAAGCATTCGTTCAAATTCCGGGCAAGATTGCATGAATTCTTGATATTCTGCTTCAGTACAAAAACCCATCACCCGTTCAACTCCGGCTCGGTTGTACCAACTGCGATCGAAGAGGACTATTTCGCCTGCTGTCGGAAGATGTTGCACATAGCGCTGAAAATACCACTGAGTTTTCTCACGATCAGAGGGGGTTCCCAAGGCAACTACACGACAGCCACGAGGATTGAGAGGATCGGCAATCCGTTTAATTACTCCTCCTTTACCGGCAGCATCGCGTCCTTCAAATATGATGACAACCCGATAGCCGACGTGCTTAATCCAGTATTGCATTTTGACTAGCTCAATCTGGAGTTGCTCTAGTTCAGTTTCAAAAGTCTTTTTGGGAATTTTCTTGTTAAAAGCTTTTGTGCTACTATCAAAAATCCGTTTTGATTTTTTAGATTTTTTCTTGTCTTTTGCCTTTACTAGGTTTTCTATTAAGCCTGTTGCGGGTTGAGCTAGATCATTCTTTTGCTGGTTTTTAACTTCATCAATTGACATTGCAGCGACTCCATGCGATTGAATCGGCATAATTAGAGTTTATCTATATATTTTAATGCGATCTGAGTGTAAATATACACCTTTGCAAGTATTACTACACCAAAGATGTAAAACCAATAGGCTAACGACCAAGGTCAGTGGCAACAAGTAGCACTGAAACATACAAACCTTTGTACATCAACTTTTTGCCAACTTACTTTTCTACTAATTAATTATATTTGAGCGAGTTCAGCCATTAATGTATTGCTAGACCATTTATTACCGATGTTGGTCAATGGGCTTTGTCTGACTTATTAACCAATAACCCGCTAGTGCGATCGCACCGATAGCAACATTGGGATAGATTGTAATTCTGCCTAACTCTGGCTCAGGAGTATTGCCGAGAACCGGATCATTATGAGTTTGAAAGGAAAATGGTATTAGCTGTCACCATTTTGCCTAATATCTCGTTCAATGATCTCCTTGATAAATTCAGGAATTTCTTTATGCAATCTAACTGCCTGTTGTTTTAATTTTTCATAAATTTCAATATTTTTCCCTTGCCACATAAGGTCTATCCTCCTAACTTGTTGCATCGCAACATGCGTGTAATTTTCTGGATACGCCCAGTAACATGACAAGCAAATAGATTTGTCTTTTATACTTTTCCAATTTTCACAATGCTCACATGACCAAGATTTTGCTCGATTAGCAGAACCACAAAGTAACATAAAGCTTTCAGACTCTAGCTCTGGTTCTCCGTCAACTTCAAAAGGAACGCGGTGATCGATTTGCAATTCCCGCTTATCAATTTCCTCCAAGTAGATGAAGCACTTACAGCCATATCTCTTGATCAATTCATCCTTCAACTGCTTGGATAAGCCCGTTCTACCGGATAGCCTAGAAAATCTAGCCTTACTGATATCTCCAAATTTATAAGCAGCTATTCTCCTTCCATCAGTTCCTGTAACGCGGAATGTTTCTAGAGGAATTCCATGTTCTCGAACATCTCTAGCTGCTCTAGGAGGATGATTGTAGCCATATCTTTCTTTCAACTCTTCTGTTGTTACAAAGCCATATTGTAAGATATGATCGATAACAGCTTTTGGTCTTTTAGCAGTTACTGACTGACAAAATTGGATGAAATCATCGGGTAATAGAGGATGCTGTTGAGAACTGTCCATGCCGTTCCAGAAGAGTAATCTGTTTATGTGCCTTGCTAATATAGCTCTCCAAATCTAAATTGCGATCGCGCGATAAACTTGATGATAAATACAAAGACTCTACTGTAATTTCTTGTCTACCTAATAATGTTGCTTGAGACGACTGCCCAACTTCGATTTCAATTTTTTTGAGTCCTAATTCTTCAGGTAATTCCTTACCAAAGGTTTTATTTCCTCGTTTGCCATCATAACTAACCGCAAACATGATACCCTTGCTATTCAACTCTTTGAGAACTATAACGAAATCATCAAAATTAATCCCAGAATAATATCTTGAATCTTTATCGCCGCATACACCTTGATATGGGGGATCTATATAGACAAAATCGCTATTTCTAACTTCAGCTAGAATATCTTTATAATCCAAGTATGTAAATTTACACTTACCCTTAAGAAGCCTAGAAACTCCTTCTATATTTTTCCTCATCTTCTCAGGTTGGGTTCCCTTTCGCCTTTTATCAGGGCTTTGATTGAAAAACCCTTCAGAGTTATATCGTACAGCGCCTTTTACACATCGAGCCAACAAGTATAGAAAAAGCTTTGGGTTGTTGGTTTTATTGAATCTTTTTCTGGTTTGATAAAAGTGTTCTACAGAATCATCATGCTGCTCATTCCATATATCGGCATAAGCATCTGCTATTTCATCTGGTTTCTCTACAATCAACTCCAGTAGATCAACCAGAGGTTTATTTAGATCATTAATCCAAAATTTTTGTGAAATTTCTTTATAAGAGACAGCGATACTAATTGCAGCAGTTCCTGAAAATGGCTCTACCAGCCTCTCCACTCTGTTGGGTACAAATCTGAGAATGTCTGAAGCTAGATTTCTCTTACTGCCTTGATATTGAATTGGATGTGGGAGATTAGTCATCTCAAATAGAGAACAAATGATCTAGATAACTCTATCACGAGAATGAGAAATAATCCGGCCACAGAGGTTTTAGTTTAGAAGCAGTTTCACAATGACTGTGCAACGCAGCTAAGAATCACAGCTTATATAAATTTTATATCTAGTCTAACGTTTCAGCTAACCGGAGGTAAGCAACTTTTACACGTTGGGTTTGGCGCGATCGCAAACATTTGCTTACAATTGAATTTACCAATACGCAATCTAACCCAACACTTAAGCTTTAATAACCAAATCGCTACGGATTCATCCGAATCAAGTCTGTTAAAATACTATCCAAACTGCCGTTAACTTGAATTCGATCAATCTTCTCTGCAATTCGCTCTAGTACTTCGAGTTCCTTCAGACGCAATGCAACGGGGTTATCCTCCATCACTTTGGCAGTGTTTAGCATACTGCGAGTAGCGGCGGTTTCTTCTCTACGTCTGACTACGTTTGCTTGAGCGGTTTTTTCTGCCTCGACTACCTTGCTCAAGATAGTCTTAATCTCACCAGGTAAAATAATATCTTTGACACCTACAGAATCTACTTCAATTCCATAGTCTGCGGCTTTCTGGCGGATGTATTCAGATATACTTCTATCAATTGCACCTTTATCTTCTAATAAGGCATCTAAACTCCGTTCGCCGACCGCACCACGCAAAGCAAACTGTAATTCTTTGTACAAGAAACCGGAAATATCTGACAACCCGTTTTTTGCTCTCAATGGGTCTTGGATGCGGTAGCCAGCCGTCAAATTCAACCGCAGAGGTACTTTATCTTTAGTGAGAATGTCTTGACCGGATACTTCCATATTTTGTAGTCGCAGGTCGATGGTTTCGGTTTGAAAAGAGCGTCCAAATAACCACCAAGCGTGTACTCCTGGCGATCGCTGCCCTTGAAACTCTTGATTAATGTATACTAATCCAACGTGCTGGGCGGGAACTTGACAAATATGCAAACAGTTACGACTGAGCAATTTCACTTCTGTTGAACCCTCAACCAACTCAGCCACTAAAGCAGACTGTAACTGAGCATCAGCGCTGATGTCAAGAATTTCCACTGCAACACCCTGCCAAAATAGCTTGCGGCTTGTAGGCGGCAAAATAGAAATGACTTTACCTCGATATCGCACAATTGCAACTTGCGAAGTCAGTAATTGCACTATTTCACAGTAGGCAGCAATAAAGTCGGGATGTTTTTCAATTAGTACATCTTCCAGGGGAAAGTCTGGGTTAGGGATAATCCGGCTGAGAGTTCGGACTGTAACATCCCTACCTACCGACCAAAAGGCATACTCTCCTGGTTCTAGGGGTCGCACAAAATTATTTTGCAAATATAGTAAACCAATCTCATACTCTGAGATTTGGAACTTTTTCAGTCCATTCAACTCAACTGAGCGCAATTGCTGCACAAAGGAACTAGGCAATTCCCAGCTTTCTTCCAAGTTGAACAGATGAGATTCTACTTCAATAAAACCACGCCAAAAAGCAATCAATTGATTTGGTGCAACGCTTACCCAATTCTGACCGTAGCGGACTAACGCAGCTTGGTTGAATGCGGTTCTGATAATCAATAAATGTTGTTGCAATTCGGCTTCATAATTTCGCAACAACAGTTCTAGGTTTTCAATCTCAGCTTGTGGCTGATTGAGGTCATAAATTTTGACTTGCCAATGCCGACCAAAATATGTATGTGTACCGGGCTGCAAAATTTTCTTAAAGTCACTGCGGTGATATAAGATGCCGATTTCGTTAGGTTTGATATAAAATGTTTTCCACATAGTAATTTGCATAAATAATTTGAGCGATCGCTTCAACCAGTTAAGAAGATTTGATAAAAACATTTATAACCTTGCTTGAACTCAAATACCACCTATGTCTCACAGATCAAGTACTGGAGTAGACAAAGGCTAAAGGATTGGTTTTAGTTTCTTGTACTACTCTATACTACAAGATATTTATTTACTCTGCCAGTGCAGGTTTTTACAGTTCCGGTGCGGGCAAAAGCTTCTCCAAAGCTGGATTAAGATTGCTGTTACTTTTTCTAAACTCCTCAATGGCAATTTAGAAAAGAACCATGCTCAAATATGCCGTTCGCTTTGTCAATATAGAATCCCAAAGGAAACTAGATGTAGGAAACGAAGGGACATACTCAAGTTAGGGAGAGATACAGTTACGCTAGCTCCTTTACTGTTATCAATACCTGCATGACAGAGTAGAAAAAACAAAAAGTTTTTTTGATTGGGTCTTTTTCAATACCCATTTTTGATTGGGTCTTTTTTAATACCCAACAGTTCTGCTGCCTTGTCCCTAACAAGGTGCCCGTACCCAGGGCGAGGGTTTTTGGCTGAAAGTATAGGAATCGAACCTATAAATAATCGGCGATACACCGACCGCTCTACCAAATGAGCTAACTTTCATGGTGAAATAGTTTAAATCACTGTGCGGTATACGCTGTTACCAGAGGTTGGCGCACCAGTCGGGTATACAAAACCCAAACTACAGCTTTGTGACTTTGTTACTATCCCGGTTCAAATCTAGCACAGGAAAAAGTAGGAAGGGGAAAATTGCTCGAATTGGATATTTATTTACAGCAATTTCAGGTATTTAAACCACGAATGAGACGGGGAATAGGGAGTAGTGTAGTTTAATTACTTGAAAAGCGCTGTAAGCTATTCTTTGCATTTATATTTCTGCTTGATGCGTTCCACACGTGATTGGAGTTCTGCGCCTTTGTTGGGGTTAATCATTGCTACATAATTTGCAAATCCGGTAATTGCGGCAATTAAATTAGTTGAATTTCCCCACTGTTTGCCAGACAAGCCTTCTTGTTCAATTTGATATAGAGTTGCACGAAAGGCTTTTAATGTCTTTTTAGATATATTTAATTGCGTATTTACAATAACACCTGTTACCTGCTGTTGCATGGATTTACTTGAAATCTTGGTTTTATGAGGATTAACAGTGAAGCCCTCACTAGTAATAATGAATTTAGTGTTTTTAATTAAATTAGATATTCTGTGCGATGCATCCCCAGAAGCAGAAAATGTTAAATCGTCAGCGTACCGCGTATAGCAAAACCCCAGATTTTCAGCGATTGTAGTGAGACGACTATCGAGATAACGACAAATTAGATTTGAAATAGCAGGACTTGCAGGCGAACCTTGAGGTAAGTGGCGCTTTTCTGAAGCTATATAGTTAATTTGCCCATCTATTTCTATTTCCGCAGTCGTACAAATCAACCCGAAAATTGTCGCCACAGGTTCTGAATAACCAAAGCCGCAAAATAATTCTTTGACACGGTTGTAGGAAATTGACTGAAAAAAATTATGTAAATCAAGATTGACTATTACATTTGCGCCAACATGGGGTTTAGCATTGGTGACTATCGAACGATTTTTACAAAACCCATGCGCTGCATTATGAACTTCTAATTTCTCTAAAATATTCTCTAAAATCCACCTTTGAGCAGCCTTAAGATTGGGCTTTGGTGAAGAAATAATTCTTTCTCCACCTGTCTTTTTTGATATTTTGAAGCGGAGGTAATGTGTAATTGGGGATGTAGAACGGCTAGTTGTCAAAAAGCGAAGTTTTGCCAAGCTTATCCCCATTGCAAAGGCTATTTCTTCGGCAGTATTATATTCAGCTAAACCATGCGATCGCAAAAGTGCTAAATTATCAGTTCGCAACTTTTCTAGATTACTTTCAGTCGCTAATGGGGTAGTGGGTAGATTTGTGCTGTACATAATACAAAAGTTTTTTTACTCTACAACTGCAAGTGTTTACAGTTGAGGTGTGGGCAAAAGCTTCTCCAAAGCTGGATTAAGATTGTTGTTACTTTTCCTAAACTGCTCAATGGCAATCTAAAAAAAGAGAACCGCGCTCAAATATGCCGTTCGGTTGCCAATTTAGAATCCCGAAAGAAAACTAGATGTAGGAAACGAAGGGACATACTCAAGGTAGGGAGAAATGCAGTTGCGCTTGCTCCTTAACTGTGGCTACCGAACATCACCCTAACGAGTAATGACCGACAGCAAAACACTTGCACCGCAGAGTTTGGAAAATGACGGACTCGAACCGTTTTGGGATTTCTCCCGTACCATATTGGCTACTGTGACAGAGTAGTGTCTTTTGACCCCGGACAGGGGTTGGGTGAAAGTGCAGGAATTGAACCTACGACAGATCGATTATGAGTCGATTGCTCTAACCAATTGAGCTAACTTTCTGGGGTTTGATACAGGACTCGAACCTGTGACGCATCGATTATGAGTCGATCGCTCTTCCAATTGAGCTAATCAAACGATATAGTTTAAAGTACTCGGCGGTATACGCTCATACCAGAGGATGGCGCACCAGTTAGGCATATAAAACCTAAACTATAGCTTTGTAACTTTGTTACTATCCCAGTTCAAATTTAGCACAGGAAAAACTTTGATCAGCCTTAAGATTCGGCTTTGGTGCTAATATCATGTCCGCTGAATTGCCCATAAGAAAAGAACCTCACCCTGTCCTATAGGACATCCCTCTCCTTAGTAAGGAGAGGGACAGGTGAAAGCGTAGCAAAACCAGGGTGAGGTATCTCAGGGGCTATGAGACTTACCTATAAATTGCGTTGAGAAAGATTTGTGCGTACACCGTAGCCCTAATAGCACAGGGGCTGGGGGAAATGTCACGCAGGAATCACAAGTAATTTACCGGACATGATATAACAGGTCGCGCCCAGATTGGATACTAAGTAACTATGCTTACCTACTTAATTTATTCTTTGGAAATCCCTAGATGTTCCCTCAAATCAACGTAAGGTATTCTGTTGCTTTTACTGAAGGGGGGCGCACCTGCCTTTCCTTGCCGCCAAGCCAGGAGATTAGTTAGCGCTTGCACGCCATCTTCAGTGGGTTTGAGGGTCAATATCAAGTTTTCACAGCGACCATTGACTTGATTGGCGGTGCAAACCACATTTTGTCCGTTCATTTTACCGACAGTAATAAACTTCAGTTCTCTGTTGCGGCGGTAAGTTTCCAAGCGGTGGCTCACGTCTTGGCAGCGCGTCAGTTTATTATAGCCAGCGTCTCTGAAGTAATTGGAAGTCCAGCGAATCCAAGGCTCAGGAACACCTCTAGAATTTGTGTACACCGTCACGGGTTTGTTTGCTGAGGTGTCACAATAAAATCCTCGCCTACTTTCGGCTTGACTTGGCTGATTGATGGTTGCAGTCGCGCCGAGAGCGATCGCACCTGTAAGCAAAACATTTGTTAATGATGCCAATTTCATGAGTAACTCTCAAATCTTGAGTAAAAAGTTTTTATTTGCCTCTCATTTGACACTCTCGCTACTTCTAGTAGGGAGATGATAAGAAGATTTCGCTTCTTGTATCCCAATTGCTTGGGGTTTTAGGCGTTTTTACTTGTATACATAATGAGCCGCAACCCACTTGCGACCATGATTTGTTTTTTCCCAATGTCCAGGAACCAACACTTTCTTTTTCGCTGGTGGTGCAGAATGCCTAACTTGTTGTGGTTTTTGTGCGATTGTTTGAGCAGGTCTATTAAGACCGTGGGGATTAACAATAACCTGGAATGCTGATGCTTGTGAAGGGATAGAAGTAACAGCAAATGGTAAAAGAAGCGCTGCACCAGCAAGAATTTGTTTGATATTCATCACTAAATCTCCTTTTGTAAACGGCCTGATTAAAGTTCAGTAAACCTTAATCTGGTTGATGTCTCATGTTTATAAGCATAGGAGTTCTAACAGCTATACACTAGTGATAAAAGTAACTAGTTTAATCATGACTTAAGTAATCTCTAATGTCAGGTTTCTCAGGTTTGAATCACGAATTAACCTTATGCTATCAATGCCATATAGCACTTTTCGTTTGTATACAATACACTCTGATCTCTCTGCTAAAAGGCTATGGTGTACACACAAACAAGTCCTAAAAAGCTAGCTTGATGAGGCTTGACTCGTTCCCAAGCTCCGCCTGGGAACGCATTCATGTGGGCTGCCGACTCAATTTTGACTGGAGGCAGCAGCCCCTAATCAGCCATTCCCATGCTCTGCATGGGAACGAGAAATGGTCAATCGAGCTTTTTTCGACTTGTGTGTACACCGTAGCTCCTAAAAGCAGAGAGGCTTTGAATCTTACTCCCCAACGCTAGTAGGGAAAGATTAAATATCGTCTGACTTAAGTCGCAACATATCGCGCATAAAAATCACCAGTCTTGGATAGGTTCGATGAAATTCTTTTTCGTTGTTGAACTGGTGACTTTCATAAAAGACATTGTTACCAGTTGATATTTTAAGGATATCCATCTCACAAGCTCCTGACTCCCAAACCGTTACTCTACCGAGATGTAATGAACTGTCAAAGTCAAGACGCATAGCTGAATTATCACTAGGTTCACAGTAGGTCAGTGTGTATTCCAGTTGATAAGCAGCGAAACGTGATCTTAATCCTGATTGAAATCGGTCAAAACCTCGTTCTGAAATTAGCTGTGTTAGTGGATTTAGACTCATTCCTTATATTGAAAGCAAGAATATTATTAATTGCCCCAACTCCGCAAAAAACAATTACCTCAAATGTAATGTCTACGACGGGCTACGCCTCAAGTTGACCGATGCTCACGATGCATTCTTGTGGCTCAATCTGGGAAAGCCAGACCAGTCATAGGGTCACGGATATACAATCCTAATGTGAGACTACGCATTGCTTCATCCCAAACGGGTATTAATTGTTCTGCTTGATCTACCCAATAATCGAATGTAATCAAACATTGAACATTCGACCCCAAACCAATGCAAGTCCGCGAAAAAGCTTCCCGTGGTTCTTCCTGAGTGTCAATGAACTTCATCTCTGTCCATACAATTCTGGCGGTTTGGCGCTTGACGGTAAAAATTTCTCCCTTAGCAATGACGTTGCGGCTATCGTCTTCCATCACTTTCTTCAAGGTGGAGTTTAGCGGAAACTGGCTCCAGTCATTGGGTGGAAGGCGATTAAAAGATACTTCTAGGCAGCAATCATCGTTGGGCGGTTTTTTATCGAGGAACTTGAAGGATTTTTCTTGTGGCTCAAAAACCCAATTCTGGGGAACATTGAAGCGAACAGCGCCTCGATCTGCTACAAAAATTTTATAGCCTGATGGAGATTCCCAGCGATGATCAGGTTTGAGTTCAAGCGTTTCTTTAATCCACTGGAGATTGCTTTTCTTACGCTTTGCCATAGTATTTTTGTTCTCTCTGCTGAAGAGGGCGTAGCCCATCGTAGATATCGCCGAAGTTGGGTAACAGGCGATCGCTTACTTTATTAATGTTATCAAATTCCTAGTATTGCTAGTAGTCTGTCAAATTCATTTTGACGGTTAGAGAGACGCGATAAATCGCCGCTTTCAAACCAGAAAATATTGTTGTGCGTATACTCTTGGTTGATGCAGTTTAGCACCAATTGAACAAACTTGGATGCGATCGCTACGTCAATCTCTATTGCTTCGAGTTGCATGGTTTATCAGCAGTAGTCTTGCAAGATACAGCTAGTCTAAAGCAAACACGAGGTTATCCGAACAAGCTTGCCTTGGAAGAGCAAGCTTTAGTTTGCTTACAGTATTGGAGAGAATATAGAACTTACTTTCACATTGCTAGTGACTGGCAAATATCCTAAATCTTCGGTTTGCCGAATAGTACATTGGGTTGAAAGCACATTAATCAGTTCCAGAAAGTTTCGTTTAGGAGGAAAAAAGTCCTTGTTGATCTGATCACAGAAACCGAAAACGGCTGTGATGGATGTAACAGAAAGTCAAATTGAACGTCCGAAACACGGGCAAAAACGCTTTTATAGTGCAATACGGTTCAGTTAAGGGTAAGAAGCTTATTAGTGATGTGAAACTTCGGAGCTTCTACTCGTTTTCCAGTGCCTCTGTGTTTTGGCTTTTTAGAACAAAACTTTGATACAGGTTTTTTCACAACCCTGGGGTTAGTACGGTGAATTCGTTCGGGTAACAACGTATCCAGAATCTCTACGGTTAACCAATCGAAAAAAGGGGGAATTCTTCTGACTGTAAGCGTTGAAACTTAGGAATAGCACGACGAATGACCCGTAATGCTCCTGTAAAACTCAGACGTAATGGTGGAACCCCGGCAGTAGTTGCGGCTTGAAACATTAACACCCTTACTGACCAATGTCCCAACAACCAGCCATATATTTCCTGCACTACTTCGCGTGGTTTTTGGGAACGAACGTGAGTTTTTCGCCCTAAAAGGTGTATTTTCAATTCATCAATGGTATTTTCTACTTCCCAACGCTGATGATAAACTCTTGCTAACAACTCTGCCGGAAATTTTTCAATATCTAATAAGCTAGTAATCAAGCGATATGTAAGTTGTTCAGTTGGGCTTTCTGGATGCTCAATAGTATACTCTCTTCCCTCGTACTAGTATTGGCTGAGAACCCTTTTTTCGGAGTTTTCCTGATGGGTAAATCCTAGACAAATAGGAGCCATCGCTGAGAGGTTGTTCCACGATAAACTTAACATTAGCAGGTATTCTGCCTAAATAATCACATCCTTGGGAAACTGTTGCCTGTACCATTGCATTCTTATGCAAGCCCCTATCCCACATCAATAACATTCCTGTGGTGACTGAGCGTAACAACTTTAACGCTCGTACACCCTCTCCCATGTGATATGGGCACATCAAAGCATCAAAAATTAAGTGCGTACCTGCTTCAATTAAGATTACTAATCTGACTTTTGGAAAAGCTGCTACTGTCCCAGGACGACTGCCAGGACGACCAAAAACTCTCGCATTTTCATCGCTGTCTGGGACATCGAAACAGGTGCCATCAATGGCTACAATTCTTAGCCCATTGAGAAATGCTCCTAATGTCTCCTGTGTCGCCATTGGTCGTATTAATTGATGAAATAATTGGCTCATTACCCTTGCCCCTAATCGCTGTCGGGCTTGTGTAATGGCTGACTTACAAGGTATTCGCCAGTATTTCCCAACCTTAATCCATGCCTCACTTAAACCATCAATCAAGTTCTTAAGTACATCCCGCATTGAATCTTTTGACCACAAACTCATTGCTATTACAAGGCTTACCACCAATTGTGCTGGTAATGACCGCTTGCGTTCTTCTTCGCTTTGAGTATTTGCCATCGCCTGTTCAATTGCCGTTGCTGGAATAGCCATCTCGATTGCTTTAAGCAAGTCACCATTTTGTATATCAGGACACACCAACGAAAAATCTCTCAGATGCACCACACTTAATTTCCATTCTTGGGAACAATGCTTAATTTACATGACTTTGAGGCTTAACTGAACCGTATTGAGGGCTATATCCTTAGCCTCGTCTTCCGAGAGTCCGATGTGGATGGTAACTTTTACCCTCGCTTGACTTAAATTGTAGTTATAATTTTTCGCTTGCTCAAATCCTAAAACTGTGTGTCCACCATTAATAATGCCATCACTACCCCCTCGCTAGCTTCTTTTATCTCTAGTTCTAGTGAGGTTTTGCTTGGTTTAACTTTATTGGCTGACAGAACGATTCCACTGTGACGGGAGAAGAATTTTTCGGGTTGAGTAGTCAGTGAGTCGAAGACTTGTCTGTAGGTCGCGCTTTTACGGTTTGGTTCCCTGATTTTAGGTTCTAGGGGGAGGTCTGTGGGGAACGAGTCTACATGAGCAGTGGCGATGATGCAATTGGGGTTGGCTTCAAAATAGTTATCTATCTTAATGTTCCAAGTCTTGGGCATAGTTTGTTTTAGTTAAATTCGTTTTGGACTTGTTGATTCGGGAATGGGAGTTTTTAGCAAGAAAGGCAGAGGGCAGGAGGCAGCTATGCTGAAGGGAATTCTGATTCGTGTCCTCTGCTACGACCGAAGTCCGTAAGGGTTGAAGCCCCACTCCAAAATCTCTGATTTGGTGTCCTGTTCTGCTGCTTGCGCTCAATTCTATCATTGCGCCTCTCCATCGCCTCTAGGTGTGCCATCACCAGAGTCGCCAAGGGGTTACGGCTGGCTTCTAATTCAGACTGATGTTGTTCATAGTCTAACAATTTGACAATTGTCAAGTGAAACTCCACATTGTAAATTTCGTTAGTTGCTTTTTTTCTTTCTCAATTTT
Organism: Nostoc sp. NOS(2021); assembly: GCF_017115025.1. GTDB lineage: Bacteria > Cyanobacteriota > Cyanobacteriia > Cyanobacteriales > Nostocaceae > Nostoc. The sequence goes on along the minus strand of NZ_JABXKM010000315.1, from coordinate 12,372 downwards.
GGCTCAAAAATAGGAGATGCGGTTGAGGGTGTGAGATATTTATCGTACCAAGCTAAATAACGTTCTAGGACATCACGTTGATAACTCGGTTTGCTGATGCCGTGAGACTGTCCAGGATAAACTACTAATTGAGTATCAATTCCCAGACTTTTGAGTGCTTGATACATCTGTTCAGAGTTATGTAGTGGTACAGAAAAATCCTTATCACCTGCCATAAATAGTGTTGGTGTAACAATGCGGTCAGCGTGAAGAAAGGGGAAAGAAATTCGTAGCCAGACATCGAGGTTCTTCCACGGTACACCAAGCTCTTGTTCATAGTCATCAATATACTCATCAGTACCATAGGTTGCCAGAATATTTGATTCACCAGCCCCACTGACTGCGGCTTGAAAGCGGTGATCTTGAGCAATAGTGTAGTTGGTCAACATTCCCCCGTAACTCCAGCCACCAATTCCTAAGCGTGATGGTGCAGCAATTCCAGTAGCGATCGCATAATCTGTACCAGCAATAATATCTTGAGCGTCTTTGTTTCCCCAGTCTGCATAAATTGCTTTGGAGAAGGCTTCTCCTCTGCCTGAACTACCGCGTGGGTTAACACCCACAACGACATAGCCGTGAGCTGCAAACAGTTGCCAATTAAACATAAACTGGTTTGTGAACTGACCGACAGGCCCGCCGTGCAACATTAGCAGTGTTGGGTATTTCTTCCCTGGCTGATAGTGAGGTGGCTTGACAAGAAAGCCATGAATTTCTGTACCATCTTTACTCTTAAAGCTGATTTCATCTGTAGTTGCTAAATTTAACTGCGCTAGTAACTGATCGTTTTGGTGTGATATTAAACGCAAATTTTTACCATTAAAGGCAAAGACTGCATTTGGTTGTTGTAGCGTTGAGGAAAGTAAAGCGATTTTGCCATCGCGTCCTAAATCAAATTTACTAATCTCTCGTCTTCCTGCTAGGAATCGCTCGATTTTGCCACCAGTTACAGGTATTTTTGCTAGGTGAACATTGCCATCATCTTCGATTAAAAACAGTATTGATTTACCATCTGTGGTAAAGCGCGGTTTGGCAACATTGCGATCAAGGTTGGCAGTCAGTAGACGGGGAGTACCACCCTCGGCGGGGATAATGGCGAGATGGTGAACTGCGTACTCAATAAGTTTGGGTGAACCTCCCTGCAAATAAGCAATTGACTTACCATCTGGACTCCAAACCGGACGGCTATCCCAATCAGGATCGGAGTCAGGCCCAATAAAGGTAGTTAGCTGACGGGCTTTGGCTCCCGATTGGGCGGCGATTGCATACAGATCCCAATTATTATTGCGATCGCTTTCTTGACCACGTTTACTCACAAAAGCAATATTTTTGCTATCAGGTGACCAAGCAGGTAAATACTCATTAAATGAACCTGGGGTGAGAATATCTGCTTTGCGAGTTGCTAAGTCCAATACATAAAGATGTTCTCGACTTTTATCGATAAAACCCACACCGTCTTCTAAGAAGTGAAATTGATCAATAACAATCGGTGATGGGGTTTTCCCATTAAAGGGTGTTTCTGAAACTGGTTCAGAGGCAATTACCGCTAGTTGCCGACTGTCACCAGACCAGACAAAATCGGTAACATCACCAGCAAAGTCTGATATTTTCTCGGCTTCACCGCCTGCTAGGTTGAGCAACCAAATTTGCTGTTTTCCCGATTGACGGCTGGAGCGAAAAGCTAGATATTTACCATCTGGGCTAAACCGAGGATTGTATTCACTATCGTTACCGTTAGTTAACTGTAATGTTTGGGAGCCATCCCAAGAAGTCATGTAAATATGGTTATCTCGTGTATCATTTTTCAGAGCGGTGTTAGTTACTGTGTAAGCAATCCAGTTTCCAGAGGGAGAAAGTTGGGGATCGCTAATTTGGCGAAAGGCGAATTGATCGTCGAGTGTTAGCAGGCGTTTTTCTTGGGCTTGAACCTGAATATTGATAGCGCTTATCGTTACTAAAACACTGCAAGCCAAAGCGATTTTTGTGAGCTTTTTCATCATACTTTTGGGACAGACTACTAGTTTCTCGTTAATGTCAATACCGTTGCCAAAATAAGAGTATGAAGAGGTAGGGTGTTTCGTAGTAGAGTTATTGTCTCTCACAACGATAACTCAAACACTATAAGCAGCCCATGCCCGATATCTTATTACTTTGACGATGGCAACCAAATAACCATACAGTTAAAAGCGCAAGTAATCACTGACTCAAAGAATATTGAAGGTTTTGGGAAACTAGGACAATATCCTCTCAATAGAACATTCAGTGTCGGGTTGGTCTATGACAATGATTGGACTGGCAGCAGCGATAGTCAATTCCAACAGTCCAATCCCCTAGACGGGTTGTGGAAAATTAGTTTGGAGTGAATACTCGTCCGACGCCAAAGTTGGGATTGTGAGTGCGGCTTTCTGGATGATACTGTGTAGGGCGTTCGTCGCAGACGTTGGCGTAGCCATCGCTTAATTTACTTCCTTATGCCATTCGCCTCTGGACTCATCTAGGAACAGGACTAGCTGCTGTAGTAGAAGCAGGACTAGCTGGAGCAACAGCAGTTGGTGTTTGAGGCGTAGTACTAGTGGATTCTTCAGGTTTGGAACCACAAATACTTAGCATCAGCACTATAAATAACGTCACGAGCAAACTTGATTAAATCATCTGCTTTTCGCAGAACCTTGTCTACCACCACTGCGTAATTGATCCCACGCTGTCACTTCACCCATTGTCTGCATCAACTTCTCTCTTTCTGACGCTCTTGGGTTTTCCTCGCTTGAATGATGAGTGATGTCTACGACGGCAAGCTACGCTTTGGCTGTTAAAAAGCTGCTCTCAAAAATTGGTAGAGTTAATAAGACTACCCAACAGCTTTGGGGAGTATCGTTGGCAATGCCCATCTACAGAAAATGTTACGCAAACAATTGGCACGAAATAGCGCAAGTATCAAACAAGCAGCCCAGTGGCGCTGTCGGCACTGGGGGCAAAAGTGTTTATGACAAGAGCGAGAAGCCAAAGGGATTGTCCCGCTCTGAATGGACAGTAATGACCCTCTCGGTACATCATGCCAATTTTACGCCTAAAGATAACCAAAAAAGAAAATCTAATTCCGCTCTGCACCCCATGCCATATTTCACTGCATAGTCGGGCGCGAAGGCGGTCAAACACCTCACCTGGACAGCTAGAATTACCACTTGACGAATGAATAACGACGTTGTGATTTTTATTATCAGTGCTGGTTTGCTTGTTATGTATCTGGTGTTCTCGGCATTGACCGAGATGGGGACAAAGCTACCGTGGAACAAGTAGAGGTGGAGTGTTGTCAGTGCGATGCCTGCGGCGGGCGGGTACGCCATCGCACTTCTTACATCTGTCATTGCCCCAGCTACCAACGAAGCGATCGCTTATTCTACTCAGAAGGTGATGATATTGTCGTCAGATTCATCACAAATCAAAACACGTCTGTTTAAAAACTAGATTCGGTTATACACCAGCTTAACAGCCATGAGAACCATCATTGACATGAACCACCAAATGGTAAAAGTGACTTCGACCTTTGACGATTTTACCCGGAACCTTGAAGTTGCGCTGGGCCGCCTAGACCCAACGATTATTCAAAAAGTAGGAGCAGAACCGGCATTCGTCGAAGCGCACCTGAAGCAAATGGGGGGCGAAGAGGACTTAATTCTGTTTGATATTCAAAACCACGGCCAGCTGTTGACTATACTGGGTACGCCTAAAAAGGCCAAGCAGTATGTGGTAGGCAATCCGTTGATTGCCATTAAAATGACACAGCACGACATCCGAGCGGCACTGTACGCGCCCTTACGCGTGCTGGTGTATGAAGCAGCGGATCAGTCGGTTTATGTTGAATATGATTTGCCCTCGTCCCTGTTCGGGCAGTTTGGCAATGCGGAAGTAACCAAGGTAGCCAAGTCGCTGGATCTGAAGTTGGTGAATTTGATTGCCAAGGTTGATAAATTTAATCTTAGCCAATCGACTAAATAGGCAGGGTAGGCGATCGATCGCTATGCATCCTCTCTACGAGACGCTAAAAGCGAACGCAGACTCGCTAAAAGCGAACGCGAGTGCGTCTCTAAGAGAAGATATGCCTTTATGCGTTGCCTCAAGGGACGCGAGTGCGTCTCCCCTTCTCACATTGGTAGAGGCTAGCGCCAAGGGAGAAGAGAAGGCTTTACGCTACGCTAACAAAATTGTTGCATTAAAGACATTTTCAGACTCTTATTTAAACCCCGACTGAAAATGGCGCTACCTGTATTGTTGGGGTCTTAAACCCTTTGATTTACGATAAAAAGAAAACGCTACGCAAACAATTAGGATCTATGAGATATTTACATCATCTGGTGCTGAGTATATGTAGTTGCATCGTATTACTGAGGACGACTGCAATGCCCTGTTTTGCCGCTGAGAAAATTATTTTTCGCTATGGTATGTTTGAAGAATCGCTACCTATTGCTGATTTACGTAAGTATGCACAAAGGCAAGAAGTTTCTTCTGATTTGCAATTTTTTCTCAAATTTTTCAGTCGGGAAGAACAAAAAGAGTTTCATCAGGCGCTACAAGTAAAAGCACCTCTTGATATTGTGGCTTTGGATAAGCTGTTAAATACAGAACTAGCTAAAGAAATTCTCTCGGCGGTCTCCCAAGGTATCGCCCGTCGTGACCAAGCCGGGGTACAAGCGCTAGACGCGGCTGTGATCATCGGGGCTAATTCTCAAGAGGGTTTGGGGATCATCAGCTTTCTGGAAGCATATCCTAGTCAAAGACTAGTTATTAATGTTCCAGCAGTGTTAGAAATAGCAAGCAAGTTAAATTTATCTCCTATTGAAATACCACCTAAAGATAACTTAAGCTCTACACCTTTATGGCAACTGGAAGTTCAATATCAGCAATTTGCTACTCAAGGAAAGCAATTCCAGGCTTGCTTGTTTGGGGATTCTGTAACTGCCGAAATGGGTAAGACTCTGGGGAAAGGTACTTTTAATTTTGCCTTAAATGGGATAAGCGGGATTTCACTTGTTGAACAACTAAAACTTCTCATTCCAACTAAAGTTAAATGCGAAAAAGCTGTGATTGCTATTGGGGGTAATGATGCATGGTATGGATTAAGTGATTCCTTATTTGCGAACAAACTCCAAGATTCAATTTCCTTAGTACGAAGCCTTGGGAGTAATGAAATATTCTTAATCCCCGCTTTTTACTCAACAGTTGCCGCTAGTAAAGATCCAAGTATTTCAGCAACAAATCTTCGGGTAGAGCAAATCAATACTGTGATGAATCAAGTTGCAATTAAAAATCATATACCATTGGAACTACAACAGGTTCAATCATTAAATGAGAATAATGCTTTGAAAGATGATTTAAGTTCAGAGGATGGCGCTCATTTAAATAATCAGGGAATAAATATTTATCGGCAGGCTTTATTAAAGATTCTAGGTAAATAACGAGATTTGATTAACATGACACAACCAAAAATCAATCTCAGTGAACTCAATGAGTAATGAACAATCAACTCAAACCTCGACAACTGAGCATAGTGCTGACGTTATTTACGGTGCTGATGCTAGGTAGTTGTGGTCAAAAACCTGAAGAATCTACTAACACTACGCCTCAAACACCAACTGCTGTAGAATAACTCAGCAGCCAACTCATAGCGCTCGGTCATCGCAACTCTTGGAGACGCTGCGCGCTAAGCGAAGCTATGCCGAAGGCTTTACGCCACAACTGGCTATTAATGTACTAAAATATACATAGTAAATCCGCCCCTGGCGTACCCGCCCACTTTATAGCGATCGCTCTTTTTTCCTCTAAGAACGGGGTGGGGTGCGATGGCGTACCCGCGCAGGCATCGCACTGATATATTTCCTCTCTACGTGACGCTCTGCGCGTTCGGCATCGCTTATCATAACCCATATATAAAGTTTCCTCTCTTCTCTTCTTAGGCTGCGCCCTAAGCGAAGCTATGCCGCAGGCTTTACGAGACGCTACTCGCGTTCGCTTGAATCGGGAGAGCGATGTCTACGACGGGCTGCGACGCTCCTGCGTCGCTCTAAGCGAAGCTATGCCGAAGGCTTTACGCTGCGCTATCGGTGTCGCTTTTTTTGATTTTTTGTCCGTCTCTAAGTCATGACTATAACCATGACTAAACTCATGGTTATAGTCATGACTTTTTTCTCTAGTAACTACCATATTTCGCCGATTAGATTTGTTTCAAATACCAAAAATACGCTCTTAATTTCTGACGAGTTAGTAATTAGTTAAACCATCCTGAGAACTGGTAAGTCTTACTGTATTTTATTCGAGCAATAGCTGAAAACAGTATTGATATGCTATGAATTTTTTGTCGGAGTAAATAAAGTGATGGTCATTGCGACACCTAAAATAAAAAAGATTACACAACAACGTTTATGGTTTCTACATTGGCTAATGGCAAGTTTCTACTTGTTTTTGTTTGCTGGTGGAATTTACATGACTCACTTAGGACGTGATGTTTTCTATCGACGACCTTGGTATGACTTCCACAAAACTCTTGGAGTTATAGTCATGAGTTTGTTACTAGCACGAATTACTTTCCTGTTACGTGTTCAGCTAAATAACAAGCGTTTATCACAGCAGAAAAAGAATTGGGTGCAAACATTCGTTGTCCATACATCTCTGTACTTATTTATGATATTTGTCCCTTTAAGCGGTTACTTGTTATCTAATGCTGGTGGTCATGACATCATTATCTTCGGTACTAATATTGCTTTACCACAGTTATTTGTTAAGAATAGGCAATTAGCCATTTTGGGTACAAGCTTACATTTTTGGTTATCTTACACTTTTCTCGTTTTCATTTTTTTACACACCCTACAACAGTGGAGATATTTACGGGGTATTTGGCGGAGATTCTATAAAATGTCAGTGTAGTTTTTAATTATCTGAGGGCGATGCCTGCCCCGTCTTGCTACGCATCCTTAACTTTTCCTCGCTTGAATGAGGGCGATGCCGAAGGCGGAACGAAACTATTGCTGCAATAATCCTGTTCATGAATCTTTTTCCTTTATTGAACTCTTGTAATTAAGCCAGTTATTTTTTTGACTTAATTGTGATGAATTTAACTAGATTAATTCATTAACTAACAGTTCTTTGTTTTTAAAGATTTTATTTAGACTTATGTCAATGTTGTGTCATCACTATGTCTTATATGTATACATTCAATTCCGATGAGAGTGTCATTTACATCATTACTAGCCACAGGTGAGAGCATCGACAACGCCGCCGCCGCTCCCAACACTCACTGAAGATTAGCTGTATCTCTGACTGCGTTAGAACTTTGGCACGTCCATGCCGATTTTTTTTATCGCGCTGACTGTAGACCCTGTGATCCACAACCTACAACGTTTTGACACATGATTTGCATAACTCTTTGACCAAGATTAGCGATCGCGCCAAGGCAAACGCCCAATCGCTAGTAAATTGCACAGGTGCGCCCCGCCCCGGTCTAAACTATGGCTAGCGACACCGAGTAGCCCGCCCTCTCTACGAGACGCTCCGCGTAGCAAGATCCACGTTCGCGCAGCGTCCCGCTCTTAAGTGGTACGGCATCGCCCTATAAAGGTTTCTTAGAGGAAACCTCTATAGTTGGCACAAGTAATTCTAAAACTGTCTTGAGAGAAAACTTATGGTTGTTACACAAAGACGTAAACTTGGACGTTCAGAACTAGAAGTATCACCACTATCTTTTGGTGGCAACGTGTTTGGCTGGACAATTGATGAAAACAGTTCATTTGAGATTTTAGATAACTTTATAGCGGCTGGAGGTAATTTTATTGACACAGCCGATGTTTATTCAAAGTGGGTTGCAGGAAATCTTGGTGGAGAGTCTGAGACAATTTTAGGAAAATGGCTCAAGCAGCGTGGTCATCGTGACCAAGTGGTGATTGCAACTAAGGTTGGCAACGATATGGGTGTTAAAGGCAAAGGGCTTTCTCGTAAACACATTCAACAAGCTGTTGAAGACTCATTGCAAAGGTTACAAACTGATTATATTGATCTATATCAATCGCATATCGACGATGAAAGCACTCCACTTGAAGAAACTCTTGAAACCTACGCAGAATTGATTCGTCACGGAAAAGTACGTGCGATTGGTGCTTCAAACTATAGTGCAGAGCGTTTGCGGAGGGCATTAGAAATTAGCCGTCAGCATGGCTATCCTCGCTACGAAAGCCTTCAGCCCCGTTATAACTTGTATGACCGAGATGGTTATGAGCAGGATTTACAACAAATTTCCCAAGAACAGGAAATTGGTGTGATTAGCTATTCCTCTCTGTGCAGTGGCTTTCTCTCTGGTAAATATCGTTCAGAAGAAGATTTGTCTATTAGTCTGCGTGGTAGTTCTGTAAAAAGATATTTAAACCCTCGTGGTTTGCGAATTCTAGAGGCAATTGATCGGGTGGCAAAGATTTATAATTTTACTCCCACCCAAGTTTCTCTGGCGTGGCTGATTGCTAATCCTACCATTACCGCACCTATTGTTAGTGCAACAAAGGTTGAGCAACTCAACGATATCATCAAAGCTGTCAATATAAAGCTCGACCAAGATGCTATTGTCCTTCTCAATCAAGCCAGTTCCTCAAACAGCTAGTACCGCTACCTTGGAAGTCAACAGTCAACAGTTATTCCCCCCATCCCCCCATATAAAGAGCTTTCCTCTTTGAAAAAGGGCGGCACATTCCGATGCTTGGCTTGGGCGAAGGGCTGGGGGTGGGGTTCTTCGGGTTTAATAAGCAATCAAGCGGACATGATATGAGGGGGCGATGCCTGCCCCGTCTTGCTACGCATCCTTAACTTTTCCTCGCTTGAATGAGGAGCAATGCCGAAGGCGGAACGAAAAGCGACCATCGCACATCAAATTACTTTGGTCGCTACTTTTCCTAATGCCATCTCTAAACGATTGGTAAATTCTGAGGAGCGTAGGCTAGCAAAAACCGCAGGTATCGCTATGCATCCTCTAAGAACGGGGTAGGGTGCGATGGCGTACCCGCCCGCCGCAGGCATCGCATCGGTGGTTCTTGGAGTTTTTTGTGAAAGCAGTAAAATGGGTACAACCGCACTCCCACTGTCTGCTAAACTCTGCTTCTAGGAAACCTAGATATCCAAATATTGATAATGTCGTTAATTCCAAATACATTCTTCACCTTTGTGGCTCTTTTCCCAATCGCCAATCCAATAGGTGCAGTTCCGGTTTTTTACAGCTTAACAGCGATGGAAACATCATCTGGGCGTCATCGGCAGGCGATACAAACTGCCATAAATGTAGTCTTAGTTTTAGCTGTGTTTTTAGTAGCTGGCAGGTGGATTCTAGAATTTTTTGGAATCTCATTAAATGTGCTACGGCTAGCAGGGGGATTACTTGTTGCTCATACAGCGTGGGAAATGGTTACAGCCCGTCAACGACTAACTCCATCAGAAAATGATGAGGCTATAGATAAAGAAGATATTTCTTTTACACCAATGGCAGTGCCATTAATCAGTGGGCCTGGAGCAATTGGGGTAGTAACTAGTTTATCGATTAGCTTTAAGCATTGGGTAGACTATCTTGAGTCTTTAGTGGGAATTGTTTTAATAGGTATAAGCCTTTATCTGTGCCTGGCCTTAGGAGAACCACTTATTAAGAAGTTAGGAAAAAATGGTGTGGGAGCCTTAAATCGAGTTTTTGGTTTTTTCATCCTAGCAATTGGTGTGCGGTTTATTGCCGATGGCTCTATTTCCTTGTTGAAAGAGGCGTTCCATATTCAAGTTAAATAATCTTTAACTTCTCAAAAGTTCAGAATTTATGGAGTTGAATAAATGTTATAAAAAAAAGATGGCATTGCAACTTAACTGCTGGAATTTTCAATTATGAAGTTGCTCTGTTTTCTTGATTCGTGCAAGAGGTCTAATGAATAACCCATATATAAAGTTTCCTCTCTACGATCCGCTACTCGCGTTCGCTTGAATCATGCTGTTTTAACTTTTAAATAAGTCCCTTTCCAGAGGAAAAAATATATGCCTTACGATATGACAATGTGTCCAGGACAAAATTGCCCGCTCAAACAAAATTGTTCCCGTTTTACAGATGAAATTCTGGGTCGTCAGGATTTTTTTGGAGAAGCTCCCTATAATTTTATTACTAATTATTGTAAACATTTTATCAGTAACCGCCCAGATGAAAATAAAATCCGTTTAAAAGCTTATGAAATTTGGCAACAAATGGGCTATCCAAATGGCAAGTCTGTAGAACATTGGCTTCAGGCTGTAAAGGAGTTGATAGATTTTAAAATTTAACTTTATTAGGTAAATTAAGCTCTGAAGTTAACTGTTAACAATTAGACCTATTGCAAAAAAAAATTATGGTACATACAGCACTTCCCGCTATTATGCAATACAGTTTTTCCCCTTGCCTATCTCATCTCATAGCTTTCAGCTTTAAAGATGTACCTCATAGCTGCCGGAAGTGCTGTATAGGACTCGTATTTGATTTCTGAAAAAAATCAGTCTGCCACCTCACCGTCATGTTTCTGCTTGCGTTGAGGGTAGGTTGTGATTTGATGCCATGCCTGGGCTGCGATCGCTCCTGCTGTTACCAAAAACAACAATAACCCTGACACTGTTCCACTTTGAGAGGCTATGGCAACGCTAGGCACGGTGGCGACGGTTGCCTCAACAGCAATAACTGTTGTATTCAGTTTCTGCGGTTCTGCTCCTGGTTGCTGAGGTAACGGTTCTGTGAATATGAATATGGGTTTTGGTGGCAGGGCTGACTTGACTCTCTCAATTCCCACAGGAATCAGAATTATTGGGTATTGACTCATAAATGTAATCTGTGCAGTAGGTTAGGAGAGCGATTACCTGCGGTTTCTCTAAGAATGGGGTAAGCGATCGCAATCAAATTACTTTGGTCGCTACTTTTCCTAATGCGGCAACCAGCGATTTAAAGATTCCTTGCGCTGTTGATTTCTTTGTCCTGGGGTCATATCAAAAGGACTTTGTTTATTAAATGCCTGTGGGTTATACATTCCTGTTTCGCAGTTTCCATACATAGGATTAGGTATAGCAATGTAAGCTGGTTTAATCATCCCATTTGGCAAGGCATCAAACACACCATAAAAATTACGATTCTTATCTACATAGTCACGACGTTGTTGGTTATTCTTACCTGCTGTTTCATCAAAATCATTAGGTTATCCCCAATCAAGGCAATTACTGTGTATTTTGTTCTATCAGCACTACCATTTTTAACAGCATCCACTCGCCATTGTTTAGAGGTATTTTCTTTGCCATTAATCATTTTGCTAAATTCTCCTTTTAGTAAAACTGTCTGTTCATTGACTCCTGTAAATCCAACTGATTTTAAATTATTAATAGTAGTTATTTCCAAATCATTATTTTTAGAAGTTTTAACAGTTTTTTATCTCGATATGTTTATGAGGACATAACCCAATACGGTTCAGTTAAGGCTTAACTCTTTGTCAAAGTCAATTTTTTTAACGAACCGCGAAGGACGCGAAGGACGCAAAGGAAGAGAAGAAAGAGAAGGAAGAAATCGTTAACTGAACTGTATTGGGACATAACCAACGCATTAATCGGACAAAAAACTTCAGTTGCGCTTTAAAAAATGCCCTTTCTTCTAGGGTTGCACTTTTTTCATGCAATGGTCTTGGTAATTGTAAGGTCAAACCCAGTCGTCTTAGTTGTCTCCACGCCGTTGTCCGATGTATGCGGATACCAAACTGTTGTTTAATCAATTCCCCTACTTTTGGTCCACTCCATAACCCACCGTCATCTGGAGGTGATTGTAATCGTTCAAAAAGTTGCTTTTGCTGTTCTGGAGTTAAGGCTTTTTGTTTACCTCCAGGGTTGTTTTTATGTCCGTCTACAATCCCTTCTACACCTAGAGCATTGTAACAGCGAGCAATTTTTTGTACCCAATCAGCACTAAAACCTGTAATGGCAGCTACTTGCTCTACTTTCATTAGTTTTCCTGGTCGGCTCAACAGACGAATCACCAACCATCGGGTGCGTTCTTTTACATCTCTACAACGACGGTAGCGCCCTTGTTAATTCTGCATAATCCAGGTGAGGAATGATCTTAATCCGAGTACGAGGCATCACTGTACACCGATTTTACTTCCATTAAATAATACTATCTATTGCAACTTGGTATTACTAATCCCTTTTTGTGTGTCTTGCTGCAATTGTGACACTAGGACTACTGGTAATAACGCAGTAACAGGAAAGAATTGAGAGGATAGTTTATATCATGTCCGGGTAATTAGTTGTGATTCCCATAGTCATTGCACC
>NZ_JABXKM010000270.1 GCF_017115025.1 Nostoc sp. NOS(2021) | reverse complement strand
CCCCCAACCCCCTCCCCGCAAGCGAGGAGGGGGCTATGATGTACCTTATATGATTGGGAAAGGCTATAGAAATTTAAATATTCAACCGAATTTAATATTATCTGTTGCCTCAATCAAAGCACTACAAATTCCTGGTTCACTCATCGAATGCCCTGCATCAGGAACCACTATAAATTCGGCTTCCGGCCAAGCGCAATGTAATTCCCAAGCTGATATCATTGGGCAGACTACATCATAGCGTCCCTGAACAATTACAGCCGGAATATGGCGGATACGGTGTACATTTAAGAGTAATTGATCTTCTGTTTCCAAAAATCCCTTATTCATAAAGTAATGGCATTCAATCCGAGCAAAAGCTGAAGCAAATTCACTCTCGCCAAACTTTTGCATGAGTTCTGGGTCTAAGAAAAGTCTACTTGTACTACCTTCCCAAATTGACCAAGCACGCGCTGCTGTTAATTGAATTTCTAAATCTGGACTGGTCAACTGTTTGTAATATGCTGCGATCAGATCATCACGTTCATCTATGGGAATCGGTTTTAAATATTCTTCCCAAGCATCAGGAAAAATATAGCTCGCACCCTCTTGGTAAAACCAGCGCAACTCTTTTTGTCTGAGCATAAAGATCCCACGCAAAATTAGCCCCGTGCATCGAGAGGGATGGGTTTGACTGTAGGCTAATGATAAAGTGCTACCCCAACTACCACCGAAGACCGCCCACTTTTCTATACCTAAATGTTGGCGCAGTTTTTCGATATCACTGACTAAATCCCAAGTGGTGTTTTCTCGTAATTCTGCATGGGGCGTACTTTGACCACAACCGCGCTGGTCAAACATCACTAACCGCCATTTTTCTGGATGGAAATATTGCCGATAAAAAGCTGGACATCCGCCACCCGGTCCCCCATGCAGCAAAACGATGGGTTGACCTTGCGGGTTCCCTGACTCTTCAAAATGAATGGTATGAAGGTTGGAAACCTGTAAACTACCTTCTAGATAAGGTTTGATCGCTGGATAAAGTTCTCGCATTCTCGATATTTTATCAGTAATGTTGTGATTGCGATCGCTTGCATAAATCAAATAAACCCGATACTCATGATACAACCCTCCAATGGCCTTCCACCTAAAGAGCGATCGCACAAGCTGAGAATCATTACAGCATTGCAAACTTGGGCTGCTACTCCCGATGGCATCTCAACGATTCTGCTAGCTAAGATGGCATTCAAAATGGCGATCGCATCGGCAATTTCTTTTGAAGTTGCTCAGGCGTTGCGATGGGAGTATCCTTTTTATGCAGCGATCGCCGCCATCATTGTGATGTCATCTACTCATGGCAGCACTTTGTTACTAGGAATTCAACGAATAATTGGCACTGTGATTGGTGCTATCGGTGGAGCCATCTTTGCGGTTGCATTGGGTACAAATTTCTGGTCACTGGGAATCAGTGTATTTTTGACGATCTTTCTGACTTCTTATTGGAAATTCAATGAGGCGGCAAAATTGGCGGGGTATGTGTCAGCGATCGTCATTTTGAGTCACAGCCAATCTCCTTGGCTGTACGCTTGGGGCAGGTTGCTGGAAACCCTCTTGGGTATTGGTGTCGCACTGTTGGTAAACAACTTTATTTTTCCTGCTTCGGCTGGAGTCGAACTGAGGCGTAATTTGTCGCAAACGTTAACTGATTTAGAGCAGTTTTATGAGTTGGTTGTAGACTCTGCCTTTGCAGGAAACTACGATCGCCCCCGTGTGGATAAGTTGAAAATCAGTATCATTAGTTCACTGAGTAAGGGGCGATCGCTATGGCAGGAAGTCAGGCGGGGACAGACAAATGAACCGCCAGAAAAACGCGTCAATGAAGCCTGGGAGTTTCTCATCCGCCGCATTTGGGAACACATCTTGACAATGGAACATACCGTACTTGCTAGACAGCAGGATACTTTCTGGCAAATTCTCTCACCTCAAATTACTCAACTGGCAGAAGAAACTCAAAGTGCAATGCTCACCCTAGCAACCGCAGTCAAATCGCACCAGCCTAATTTATCTCTGTCAGGAATAGAAGTTGCCCTTGCCAATGCTACAGAGCAATTAAATCGCCTGGAAGAAATTAAGCAGCAACATTACCCAATGAATGAGCTACTCCGATTTTTCACATTCTTCTACACGATGGAAGAAGTGGGCAGGAAACTGCAAAAAATGGCAGGTACGCTAATGAGCATTTAATTAGTGGTGGTCTAAATCCCCACCAAGAGTGATTCTGAGTTCTGAATTCTGACTTCTGAATTCTTCTTTATCAGCAGCTTTAGAAGAGTATTCCGCCGTCAACAACGAGCGTGCTGCCAGTGATATAGGAAGCGTCATCAGAGACTAAAAATGTGACAGCTGCGGCAATTTCTTCCGGTTGAGCCAGACGCTGCAATGATATCTTGCTCTTGAGCAAAGCATCGGGCGATACGTTCTGTAGAGATGGGTGTGTATAACGCTTCGCATTCTCTTGCGCCATGTCCGTCGCTGTGCCGCCTGGTGCGATCGCGTTGATGGTGATTCCACGCTCTCCCAACTCAGGAGCCAAATTGAGTACCATCGCCGAAACGGCAGCTTTGCTTGCAGCATAGAGTGTGTGATACAAGACCGACCTCCCCGCACTGACAGAGGAAGTCAGCACGATCCGTCCACCAGATGTCAGGTAGCGAGCAGCAGCCTGGGTGACAAATAGTTGACCGGCAACATTCACACTGAACACGCGATCGAAATCTTCCCGGGTAATCTCCTCCAGCTTGCCGAAATACTCAATCCCAGCATTACTGACCAGAATATCGAGTTGACCGTACTTCTCAACGGCTTTTGTCACCAACTGCTGAATTTGGTCAATTCGACTCATATCTGCTTGGATCGCCGTGGCTTCGCCACCCTGTTGCTTAATTTGGTTAACAACTTCTTCAGCTTTCTCAGGGCTACTACTGTAATTGACGATTACTTTAGCGCCTTCATGCGACAATTTTATTGCAATCTCTTTGCCAATTCCCCGACTCGACCCGGTAACAATGGCGACTTTTCCTTCTAGCTTTTTCATTTGTAACTCCTTTGTTCGTTGATACAAGTATTGACGGCTGAACAGGTATAATATATGACAATATTAGAATAACTTTTTTGTGGCATTCCTCAGATATTAATATAATTCGTAATTCGTAATTACGTTTTGTGACGGGGATTTAGCTTAGGCGTTCAATTCGCGCTGCCTGTAGAGACAGGGGACTTAAACCCCCAAAGTTCGTTAAATATGCGTTATGCATAAACCTTGTAGAGACGTAGCAGTACTACGTCTCTACATTCATTTTCACTCCTATGTCTAAGGAGTATTTACAGCCTCTAACTGTACTACCCTACAGCAAATTGCTGTAAACCTTTAGAAGGTGAAGGTAGTTCTCAGCGTACCAATGATTGCATCATCGTTGTTGCCAGGAAGTTGACCAGGATTGGTTAACCAAATTACCCCAGGAGTAATAGAAATGTTGTCGCTTACACGATACTTATAGAAACCTTCAAAGTGGTATGGTTTATCACCAGTGCTGCCTCCAACATATGGTTCAATACCTGCGAAAATTCCTAAAACGTTGCCCTTCTTACCTAAGTCTGGTAGGGCTACCCCAAGTCCATAACTCCAAACTTGACTATCATCATTAGCACCAAAGCCTTTGATGTTGCTGTAAACCGCAAAGCCACTAATCGACAGTTTGTCACTAGGTTTGAAAGCAGCCTCAAAGCCGTAGGAATTACTTGAATATGGATTGCCACCACCGACAAAGTTAGCTTGTGCAGTCCCGACTACAGCAGTTGTTGTACTCGCAGAGCCTGCATCGAATAAAACAGTACCACCATTATGATAACCGTGGACGTAGGTTGCAGCTAAGGTGATGCGATCGCCTACTTTTAAGTTCAACTGTCCTAAAGCAGCATAGTTACCCTCGAATAAACCCGTATTTAAACCAGGGTTATTCGCTTGAGATGCCAAGTAACCCAAGGTTAATGAAGGTTGGAAGCTACCGCCACCTTTACCAAAGGCTAAGTTAACGCCGATACCAGCACCGCCGCCAATCCGATAGATCGGACTTTCAGAAGCAAAGGTAGACAAAGCACCATTACCGCCATCATAATCCTCAAAGTATGGGTTGACGGTAGGAACATAATCGCTCTGAATACCTCCACTAGCAGCTATGTAAACTTGGGAGTTGCCAACGGGGAAGTAATAGGATAACCAGTCTATATAAACACTGTTGTTGGTAGAAGGGGACAGGCTAAAGGTTTGAGTCCCTTCAAATGTGCGATTGGGTAAAGCCAATCCAATTGCATTACCAGCTGCAAGCCTAGTATGCAAAGTATCTTTACCTGTGAAGCTGGTTTGCAAGTCTAAACGTACTCTGTCTTGGAAAACAGTATTGTTGTTGTCGTTGTTCCCAAAGTTATCGGTGACAGCGAAAATTGCTTCACCAACCAGCTTGGTTGTAGTAGAAAACTGATTTGCTTCTAGTTCAGCACTGCGTGTTTCTAGAGAATCTACTCGACCACGCAGAGTTGCTAGTTCTGCCGAGAATTCCTCTTGCAAACGCTGGAGGGTCGCCAAATCTTGTTTTGACACCAAGTCAGCAGTTGCTGTCGCAATCAGTTCATTAACTCGATCTAAACAAGCATTCAAACCTGCGGCAAATTCATAACGGGTCAATGCTCGGTTGCCACGGTAAGTGCTATTGGGGTATCCAGCAATACAACCGTAACGTTCAACCAGAGATTGCAAAGCTTGGAATGCCCAGTCAGTCGGCTGTACATCAGAAAACTGAGAAACTGATGTAACTTGAGACAGTGAATTCTGGTTCTTCTCTTCGCTACTGTAGGGGTTAACCTCTTCTAAAACCTTATTATCATCAATCTTTTGGGCAACCAACTGCTGATTAACTTTTGGTTGCTCTGTTTGAATGAATATTGAAGCAGCAGAAGCTATTGGTGCTTCTGTTTGAGTAACTTTTGCCTTTATATCTTCAGAAGAGTCTGCTACTTTAGCAGCCATAGCCTTTGCAGAAACCAACACCGTCACTCCCAAAACTACTGGACTTAGTACCAGAGTTTTCCACAATAGATGAGACATTTTTTTATTTTCCTTTCCCAAAAAAGACCCGAAATCAGTGGGTTCAAGAAAAAGAGAACAAGCAATTATGTACTTGTTGGAAATCTTATCAGATTGCCGTGAACTAAAATATTTCTCACAAAATTTTTACGGATGAAGAATCTTCAGGAGTGCTGAGTAAGAAGTAATTAGGACTTATGCATTGACAGACATAACCAAATGTGCATTACCTCTCGTTCCTGGGCTGCTGCCTTGTAATGCTCTTGTGGGAAGCTCTACCTCCCTGTGTTCACATTCCCAGGCAGCAGCCCAGGAACGAGGCAGGGCAAGACTTTTATCTTAATAAGCTTGATATGCAGATGATGCTCAATTTTTAAAGTGCGTAAGTCCTAGTAATGAGTAACAAGTAGTACTTGTAAATCTTCCTACTCAGCATTCACTACTCGTAGTTTATTTGATACTGAGCCTAACTATAGTTACTGAGCTTGTCATACCACTTCGTGGAAGCAAGCTACGCGGAGCGTCTCGTAGAGAAGTATTGCTTTTTTTTACTTAGCACAGCGAATATTTCTTAATTATGCAGTTTTCTGCAATTAGGCGATCGCATTCCTGCATTCTCCAGGTATCAAAACTGCACGCAAACAAGCAGAAAAGGTCGATGTGTAACCTTAACTTCTAATTTAATGTATAACTAACCGCGTACCAATGAGGTAAGGCAAGATTTATCCAAATACCTCTGCCTTAACTCAATTTAGATTAACCAAAAAAATCATGTCAAACAATCAAAGCATTTTACAAGACTTTGGTTTGGTCGAAGAACTTGACGAACAAGCTGGTGAAACAATTACTGGCGGATACGAGGTATTTACCATTACAAACAGAACAGGATACAATATCCCCTACTCTATCGATGGTACACAAACAAGGTCAGAGTTTGCAAAACCTGGAGGTTCTGCTGTATGGACTGCCTACAGTGGAGGAATCATTAAATTTGACACTGACGGGAGAGCGGGCTATGTGCAGACCCAATCATACAATTTGTCCAATGGGGCAAAATATGAATTTCAATACAACACAAAAACTCCTGGCAATCCATACGATATAAACCTCTATAAAGTTGGGTAAATTTGAAGCAGATTTCTTGTTTTGAATCTCTCAAACTTACTGCAAATGAGTTATGAGGCAAGCGCAATGACTTTTTAGCGCGTCAGCCAAGCTGTCAAAACTCTGAACTGACAAGCCAAACGCTCAATTAAGTCGGGTAATTTGACCTGACTTTATTTTCACCCCAATAATTGCACTTTAGCAGGACTTATGCGACTGTCACAATTGCTAGCCAAGTAGTTCTATTAACGCTATTTTATGTCTCTGAATAGAGAAAAATAAGATGCTGGCCTTGAATCTTTTTCAAAGCCAAGCTTTATCAGCAAAGCCAAAAAATCCTTGTTTGGAACCAAGCACGGAGAAACAAGGTTTTGAATATTTTCTCATCAGAGTAATAAAAGAACGCTACTTAGCTCTCGATCATTTCACTGTTAAGTTTTTTTAACCAGCGCTCAATTTTTTTCATGAAGTACTACATAATACAAATAGATTCAAATTGAGGAAGTACACAACCTAACGCTCTTTTATCTCTCTGAATAGAGAAAAATAAGATGCTAACCTTGAATCTTTTTCAAAGCCTCCCTTGATCAGCAAAAGCAAAAAATCCTTGTTTGTTCCAAACAAGGAGAAACAAGGTTTTAAATATTCTCTAAGGAGAGGAATAAAATAGCGCGAAGTCTCAAAGTCTATTTGACTTCTGAATTCTGAATTCTGCTGGATCTCAACAATGTACCAATGAGGTAAGGCAAGATTTATCCAAATACCTCTGCCTTAACTCAATTTAGATTAAGGAGAAAAATCATGTCAAACAATCAAAGCATTTTACAAGACTTGGGTTTGGTCGAAGAACTTGACGAACAAGCTGGTGAAACACTTACTGGCGGAGTCGAGGTGTTTACCGTTAAAAACGCAACGGGATACTATATCCCCTACACTGTCGATGGTACACAAACAAACTATCCAAACCCTGGAGATTCTGCTATATGGACTGCCTACGGCGGAGGAATCATTAGATTTGACAAAGACGGTAGAGACGGCTATGAGGATTACAAAACATACAATTTGGCCGATGGGAAAGTATATGAATTTCAAGACAACAAGTCCACTCCTGGTAATCCATACGATATAGACCTCTATAGCATTGCGTAAATTGTCAGCAGATTTACTGTTTTGAATCTCTCAAACATACTGTAAATGGGTTACAAGGCAAGCGCAAATAACTTTTTAGCGCGTCAGCCAAGCTGTCAAAACTCTGAACTGACAAGCCAAACGCTCAATTAAGTCGGGTCATTTGACCCGACTTTATTTTCTGGCCAATAATTGCACTTGAAAATGAAATACCAGATTGTTCTTCAACAGAGTGAAGAAGACTGTGGTGCTGCTTGCATTGCCACAATCGCCAAACATTACGGACGCACCTTTACCCTCAACCGCGTCCGGGAAGCGGTAAGTACCGGTTCGCGAGGCACGTCCTTATTGGGCTTGAAGCGGGGAGCGGAAACACTGGGATTTAATGCCCGCCAAGTCAAAGCCACTCCCCAACTCATCGACCAATTGCACCAAATATGCCTACCAGCCATCATTCACTGGAAAGGCAACCACTGGGTAGTATTATACGGTCAAAAAGGCAAAAAATACGTAATTGCCGACCCTGGTCTTGGCATCCGCTATCTCAGCCGTCAAGAATTAATGCCGGGTTGGGCTAATGGCGTGATGTTGCTTCTCGCTCCTGATGATAGTCGCTTTTATCACCAAGAGTCTGATCAAATCGGTGGTCTTGGGCGTTATATCCAACGAGTTTATCCCTATCGTTTTATTATTGCCCAAGCGATCGCTATCAACATCGCCATTGGAATCCTTTCTTTGGCTACTCCGTTTATGATGCAACTGCTGACGGATGATGTGTTAGTGCGAGGAGATACCCAACTGCTAACCACTGTAGCAATTGGGGTGATAGCTATGAACCTGATTAGAAGTGTGATTGGCTTAGTGCAATCTCATCTAATTGGTCACTTTGGTCAAAGATTACAATTAGGGCTAATTTTGGAATATGGACGCAAACTGCTACATTTGCCTCTCTCCTACTTTGAAGCCCGACGCAGTGGAGAAGTTGTTAGCCGGATTTCTGATGTTCATGCCATCAATAATCTTGTTTCTCAAATTGTCCTCGGTTTACCCAGCCAATTTTTTATTGCTGTAGTTTCCTTAGCTTTGATGCTGTTTTACAGTTGGGAACTGACTTTAGCTTCCATCGCCGCTTTTATCGTGATTACGGCTGTGAGTCTGCTGTTTTTGCCAGCTATCCGCCAGCAAACCCGCAATATGATTGTTTTGGGTACAGAAAACCAAGGCTTTCTCGTGGAAACCTTTCGTGGTGTCCAAGTGTTAAAAACTACCCAAGCTACACCCCAAGCTTGGGAAGAGTACCAAGGGAATTACGGTCGGCTGGCTAACTTGGCTTGGACTACGATGAAATTAGGACTTTACAGCAGCACCCTCGTCGGTGTTCTTTCCACTTTCATTAATATTGGTGTCCTCTGGATAGGTAGCAGCTTAGTAATTAATCAGACTCTAAGTATCGGGCAATTAATCGCGTATAACGGACTGAGTGGTAACTTTCTCGGCTTTCTCGGTTCTGCCATTGGCTTACTTGATCAATTTATTACCGCTCAAATAGTCATTCAACGCTTAACGGAAGTCATTAATGCGACTCCAGAAGATGAAAATGATTTTAAAAAGCCTTGGGCACAAATTCCTGGGGATGCAGAGATTACCTGTACTCACCTCAACTTCCACCACGCAGGTAGAGTTGATCTATTGTCAGATTTTTCCCTAACTATTCGCGGTAGTCAAGTAATTGCTTTGATTGGTAAATCTGGGTGCGGGAAGAGTAGCCTAGCTAAATTAATTACTGGTTTATACAAAAGCCAGTCGGGTAATATTCGTTATGGTCTTTACAACCAGCAAGATTTGTCTTTAGAATGTCTGCGACAACAGGTAGTGTTAATTCCCCAAGAACCACATTTTTGGAGTCGTTCAATTATCGATAATTTCCGCTTCAGCTATCCTGACATTAGTTTTGAAAGTATTGTTGAAGCTTGTCAGATTGCCGGTGCAGATGAGTTTATCAGCAAACTGCCCGATAAATATCAAACTATTTTAGGAGAATTTGGTGCGAATCTTTCTGGGGGACAACGGCAAAGATTAGCGATCGCAAGGGCAATAGTTACTCAACCCCCGATTCTGATTTTAGACGAATCGACAAGTGCCCTCGACTCGGTAAGCGAAGCCCAAGTACTAGATCAATTGCTTTACCATCGCCAGGGTAAAACTACTATTATGATTAGTCACCGTCCAAAAGTCATCCAGCGAGCCGATTGGATTGTCATGCTAGAACTTGGACGCTTACAAATTCAAGGTACACCAGAAGAGTTGCGTCAAATCAAAGGCGACCATTTAAATTTCTTAGATGATATTGTGACATCAAAAAATGATTTAGCGATCGCAGCTTCTAGTTCTTACCTTAACAACAAGCCGGCTGCCATTAATTAAATGATATTTTATCTTTAACACTGCACTAAACTATGGTTAGCAAGACAGATTTTGTATCCCCAATTCAAACAAACGAATTTTTACCACCAATTAGTCGTTGGACTAGCTTTGGCGGCATGATTATCCTTGGCATTCTCAGTTTAGCAATTCCAGTTGCAGCGATCGCTAAATATAAAGTCACAGTTAAAGGACAGGCGGTTGTTCGTCCAATCGGTGAATTGCGGGTTGTGCAAGCCACAACCGAAGGTCAAGTAATGCATATTTATGTCAAACAAAATCAAGTTGTTAAAAAGGGAGATGCGATCGCAACCATTGACGATTCCCGTCTGCAAACTAAAAAAAGTCAACTGCAAACTAATATCCAACAAGGTAAATTACAACTGGTGCAAACCTATGCCCAGATTCAAGCCTTCAACAGCCAGATTCGCGCCGAAACCGACCGCATTCACCGGATTATTACAGGTGCCCAAGCCGAATTGAGCGGTCGCTACCGACAATATCAAGATAAAAAAATTACTACTGTTTCCGAGTTGGAAGAAGCTGATGCCAATATCAGAATTTCTGAAAGAGAATTGCAGATAGGTAAGGAACAGTTAAAAACAGCACAAGCAAATCTCCGTGCCGCCGAAGCGGCTTTGGGTGCAGCCACATCGAAAGAAAACCGTTATCAGGGCGTAGCCGCAGTCGGTGCCCTATCTAAAGACCAATTTGAAGAAGCACAACTGCTTGTGAAACAGCAACAACAATCAGTGGAAGGGCAAAGAGGCGCCGTTGAGGCCCAAAAACAAACAATTGAACGGTTACAACAAGCACTATCTGCTACTGTAGCAAGACGAGAACGCGCCCAAATTGCCCTCAACCCCAGTAATGCTGAAGTTGCTATTGCTACTGAGCGCATCGCCCAAGAAAAAGCCGCAGGAGAAAGCAACAAAGCAACTTTAGAAAAGGATCGCCAAGCCTTAGTTAAACAAAAAATTGAACTTGAAAAACAGCTAGAACTGGATACCAGCGAACTTAAACAGATAGAAATAGACTTAAGTCAAACCACCATTACAGCTACTGCTGATGGGATTATTTCTCAACTCAATCTCCGAAACTCCGGTCAAACCCTGCGTGCTAGCGAGGAAGTGGTGCAAATTGTTCCTAGCGATGTCGCTCAGGTTTTAAAAGCAGCAGTGGCATCTGAAGATAAGAACAAGTTAAAAATTGGTCAAAAAGTCCAAATGCGGGTCAGCGCTTGTCCTTACCCAGATTATGGCACGCTCAAGGGCAAAGTGCAGGCGATTTCTCCAGATGCAATTACTCCCCAAAAGAATAATAGCAATTCATCTAATGACACGTCTGTTACTCGGCAAGCACCAACGGCTGGTAGTTACTACGAAGTGACCATTGAACCAGAAAATCTGATTTTAGGTAAAGGTCAAAATCAGTGTCACATTCAATTAGGAATGGAGGGCAGGGTTGATATAATTTCCCGCGAAGAGACTGTACTGCAATTCTTTCTTAGGAAGGCGCGACTAATTGCAGATTTCTAATGTTTTCTGAGGAATATCAAAAAACAGATTAGTTTCAATTGATGGGTAAGCAAGTTCCAAGAAATAAATTATCCTAGAAAACGAACCACAGAGGCGCAGAGGGCACAGAGGGAAGAAAAAAATGCTTAACCGAACCGTATTACATCATAGCCCCCTCCTCGCTTGCGGGGAGGGGGTTGGGGGTGGGGTTCTTCTACTTCACAAGGTCGGAGAACCGCTATACTACAAACCCTTCATTACTAGCTTGGCAAAGTAGTAGTTAATCTGCTGTTAAAGGTAAAAACTTCGCCCGTTTGAGTGCTAGCCAAATCAGTACCAGAATAATCAGGACATTGTAAATCAGCGCCGAAATGATCGCACATTGGGACATCTTTTATACGATAATTTCGCTAGATTTCGCGCCATTTCTGGACTTGACCTTCTTATTCTTCACCCTGATTTGCGGTAAATCCTTTTTATCTTTGTAAAAGTAACAGATTTCCACTAGAGTTGGCCATATTTCTAGAGAACCGTGAAATTGGCTAATGACATCATCGATAATTCTGGAAACGTTTTGCTGAAAAAAGTCTGGTTCAAACCCATAAAATACTCTCGATAAGTTCTCAGCAAATAATTGCAGGGACTGCTTACGTTCTTCATTCTGGGTAGACATTGAGGCTTTGACTACCTGGCTGTGGATAGCAGAGATTTTTTCCAGGATTTCTTCCGAGTCTAGCAACGTCACCTCGCCAGAGTAATCAAACTTGATTCCCAGATCATCAAGATGATAAACACTGCTTTTAATCTTCTTTTTCAGTAGACTACATATTTCCTCATTAAAGAGTTCACTAGCGAGAGGATTACGCATGTAGTTATTTCTAATGTGGTTTTGGACAGCATCAACGTGTGCAGCCACAATCCCCTCTTGCTGTATCCAAATTCTGTAGATATAATCTTCAAACCTCAGCCGAGTTGGAAAAAATGGTGGCAACCCTAGCTGATTATCATATCCAGCGACTCCACAATCCATTCTCCAGTTTTTGTTAGTAATGACAGGTCGAAAATTGGTAAGAATATAAAAATCATTCAGGTCATTTGGATTAATTTGGTTTTCATCATTGAGATACATCTGAATAAAATCAAGTGTATCGATATCATTAGTTCCTGTGCGAAAAGTCTGGGCAATCTTAACGATCGCATTATTCAATACTCTCCCCTCTTGTAATAAGAGGCTGTTTTCCCGAAAGTAACCCTTAGTCGTATTAGTTTCTAAATCCATTGCTGTATCAACAACCAATTCTCCAGCCTCGAAGTTTTCCGGTACATGGCTGGCTTTTTGACCTAGAACATCACCAAAAGCTGTGAGTAAGTCAAAAGATTTATGGACGTAGCCGCCTTGTTGATTGGACTTGATTAATTTACCTCGACATATTTCATGGCCTGTTAAAGATTCTGGGCTAGTTTCAATTAATGCATCTGGTCGCATATCGTCATCTGCACTAACCATTAAATGACCAAGGGTATACATCAGCGTGAAGTTGCGATTTCCTCCATAACTAGGTCGAAATAAGTTTTTAACTAGTGATTCCAGCTTGCGATCGCGCAGTCTTTCATTTAAAAATGTAATAAATTCTTCTTTCTGTTGGGGCCCGACATAAAACACATCATTGACAGTCTTAGTCTGTTCTAAAATCGGATAATATTTCTCGTGGTTGGCAATGCTGGAATCATCAAAGACGATAATTTTTAAAGCATGACCATTTGCCCAGAAATTCTCATCATACTTTTCGATGGTCTGTGCTACATCTCTCAGTCGATGAGTCGGAATAACAAATATCGTCTCTTTTTGTTTCATAAAATGTGTTCAGGTATATCAAATGAAGTTTCAAAACTTCAAACTCTGTTTAAATGTCCTCAACCTACCAATCACCGAAACAGTTCTGAATGCATCGCTTTTGTTGCACTCTCATCAGGATTAGTCAACTAACTTAAACTGATATATCGCTACCGATTCCCAGCTTCTTTTTACTACGCTCCAACTGTTTCCAGAGTGCTTCAATTTGACTGAAAGCTTCTTCTGAAGATATTTTTCCCCCAGTTTCTAAACTAGTGATGTAGCTAATTCTTTGAGTAAATTCTTGGAGATTGGCATTAAATACTAGGCTCTTTGGCTTAACTTGACCGTAGTAGCTACTGCGAGGGTAGAGAAAGCTATTTTTATCTTCATAATTGGACTGTGCCATTAATTTATTCCTGATGAAAAACTTTATTTTTTTAGCTATTGGGTGGCTGATTGCAGCGATCTGATATTATTCCATTTGGTAATACTGTTTCGCAGAGAGTAACAGAATTATGACCCTGGATGTAGTTGTTTTTTGAATTGAAGATTCAAAATCCAAAATCTAAAATTCGGTGAGGAATTAAAGGTTATCTTCCTATGGCGATTTGGAAGGCTTCAGCAACAGGCCCTAGAACCAAAACAGGAAAAAATGTCAATGCTCCCAAAATCAAAATGGTGGCGGCAGTGATGCTGGTAAATAGTTGGGTATCTGTATTTAGGGTTGCGATTGAAGTAGGTACGGGTTGCTTGCACGACAGGCTATCAGCTAGTAGCAACAAAGCAATGATCGGAATAAACCGTCCCATCCAGAGAGTAAATGCTGTTGTCAGGTTCCACCACAAAGCAGTCGGGGCGGGTTGGGTGTCTGCCAAGCCTTCAAAACCAGAGCCGTTACCCGCCGCCGCCGATGCATACTCATAAATCACCTGCGTAAAACCATGAAAGCCAGGATTACTCATACCTGCAAGTTGGTCAGGAAAAGCTAGGGTAATAGCACTGGGCAGCAAAATCAATAGCGGGTGGATCAGAATAATTACACTTGCTAGGGTAATTTCCCGTTTCTCGATTTTTCGTCCCAAAAACTCTGGGGTTCGTCCCACCATTAAGCCAGTCAGGAACACTGCCAAAAACATATACACCACCAAAGAAGCTGCCCCAGTGCCCATTGCTCCCCAGATTACTTGCAAAAACAGATTGAGCAAAGCACAAAATCCACCGGATGGCATCAGCGAGTCGAACATTCCGTTAGCAGAACCAGTCATGGTTGCTGTTGTGGTGATGGCGAATAACGCAGTTTCCGCCCAGCCCAACCGGACTTCTTTACCTTCCAAATTGGGCTGCTGACTACCCAACAGGGCATTGACGGCGGGATTGCCTTGATACTCCCCGATCGCAGTCACGCCAATTAAGACTACAAAAATCGCGAACACCATCCACAATAGTCGGCGACTCTGTTTTAAGTTACCGATGAAGATACCGTAGGTATGAAGTAATGCCGTGGGAATCAGTAACATTGTCACCACTTGCAGCAAATTTGTACCGCCATTAGGATTTTCAAAAGGATGAGCCGAGTTGCCACCAAAGAAGGCTCCACCGTTCTCACCCAGCATTTTGATGCTTTCAAAGTGGGCAATTGGCCCACGAGCGATCGCCTGAGTTGCTCCCTCTAAGGTGGTAAAATTTACAGGCCCGGCCAGGGTTTCGGGTACACCACCCAACATCAACAACACCGTACTGACAATAGCCAAGGGTACCAGGACTCGCGTCATCGAGCGAGTCAAATCCACATAAAAGTTGCCCAAAGGTCTACCTGTTAAGCCGCGAATGAAGGCAATTCCCACCGCTAATCCCGTAGCAGGTGCAACAAACATTAAAAAGCCCAAGGCTGTGATCTGGCTCAGATACGACATTGTGCTTTCTGGTACATAGTGTTGCAAATCAGCAGCAACTAAGAACGAAATGGTAGTGTGTAATGCTGTGTCCCAAGTGGGCATCCCTAAATTGGTAGGATTCAACGGTAGTAAGCTTTGAAATCCCAGCAGTAGTAGCGCCAAAATTGCCATTGCTGTATTGCTGAGTAGAACAGCGATCGCATATTCTCTTCCAGTCATGCTCTTTTGCGATTCAATACCGATGAGGAGATAAATTAAGCGCTCCAATGGGTTCATCACTGGATCGAGCCAGGTTTTGTGCATGAAAAAGACTTCAGCTAGGTAGTGTCCTACGATTGGCACTAACATTACAACCAGGAATAGGGTAAGGAAGATTTGCACAAAGCCTTGGAGCATAATTGGGAAGCTTGGCATAAAGCGATCGCCGAGAAATTCACCTATTTAGGCATGTATTCAGAGCAATTGAGTGCTTGTTTAGTTAGAGCAATGGAAGGGTGTACTGCACACTTTAGATAATGGTTGTTGTTAAAAAATTGGCAGTTTTTACAGGGATGTTGCCGTAAATGTTTGATGCTTACTGTTTCGTCTTTATCTTGTACCGCATTTTCTGGGGGATCTTCTACTGCTTTGCAGACAGATGAAACAAGAAAAACGACGATTCCCCAAACAATCATGAAGGAAATGTGAGCCAAAAATACTGCTACAAAGGGAACGTCTCCCTGATGTGGTTTTGGATCATTATGTATTGCCTTAGCTAGGTTAGCTTCAATCAAGGTGGATTGATGAACACTTTTTTGGGTGGATACATCAAGTCGGAAAAGCTCCGAATTATGCATATTAAAAACCTTTAGTTAGTCGAACTCATATTCAGTAAAGGTCATCTACAATTAAACATCTTCAGAAGATAGCATGAGCAGAGAATAAGTAAATGTTCATCTGTCTAATAATATGTGGAATTGAAACTAGTTATTACCTCTGAATCATCTGAATCAACAGATTGGCTGGCTGTTGGTCGAGCTTCCAGTAAGCAATAGTTGAGGGAGTAGTAAACAGAGTGAATTTTCTTGAGAGTGACTTTGAGAGCGGGAACCATCATGGGATGGGTTGCGATCGCTAAGATGTAGTCTCCAGCAAAAATTGGGGGATTATCTGTTGCTGAAATGACTTGACTTTCTCGTAAAATTCCTAGAAAAACGCATTGATCGGGTAACTGAATTTCAGTTAAATGAATGCCACAGTAAACGCTATTAGCTTGGATTAAAACACCAAACAGGCTTGGTTCTAAAGCTTTTTTATTTTTTAACACGAAACATTTTTTAACTCTAATAGTATTGTGCAATATTTTACAGACAAAATTTTTTTTATTAGATATATTTTCAGGATATATAAAATGTATTAAACAAATAAAATATATGTTTATTGATTAGCTTTGGAGGCATATATTTAGAGATATAGCTTTGATATAGCCCTACTTAATCATTCGTGTATAACAAGATTCCCGACTTCTTCAAGAAGTCGGGAATCTCAGCCTTTCGATTTTAATTTGGAATTTTAACTCATCAGTACCAATGACAAATGACTAATGACTAATGACTAAATCGGCGGGCAGCTATCCCGGACACCCCTTGAAGAGGTGGGATTCCCGCCGATTTTCTTTGAATTGTTAAGCCTTAATCTGATCCAGAGCTAAATTCAGCTTCAACACATTAACCCCAGGCTCACCAAAGATGCCGAGAAAGCGACCATCGGTGTTTTGAGCAATCAAAGTTTCCAGTTGGTTCGGCTGAAATCCTCGCGCCTTTGCCACTCGTGCAATTTGCGCGATCGCAGCTTCGGGGGTAATGTGAGGATCAAGGCTGGAACCAGAGGTGTAGAGTAGATCGCCAGTCGGCTGCACACCTGCTTTTTTCAGACGATTCAAGTCACCTTCAATTTTTTTGCTGGGGTCGGGGTCATCTTTACCTTTGATGCGTTCCAGTAAGGCGGGATTACTGGGAGCTAAGTTACTAGCACCGGAAACCCCAGTTTTCAAAACTCCCCCATCGTCCTTTTTGGGATCAGCTGTGCTGTAACTGGTGGTACTGGGACGACTGTTAAAATAGCGATCGCTAGTAAAAGGTTGACCAATTAAGGCAGAACCCACAACTTGACCGGCGCTATTTTTCAGTAGACTACCGTTTGCTTGAAACGGAAACACAATCTGCCCAATCACAATCATCGCAAAAGGATAAATAATTGCGCCGATGACCCAAAGTACCAAGGTAGAACGAATAGCTCTGCTAGCTTCACGTGCAAAACTCATTAGAATTTCTCCGGTACAAACATGACAAAAAATAAATAGATGGAAAGCCCTAGCGTCACTATTCCTAACAGCCCCAATCCCCAAGATTGACTGCGGGAAAGTTGTTCACCAGTAGCTGCATAGACCAGAGGTGCAACCACTAGGTTGAAACACATCGCCAAGAACAAATACAGTGGCAGCTTTTGTCTACGCCATTGACACCAGATTTCAGTTATTTCTTCTAATACTTGGGATGCAGCGATAGTGCGTCGGTTCTGAACGGCTTTCATAGTTAGTGAATTAAGACAAAGGTAAGATAATATCTATCAGTTTGATGGCAATGAAGGGAGCAATGATGCCACCAAGGCCATAAATCAAGATGTTGCGACGTAGGAGTTGATCTGCGGTTAAAGGCAAGAACTTTACCCCTTTGAGTGCTAGCGGAATTAATGCCGGAATAATCAAGGCGTTGTAAATCAGCGCCGAGATGATCGCAGATTGGGCACTCTTTAATCCCATAATATTAAGTGCCCCGATTCCAGCAGCTGCAAAGATAGTGGGAATGATCGCAAAATACTTAGCGATATCGTTAGCGATCGAGAATGTTGTCAATGCTCCACGAGTAATCAGCAACTGTTTACCTATGGTTACTAGGTCAATTAGCTTTGTGGGGTCAGAGTCTAAATCCACCATATTAGCAGCTTCTTTGGCAGCTTGTGTCCCAGAATTCATCGCCACACCCACGTTTGCTTGAGCTAAAGCAGGTGCATCGTTAGTACCATCTCCGGTCATTGCCACCAGTTTACCCTGAGATTGTTCGGCGCGAATCACCTCAATTTTGTCTTCTGGAGTCGCTTCGGCAATGAAATCATCCACCCCAGCCTCTTCGGCAATCACCGAAGCGGTAATCCGATTGTCACCTGTGAGCATGACGGTGCGAACACCCATACGCCGGAGTTGGTCAAATCGTTCCCGCAGACCAGGTTTCACAATATCTTTGAGGTAGATGACACCATAAATCTCGTGATCTTGGCAGACAGCTAAAGGCGTACCTCCTAACCGGGAAACTCGCTCATAAGCTGCGTCTGTATCATCAGGAACCTGGCCGCCACGGGAACGGACAAACCCTTTAATGGCATCCACTGCTCCTTTACGAATTTGTTTACCATTGGGTAGATTTGTGCCGCTCATCCGGGTTTTTGCGGAAAATTCTACACCTTCGGCTTTGTCGATGTTAAAGTCCACCGCAGCTTGGGACTTTTCTGCTAAAACTACAATGGATTTACCCTCTGGCGTTTCGTCAAATAAGCTAGCAGCGAGGGAAATTTGTGCCACGTCTTTTAGTGAGTGATTATTCAGAGGAATAAACTCATCAGCCATCCGGTTCCCCAAGGTGATCGTACCTGTCTTATCCAGCACTAGGGTGTTGATGTCGCCACAGGCTTCTACTGCTCGACCAGAGGTAGCGATGACATTAAATTGGGCAACCCTGTCCATCCCAGCGATACCGATCGCACTGAGTAAACCACCAATAGTTGTCGGAATCAAAGCTACCAGTAGCGAGATCAGAATCGCAACGCTAGCACCCGCACGCAAACTGTTTCCCGCCTCAGCCCCAAACGCCGTACTGATAAAGCTGGCAATGTAGCCAACGAAGGGAGGGATTGTTGACACTACAATCAGGAATACCTGTGTTAACACTGCCAACAATACCGTTAAAGCAATTTCATTGGGAGTCTTGGTGCGTTGTGCCCCTTCTACCAGGGCAATCATGCGATCGATAAAACCTTGACCAGGGTCAGCACTAATGCGAATTGTCAACTCGTCGGAGAGTAGGCGTGTGCCTCCTGTCACCGAACTGGCAATATCTGTACCTGGTTGCTTGAGTACAGGGGCAGATTCCCCAGTAATCGCAGACTCATCCACTGAGCCAATGCCTTTAATGACATCCCCATCGGCGGGAATCATGTTATTTGCAATCACCTGGACTAAATCGCCCCGTCGCAGTTCTGTGGAATTGACTTGTTCTATAGAACCATCGGGGAGGATTTTGTTAGCGATCGTATCCGATCGCGTCGATCTTAGTGAATCAGCCTGTGCTTTGCCGCGTCCTTCAGCTACGGCTTCGGCAAAGTTGGCAAAAACGAGTGTGAAAAAAAGAATGAAGGTAATCAACCCGTTTAACAGGCGTTGTTGGTTCATATCTGCCTGGATTGTGCCAAACAGATTTGGGTTAAGGGTAACAAGGAAGGTGACAATTGTCCCCACCCAAACAACAAACATAACTGGGTTTTTTACAGTAATTCGAGGATCGAGCTTGACAAATGACTCACGAATTGCTCTCTGGTAAAGTCCCTGCAAATCGGCTTTGGGGGTGTGCTTGCGCGAGTCACGAGTTCCAGATGGAATACGGGGCGAACGAGAATCAGTAGTAGTTGGCATACATTAATATCAGAGCAATCTGACTGAATCCAAAATCTAAAATCTAAAATCCAAAATTCTCTCAGCCGATGCCTTTGGAGATGAAGAAGGCTTCACCGATGGGGCCTAATGCTAATACTGGGAAGAATGTAAGTGCGCCCAAGATTAAAATCACGCCTGCGGTGACGCCTGTAAATAGTCCGGTATCGGTTCGCAATGTACCAGTTGTGTAGGGAACAGCTTGCTTGCGAGACATACTATCTGCTAACAACAGCAAACCGATGATCGGAATATAGCGTCCTGCCAGTAAACTGAAGCAGGTACTCAGGTTCCACCAGAGGGCGGTTGCAGTAGTTTTGGCGCCTGTAGCGATCGCAAAAGGAGAAGGTTGTGAATCGCCTAAACCTTCAAACCCAGAACCGTTGTTAGCAGCAGCTGAAGCATATTCGTAGATCACCTGAGAAAAGCCGTGAAAGCCGGGATTGCTAATCCCTGCCAATTGGTCAGGAAAAGCTAAGGCGATTCCTGCGGGAATCAAAATGGCGATGGGGTGAACCAGCAAAATCAGGAAGCTAGCAAGCACGACCTCACGCTTTTCAATCTTGCGTCCCAGAAATTCTGGCGTGCGTCCCACCATCAGACCCGTGACGAATACCGCCAGGATGCTATAGGCAAACAAGTAAGCTGTTCCTGTACCCTGTCCACCCCACATGATTTGCAGGAACATATTAGAGAGAAAAATAAAACCACCGGCGGGCATGAAGGAGTCGTGGAAACCGTTGACGGCGCCGCACATGGTTCCGGTTGTACTTACCGCAAATAATACAGATTCTGCCCAACCAAAGCGGACTTCTTTACCCTCTAGGTTCGGTTGCTGACTGCCCAAAAGCGTATTTACAGCCGGATTGCCGTTATATTCTCCAATGGCAGTGACAATCAGAAATCCGACAAAAATTACACTGATCATGCCGTAGAGTAACCAAGCTTGTTTGGTGTTATTTGCAAACAAGCCATAGGTATAGATCAGGGACGTGGGAATCGAAAGCATTGCCACGATCTGAATTAAGTTAGTAAATCCGCTGGGATTTTCAAAGGGGTGTGCCGAGTTGATCGCAAAAAAGCCGCCGCCGTTTTCTCCTAATTGTTTGATAATTTCAAAATGGGCAACGGGGCCACGAGCGATCGCCTGACTGATATTCGGATCTTCCAAGGTAGGGAATACAACTGCACCCGCCAGTGTTTCTGGAACGCCAGCTGCCATCAAGGCGATCGCGCCCACAATACAAATAGGCAGCAAAATTCGGGTAATCGAGCGAATTAGGTCTACATAAAAGTTACCCAACGATCTACCCGTCAATCCCCGAATAAAAGCAATTCCTACCGCCAAACCAGTGCCAGCAGAGGTGAACATGTGGTAGCCTAGCCCCAACATTTGACTACCGTAGCTCAAGTAAGTTTCACCAGAATAGTGCTGCTGGTTGGTATTGGTAATGAAGGAAATCGTAGTGTGTACTATGGTGTCCCAGGTTGGGGCGTCTATCTTGGTCGGGTTAAGCGGTAGCCATCCCTGATTTGCGATGATAAAGAAAATCAGTAACCCCATGACTAAGTTGCTATACAGAATTGCTCGCGCATACTGCCAACCCGTCATATTTTCTTGGGTTCTAACGCCTACCAAAGAATAAAGCAATCGCTCAACCGGATTTAAAATTGGGTCGAGAAAAGTACTTTGCTCTAGGAATACACGCGCCATGTATTTCCCAAAGAAGGGAGTTATCACTAC
Organism: Nostoc sp. NOS(2021); assembly: GCF_017115025.1. Classification (GTDB taxonomy): domain Bacteria; phylum Cyanobacteriota; class Cyanobacteriia; order Cyanobacteriales; family Nostocaceae; genus Nostoc. The sequence goes on along the minus strand of NZ_JABXKM010000270.1, from coordinate 7,908 downwards.
TATAATTAGTAGCGTTAATGCAATTTGAATCCATCCTTCTAGCATTGAATTAGTCGAACTCCGACATGAATAAATTTCAAATGAATATCAGATATTTTCTGGCGATAAATCAGAAAAAACTATATCGCCATTATTATTAACTAACCTATAACTATGTGCTTCCTCAATCAATCATCGAGCTTTTTTTTAAAGAACACAAGGTATAATTTAATATTTAAACTAGCCTATACAAGGAATATATTTGTCTATATATACAAGTCTTCAGAGCGTTTATCTCGATATATATCTGCAAATATAGAAGCACAGCTAAATGCTAAACAAACAGCTATAGCGGTTCTCAATTGCATGGAATACAGGAGCCAGTCGCGTGGGCGGGTCTCCCGACTTGGGCGAACTGGTGTACCACTCGTAGGGAACATTGCTCATTGGTGTCAACTTCAGCTAGAAATCGCTTATCTATTGCCTTCCACGCCCGCCCAGAAATGAATTTCAGAGGCTCATAGCCAAAGTCTACTTCAGTAGACTACGCAAAAAGGCAGTGAAAGCCTTGATTTACCGTAGGGGCAATTCATGAATTGCCCCTACATTTCGTACTTGATGCGTAAGTCCTGTTGTTTTTGAAAAAATCTCAGTAGTCTTGTAGGGTGTGTTAGCGGAGCGTAACAGTCAAAAAGGATTAGTCAGCCTTAATTTTCACCGCTTGGTAGCTGAATTCAAAGGGTGCAACTGGAAGGGGTTTAGTATTTTGATCTAGTGGACTGCTGTTTAAGCCAAAGAAGCTAAACTTGCCGTTTCCATTTACTGTTCCAGTTCGCGGATTGAACGTCAATTGATATTCAGTGAGTACAATGTTGCCTGCTAATGACCCTGATGGGAAACTGAAATTAAATGCCTTAGCAACAATCTTGTTATTTCCAGTACATTTCCAGCTACCTTGTACAACACCAAAGGGTTGGTTATTTGGGTTGGATGAACCCGGAACACCACCAGCATTAGAGTCATTGGCAATGAGATTGCCATCTGCGGTAAGAGTTATAATTTCGCGGTATGATGAGGGTTTACCAGAAGTCGAATTGGTTTGGTTAGCTGTCGCGAGGTATGTGCCAACGACTGCTCGGCTACATAGGTTTTCCGAAGAATCGCTAGCATCAGCCTTGTGCGGATTTATGAAACTCGGAATGGTCAGTGCCAACAAACTACTAATCATTAAACTGGCAATATATCTGCTTTTTTTCATCACAAAATCTCCTGTAACTCTAAGTAGAGAAAGTTGGAACAATATTGAAGAATGAAGTTCAATCAAACAATAAATAAGATGTGCTTCGTCTGAAAAATTCTAGTCAATACCCATGCAAAAACTAGCTCTTTTTCAATTCAAAAGAACACAATTCTTATTAAGTTGCTGTCGCCGCTCAAGCTTGGTAAAACTACTGATTACCTCGGCGCTAAAACTTTCGTATTTGATAGCAATTAAGTATCAATACTGACTATTAAATAATATACATACATCAAAAATATATTTGATAAAGTTTTGATGAAGACTGGAACAAAGGTGTACGTGTACCAGGGCAAACGCATCTTGTCAAGAAGAATGTCTCCATCTCAATAGCCTACTTATTGACAAGATTTTAGGCGATCGCTAACCAACAAAAATACTACTACTAGGGGACTTCCAAATAAAAAAACGTTCCAAATTTTCTAGTGGGATGGGTGTCCCCACCCGTCCCATATTCAGGGTGGGCATCCTGCCCACCCTGAATATAGATAATTTATTTCAGGGAAATCCCAAAAGTCAGGAGGAGGCAGTGCCTTGGGGAAGCCACTGCGTTGGACGGGTTAAGAGACTTGTACTCCTTTGGAGAACCCGCTATGAAACCAACTGCCGTTCAGGAGTCTAATTCATAATTCATAACTGAATTTTGGCGACAAATTCCAAATGCTGAAGTGTAGGCGTGTAAGAAGGTTCTGCCACCAACAGGGCCGATTTCACCGCCACAGAAAAAGCCGCCTACAGGAATATCGTTGAGGTAGCGCCGAAATAGTTCAGAATCGAAGTTGGGTTTACCATACAGTCTTTCACCTCGCCCCACACAGGCAAACATCAAGGCAGCGACAGCAGAGGGTTCAGATTCTCGTTGGTGTTGATAGCTTTGCAGGAGTAATTCTAAGTCTTGGGCAGAGGCTTGGGCATCGCGTAGGTGGAATTGCAGCCTTTGACCAGGACGGACACGATCGCCAATTGCGATCGCCCCAGCTGTTGGATCGACCCCAAGAATACCACGAATTAAAAAGTCTCCTTGCTGCAAAGCCAGCTTAAATTCATCCATTGCTACACCAACAAACAGAGAGTGCTGTGCTAAAGTCCGTTCTTGTTCGCTGAGACTAGCAATCAAATCTCGCAATACCATCAGAGGTACTTTCTCATCTAACTCCAGAATAATATTGCGATCGGCTTTTGTGACTTGCAATGGTTTGCCTATCGGTCGGCATCCTTGGGCGACAATCGTTTCCAAAACAATATTGCCAGTCAAAGCTATACCAACAGTGCCCTCACGATACAGGCTTTGGTGTTCCTCACCGCTAGCATCGTTACAAAATAGGGCAACACGACCACCCATACCCCCACCACTAGCCTGTCCCCCCACAATCACCGATCCTGGATAAGCAAAATCCAGCCCCTGCAACAAATCGTTGATTCCAGAGGCGAAAGAACTAGACAGCAAAATAAACTGGGGTGTCGGTGATGGTGGCACACCGATCAAATCAAGCCAAGCATCTGGTGAACTGTCTAAGTCAGGTAATTCTTCAGCAACAACATGAAAGACTTGAACCTTCACTCCTGGAAGGTGCGCTAAAGTCAAGCTGATAGCTGGTTCAGCTTCCAGTTCATGAGTTTCTCCGCTAACTGTCGTCCCAATCACACCTCCACCACTACAGCCAATTAGCACTGGCACAGAAAGTTTCTCAGCTAACAAGGGTAACAGTCGCGAATACTCACTCGTAAAAGCAGACGAAATGAATACCAGTCCTAGATCCGCAGGTGCTGTTAACGATGAGACAGCTCGTTCTACCACATCTGTAACTGCGGCTTCCAAAGAATGACGGGTTGATAGGGCGTTTGCCCACTGCATTTGGTCTGCCATGAGTTTTGAGCTTCTTTCTCTTTTTAGGCTAGTAGGTTTTGATTTTTTATTTTGGGAAGAATTGCATTTTACAAGAATTGACGCCAGCCCTTTGTCTCCTGCATCCCAAGAAGCTGGGGTTGTTATTCCCTAATATATGGCATCTCAATATATTGTATGATTATTTATCTGTAGTACTGATTCCACAAAATCTTAAAAAATAAAGGTAAATGCATCATAGATGCAGCAGTTTGCTGTATGGGTTAGAAATCAATCGGCTAAAACACTAACTTATGATCAGCTAAATGGTTAGAATGGTTAGTAATCAAGCCAAAAACTGCCATTTGTGAACTTTTTCTATACTAGTATTAACAACACACAACGAGACTAAAGCAATGACCAACATCCAAGAAACAGCAAAGAGCGACATCCAAGAAAAAATCCACGAAGAAGTGGAACAAGCGCGTACTGTCTGTGATATTAACGGTAGTAACTCACCAGAGTGTGCTGCTGCTTGGGATGCAGTAGAGGAATTGCAAGCCGAAGCTTCCCACAAGCGCCAAAGCAAGCCAAAAAACTCTCTAGAACAGTATTGTGATGACAACCCAGATGCAATTGAATGCCGGGTTTACGACGACTAGAAATTGAGGTAAGTGAATTTCTGTTCCTTTGGTCAGCAACTCACAAGACTTCACCTTGTAATACCTGTTCTAAAAATTAAACAACAAATGAATTGGCTGTAGGGGCGTACATATGTACGCCCCTATAAATTTGTTTGTAGTATGAATTTCGTGAAATCGGATGAGTTGGAGAGCCACTTGCTTACAGAAAGAAGTTAGAGCGCAGTCTTGAGACTAACTACTGAGCTTTGTGCTTTATTGAACTATTATCAAGAAGAATTCAGCATGAATTGAAGTCCGACTGACTCCTGAATAAAAGGGTTTAATACCCCTGCCTGATTAAGCGGTCTAAAATCAGGTAGTGGTATAAAACCCCACTTGATTAATTCTGACTCCTGAATTCTTTTTTATCTTTTGAGAAAAACTATGGACTATAATATTTGGTTTCGCCCTTTCGTCTGGATTGATTACCGACTGGCAGTATTATTCCTGGTAATTATTCCGCTAATTCTTCTGATTTGGGCATTTGTGCAAAAAGCACAAAGCATACAACACTTATTGACTATATACTGGCGAATATCAAGCCTGGTGGCAATCACGATTTACTTAATGATTGCCCAGTATCCAATTAGCTTTATCTCTGGGTTGATGGCTCGGATTTTGATCCCGATTTCGCTGTGGTTCTGGGTGGATCTCAACGATGAAATTGAGTATCAAACCAGTGGCTCTTTGAAATTTATTTTTACCTCTTGGCGCTGGGCTACAACTGTTTATTGTATTTTGGGTACACTAGCTTTTATCCCTTTTTTGGGTTGTGCTTTTTCTGGCAATGTGCTGAAAACTCCCTATTGTCGCGTCTGGTTCGAGGCTCCGTTGCTATTCAAAGAATATTTCCATGCTAATAGCAAGGCTGAGTTCTTAGGTTTTCTTGGCATAATTAGTTTAGGAATTTATCTGCTTTACTTAAGCTATTTTGTTCTGATTAAGCTGGGCAAGCAGGGACGCTCGGCCACACCACAGTAACTGTCGCCGCGCCACCGTACCTTACTCTAAAAAAAATGAATTCCATTGGCAAGCGACTGGAACAATACACCGCTAAACGCCCCCAAGAAGTTCTACTTGTAACGGTGGAAATTGCCGATGAGCAAGATACAATTGCTGTTTTCAAAGGCTTTTCCAGTTCTTTGGTGCGCCCAACGGTATTTGATGCAGATGTACCAGTTCTACCAGATGGGGCCAACATCCTCAATATTGACCGAGTAGCCAGTCCTTACAATCCTGAAGTACCCCGTTATATTCAACAAGGACTCTCTTGGGAAGCTATGGAAGCTCTATTATCAGAAGTGGGAGTCTAACTATTGGCAAGAGTCATGTCTCTTGTGTCGCCTCGTTCCTAGTCTTAAGACCTACGGTGTACACACAAGTCGAAAAAAGCTCGATTTTCCATTGTTTCCTCGTTCCCATGCAGAGCATGAGAATGGCTGATTAAGGGCTGCTGCCTCCAGTTAGATATTGAGTTAGATATTGAGTCAGAGACTCAATGAATGCATTCCCATACGGAGTATGGGAACGAGGAAAACCTGATCAAGCTAGGTTTTTAGGATTTGTGTGTACACCGTAGGTCTTAAGACTGGGAATGTATTCAAAAGAGGCTCCGCCTCCCTGACACCAGTCAGGGTAAGGGCTATATCTTAACTTAGTGCCATTCCACTCACAACTAAATTTGTCATTAGACAGAATTTGTTCTGGTAAAAAATCCGCCTCCAGGTGCTAGCAAAAAGTCTGCTAGACCAACCATTATGCTATCTGGCGTGTTTGTAAACATTGTGCAATCAATGACATTTACGATCGCCTACGGCGGGCGGGTACGCCATCGCGCCACAATTCGGCACAACACATGATCTGATGGGAGGATACTGCGTGAAAATTGGTGCTAACTACTTGGGTAACGGAGAGTGTGAATTTACAGTTTGGTCTCCGCTATTAGATAGCGTCACGGTACAAATTTTGACGCCAGAACAGCAGTTAATTCCCCTCAAGCCTCAGTCTCAGGGATACTGGCACACGAAAGTCAACGATGTGTATCCAGGTACGCTTTATCGGTATGTCTTAAATGGCCAAGACACCTTTGCTGATCCGGCGTCGCAGTATCAACCCGAAGGGGTACATGGGCCGTCGCAAATTGTCGATCAAGAATTTGAGTGGACGGATGAAGGATGGGCTGGCATTCCTGTGGAGTCAATGATTTTCTATGAACTCCATGTTGGTACATTCACGCCTGAAGGAACTTTTACCGCGATCATTTCCCGCTTACCAGAACTCAGAGAACTGGGAATTAATGCCATTGAAATCATGCCGATCGCTCAGTTTCCGGGAGACACTCATGTTGAGGCAACTCTTGCATACCGCAACTGGGGCTATGATGGCGTTTATCCCTTTGCTGTCCAAAATTCCTACGGTAGCCCAGCCGAACTTAAGCAACTGGTAAATGCTTGCCACCAACACAATATCGCCGTCGTGCTGGATGTGGTGTATAACCACTTTGGGCCAGAAGGCAATTATATGAGTCAGTTCGCCCCCTACTTTACTAAAACCTATAAAACGCCGTGGGGCGAAGCGCTGAATTTCGACGATGCCCATAGTCAGGGTGTGCGAAACTATTTCATCGAAAATGCGCTGTATTGGTTGCGCGAGTTCCACATTGATGCATTGCGGCTGGATGCGATTCAAGCAATTTACGACTTGGGAGCCAAGCATTTTTTGTGGGAATTAGCGGAAGCGGTTCATCATTTTTCACAACAAGGGCAAAGATGGAAACGCCACCTAATTGCCGAAAGTGATCTGAATAATCCGCAAATAATTCGTCCAGCAGAATTGGGTGGATACAGTCTTGATGCCCAGTGGAGTGATGATTTTCACCATGCATTGCACACACTGTTGACAGGCGATCGCCAAGGATATTATCAAGATTTTGGGCAATTGGCTGATCTGGCAAAAGCTTATAATGATAGTTTTGTCTACGATTGGAAGTACTCTCCCGATCGCAAACGATTTCATGGCGTATCTTGCCGCGATCGCTCTTTATCACAGTTTACAGTCTGCATTCAGAATCACGATCAAATCGGCAATCAAATGAAAGGAGAACGCCTCAGCCAGCGGATCTCTTTTGAAGGATTAAAGTTAGCTGCCGGCGCTGTGCTGCTGTCGCCCTACTTACCCCTGTTATTCATGGGAGAAGAATACGGCGAAACTGCACCCTTCATTTACTTTGTCAGTCACTCCGATCCAGATTTAATTCAAGCAGTTCGAGCCGGACGCAAACAAGAATTTGAAGCATTTCACTATGCAGATGATCCCCCAGATCCCGAATCGGTAGAAACTTTCCTCAGTTCTAAACTCAATTGGGAATTACGCAATAATGGCAAGCACAAAGTTCTGTGGGATTGGTATCGCCAGTTAATTAATTTACGCAAGACGCATCCAGCACTTTTGAATCAAGACCGCAACTCCATCCAAGCGACTAGCGATGAAGACAAGCAGTTGGTCATCGTGCGTCGTTGGTGCGAATCGAGTGAATTAATATTTGTGATGAATTTCAATTCGTCTCCAGTGACAGTTACTCTGCCAATTGGGCATAATGCTAACAAACTATTAGACTCAGCAGATACCTCATGGTCTGGGCCTGGTTCTGAAGCTGCTGAACATCTGTCTGTGGGGCAAGAAGTGAGAGTAAAAGCTACTAGTATAGTCCTCTATGAAAGGGAATGAGGGAGTTAACAATTCAAAATTCAAAATTCAAAATTCAAAAATAAACGAGATGAGGGGGAGAGTTAGAACTTAAAGTTTCAGGCTCAAAGGTGCAACTTTCAAGCTCAAAGGTGCAACTTTCAAGCTCAAAGGTGCAACTTTCATGCTCAGAGGTTCAACGTTCACCCTCAGAGGTTCAACGTTCACCCTCAGAGGTTCAACGTTCATGCTCAGAGGTTCAAAGTTCACCCTCAGAGGTTCAGCGTTCAAGCTCAAACTCCCTCATATCATGCCCGGTTAATTAGTTATGATTCCCATAGTCATTGCACCCCTCCCCGCCGGACTACGGTGTATACACAAGTCAAATTACCCCCCTTAATCCCCCCTTATAAAGGGGGGAAACAGGAAATCTAGTTCCC
>NZ_JABXKM010000111.1 GCF_017115025.1 Nostoc sp. NOS(2021) | reverse complement strand
CCCATGCCCCATGCCCCATGCCCCATGCCCAATGCCCAATGCCCCATGCCTAGTCCCTTCAATTCTGCAAGCTGATCCAGAAAAAAGCGTCTCGATTGAATTTTTCACCCTTTCCAAGTCCTACAATATGGGCGGTTTCCGTATTGGTTACGCCATCGGTAATGCCCAGTTAATTAACGCCTTACGGCAGGTAAAAGCCGCAGTTGATTTTAATCAGTATCGCGGGATTTTGAATGGTGCGATCGCTGCCCTAACTGGCCCTCAAGCTGGGGTAAAATCTGCTGTCGCTACCTTCCAGTGGCGGCGTGATGCTTTCATCAGTGCTTTACACCGCATTGGCTGGAATGTTCCTACTCCCAAAGCCACAATGTACATTTGGGCAAAATTGCCCTCAGCTTGGAGTCAAAACTCCATAGAATTTTGTACCCAGCTAGTTAAACAAACTGGTGTAGCCGCTTCCCCAGGTGCTGGCTTTGGCAAATCTGGAGAAGGGTATGTCCGTTTTGCCTTGGTGCATGAGCCACCTTTGTTAGAAACTGCTGTGGAAAGAATGGCTGAGTTCCTTCATTAAATTTCTTCTCAAACTGAACGCCAAGGATTTTTTGCGCTAAAACTCCTTTAAAACTTCGTTTCCAGTCCTGGCTGGAAATGCTCTTCATTGGGCTGCTGCCGCAAGTCTTGAGGCGGCAGCCCGCGATTAGGCATTAAGAGTCGGAGACTCTTAACGAGACAATCTCTAAAAGCTGGTTCTAGATTGGCTTTCACTTTAAGTTGACACCAATGACAGCTGTACGTCGCTACGAATCACCGTATTATACTGAACTTAAAAATAAGTCAATGTATTTTTAACAACTATCACTTTCTAACAAAATATGTAATTAAACGGTTAAAAATATCGAAACATTCTTCATCTTTTTATTGATAATCAGCAGTAACTTTACCCAATAAGGTCTCCCCGTTTCTTAAACTGGGTTTGTACGCTCAGCTACCAAAGATGGCTAACAATGCAGGTCGCGCTTAAAAGCCGCCGTATTGCTAAAAAGCCTGTAGTCAAGACAGCCCAAGCCTAAAAACGGCAGTAGTTTAAAACTTAACTTCTAAACTGACAGAGACTTGAAAAAATGAAAATGACTTTTCAGAAACTTGTAATTGGTGCCTCAATGGCTATTGGTGTGAGCGCGATCGCTACTGCTCCAGCACATGCTTTATCATTAACTTTCAACAACGCAAATGAAATTAAAACCTATACTGGTGGGTCGAATGGTAATTTTATAGCAAATGATACTGTAGCTGCCTCCCAAGCTCTGACTGATGGTAATGTCTCCTCTAATGTCGAGCTTTGGTATACTGACGAAAACCCAACTTCTAACGTTGGTTTCACCGCCACAGAAGGAAACTACAGTGCCACCGTTAGCAGTGTCACTGCTAGTGACTGGAGTAGCTTTAGTTCCCAATGGCTGGGTGATTTGTTGAATACCTATACTCCATTCAAGTCAGTGTGGAATGGGTTTTCAGCGAGTACCCAATCATTAATAACGAGTTCTTTTCCTTCATTGGGGATAGGAGATCCTAACATTGGTAGCTTCCAATTCGGTCAAAATGGCGGTGTGGAACTGCAATTGGTTGGTGACTTGGATGTAAAGACCAAACTCTCACAGACAATTTCTACTGATCTTGGCCAAGCGTGGGATGGAGGAGTGAAATCACTATTTCCAGGCAAAACAAGTCTAAGTATAAGCGCTTTAGATGTTCAAACTAAGATTTCATTACTTCAATTACTGCCCACATCAGCTACCCTGCAAACTCAAATAAATCAACTGACATCATACAAAGACCTCCTCAACTTCCAAGCGACATTAAACGTCTACCAAGGTAAAATTGGAGCTAGTGAAATTGCCAAAGTAGTTACCGATAATAAAACTTACTACGCCTATAGCTTTAACTCCACTGCATCTGGAATCACAGCCTCTGATGACGGCGTATCCTACAGCGCATATTACACTTGGAACACACCTGGATACACCGCTCCCACGCCTCCTTCAAGCTCAGTTCCAGAACCATCAGTAATGCTTGGTCTGCTGGGTGTTGCTGGCGTCTTTGTAACGCAACGCAAATTTAAAAAAGTATCTATTTAAAATTGCGGGTTCAAAACTACAAATAAGTAAGGGAGCTAACAGCTCCCTTTTTTTGATGAATAATTCCTTCAAACTATAAGATGATTTAATCTTCTAGGTTATACTATTTCTAAAAATATTTGCAACAAACGAATCGGTTGTAAGGATCTACATCTGTATTCCCCTACTAACGTATTTGTAACAGGGATTTCGTGAAATGGAATTACTTACCCTCACATCCAGATGAAAACTGTTCTAGTAAGGGCAATTACCATACCGTTACTTCCAGGATTACTTAAGTATTATTACCTATAAGAATTAGACGATTCAATTTTTAAAAGCAGCAGTTTATTTAATACTATAAAATATAAAAAATCCGTAAAGAAAAAGTTAATTTTTAATTAAAAATATCATTAGGGATAATATTATTAAGTATCGTAGTATAGGTAAGTAAATTTGAATTATTAATATCTTTGACTAGATTACATAAGTAAAATTTCTATTTTTCACCGTTTAAATGCACTACCGTTTTAGTTTATGGTAATAATTGTTAGCTTTTACTTAAGATAATCAGATAACAGGTAGCAATGACAGCACAATTACTCAATATAGATCAGCCATTGCGGTCACACAAGGTTAGACGAATTTTGCTAGTTGAAGACCATTATCTCAATCGGATGTTACTGAGTGACTATCTAACTTACTGTGGGTACGATGTCCAAAGCTTATCAGAAGGCTCTACTTTTTTCTCAACTATAGAGAAATTCGAGCCAGATTTAATGTTATTAGACTTGAAATTGCCAGATATTGACGGTTATTCGCTCTTAAAACAAGTCCAGCAAAAACCTGAGTTGTCAAAAATACCTATCATTGTGGTTTCAGCCTTTGCTTTTAAAGCAGATCAAGAACGAGCTCTAAGTTTGGGCGCACGTCGCTATTTTGTCAAACCTTTAAAACTCAAGGATCTCATTCTTACAATTGAAGAAGAGTTTAGTTTTTGCCACAGATAAAGTTTTCTGCTGGGCGTGCATTTACTCCGCTTTTTCGTTAGCGATGAACTCTTCCACACGCTCACTAAGATTTTGTAGAGAACTGCCAATTTTTGAAATTTTATGTTGTACTTGCGCTAACAATAAAACTGCTGTTTGTAGCTCATTGAGAGTTTCAGCCATAGCCTCACGGTACTCGGCTTCAAAGTCTTGCAAATTCATAGTTTAGCTCTTGTTTGAAATTATGATAATAGCTATATTCTTAATCATAATCGTAAATTTAACTTACTAAATCCGTTAATTCGCTTAGTGTTATCAGTCCAATAAAAAAACCGAAATATTGTAAATTAATAAATTATTTACCTGACATTTATATAAGCGATATCTAAGCAGATTTTTTGTGATTAAAAATCAAGATGTAAAGCTAGTAAAATCACTAAATAAAATATTATTATCTAAAATATAAAGTTTCAACTAATAAAGTATTATCGATTTAAAAATGTTAATTATAAATTCAAAAAGCAAAGTTTTTATTCTGACAGTAGCAGCCGATGACTAAGGTCGCGGCTAGACAAACTCTCGTCTGCTTCAAAGTTCTGATGCTTGCAGCAAGTTTTCTGGCAAGCGTCTAGGTCGAAAACTGACCCTCAGACTTCTCGCTGAGTAAAAAATACTAGTCCCCAGTCCCTCTTTCATTGAAAGTCGGCGGGAAACTCCATCCCAAGAGTGGGTGGAGAGGGATAGCCGCCCCCCGACTTCGGGCATTGGGCATTGGTGATTCTTCGCCATACCCAAAAACTCCAACCCAATAGTGGGTGGAGTTTTTCATGGGTTCTGGTGTATGCAGTTTATGACGGCTACTTTATATTTACTTGATAATAGGACTTACGCACTGTACAAATTTATCGTGATGTGCATTAACAAAAATAGGTTGTTTCAGGCTTTTCTGAATTATCCTTTGATCGTAAATAGACGATGCTGTAGGGGAAAAGCCATGCTAAACCCCTACGAAAGATGTGGGTTTTCACCTGCCACATATTTGGTATTTCTTGTCAATGCGTAAGTCCTAGATAAATAGTCTGTTAAATCGGCACGAAAAAATAATTTTTCTTAAAATAGAGAAAGATTACCTAATTTTGGTTGTGACAATATCTACTCAAATATTACCACTGGTTAAAGAGCCAGAACGACTGGAAAACCGTCTAGCCGAAATTCCACCGGAACCGGGGGTTTATTTCATGCGGGACAAGAGCGATCGCATTATATATATAGGTAAGTCACGTAAGTTGCGATCGCGTGTCCGTTCCTATTTCCGGGATGGCTACAACAAGAGTGAACGTATCGCCACGATGGTCAAGTTGGTGACAGAAATTGAATTCATCGTCACTGATACGGAAGCCGAAGCGCTAGCGCTAGAAGCCAATTTGATCAAGCAGCACCAGCCATACTTTAACGTGCTGCTCAAAGATGATAAAAAATATCCCTATCTCTGCATCACTTGGTCAGAAGATTATCCGCGAATTTTTATTACCCGTAAACGTCAATTCGGTAAAGAAAAGGATAAGTTTTATGGCCCTTATACTGATGCTGGTTTATTACGAGAAATTGTCCGCATCTGCAAGCGCATCTTTCCACAGCGACAACGACCTCAACCACTTTTTAAAGACCGTCCGTGCTTAAATTATGATTTAGGGCGTTGTCCGGGTGTGTGTCAACAGCTGACTTCACCAGAAGAATATCGCAAAATTGTGCAAAAGGTAGCGATGGTCTTTCAAGGTCGAACTCAGGAACTAATTGATATTTTGACCCAACAGATGAACGCCGCCGCTGAGAACTTGAATTTTGAGTCAGCGGCACGAATTCGTGATCAAATTTCTGGGTTAAAGTCGCTGACAGCCGACCAAAAAGTTTCCTTACCAGATGATACCGTTTCGCGGGATGCGATCGCACTGGCAGCCGACGAACAGCACGCTTGCATTCAACTATTTCAGATTCGCGCTGGGCAATTGGTAGGACGTTTGGCTTTTGTAGCGGATGCTCATGCGGAACCGGGAGCTATTTTACAACGAGCTTTAGAGGAACATTACCAAACTGCTGACTCCGTGGAAATACCCATAGAGATTTTGGTACAGCATGATTTACCAGATGGTGAGATATTGGCGGATGTCTTAACTCAACGTAAAGGCAAAAAAGTCACAATTTTGACTCCTTTGCGGCAAACTAAGGCAGAATTAATTGAGATGGTAGAGCGAAATGCTCAGTATGAATTGCAAAGAATGCAAAAATTTGGCGATCGCAACCATCAAGCAATGCAAGATTTAGCGGCTATTCTCGATTTACCAGATGTACCTCACCGCATCGAAGGTTATGATATTTCCCATATTCAAGGGTCAAATGCTGTAGCTTCGCAAGTTGTGTTTATCGATGGATTACCCGCCAAACAGCACTATCGCCACTACAAAATTAAAAATCCCACTGTGACAGCAGGACACTCAGATGATTTTGCCAGTCTGGCTGAAGTCATCCAGCGGCGGTTTCGCAAGTATGGGGAAGATCAGCAATTAGCACGTTTGGGTAATCCCGACTGGCCTGATTTAATCATGATCGATGGTGGTAAAGGTCAATTATCATCGGTTGTCGCTATCTTGCAAGAGATGAATTTATTAGAAGACTTGCGAGTTGTGAGTTTAGCAAAGCAGCGAGAAGAGATTTTTTTACCCGGAGAATCTAAACCCTTGATAACTGATGCAGAACAACCGGGGGTACAGTTATTGCGGCGGCTGCGGGATGAAGCGCATCGGTTTGCAGTCAGTTTCCATCGTCAGCAGCGCAGTGATAAATTGAAGCGATCGCGTTTAGATGAAATTCCTGGCTTAGGACATCATCGACAAAAGCAGCTACTAGGACATTTTCGCTCAGTCGATTATATTCGGCAAGCAACAACCACACAACTAGCTGAAGTAGCAGGAATTGGGCCGCGTTTGGCTCAAGAAATTTACGATTATTTTCATCCTGCTTAAAGTGACAACTCCCACTCTCACTTTGAAGACTTATCCTCACACACATTTTCGTCACAGTCAAAGTGTCGCACAGACAGGCAATCCCGCCCAGAACTTAAGTTCTGGGCTGATAGCTAAAGTTCACTCAAGTGGACTAAAATTTTCCCTTTTACACAGGATAGCCATCTATAGCAGGGGACTGGGGACTGGGTTGAAAGTCTGTTTGTATATAGGTTTTATCATCAGTTAATGTCCTAACCTTCTTGTCCGTTGCTATACATAGCTTAAAATCTTGTATGTAGTCCTCTTAAAAGGACTTTAGCTATTAGCCTCGGAATTTATTCCCAGGCGGGATGGCAACGAAGCCCAAGATTTATTTGATGTTGGTAATTATCTCACCAGAATTTAATCTTATCCGCTTTTTCGGTCAAAATTCATTCTGAATTCTGACTCCCGACTCCCGACTCCTGAATTCTGTTTCGATAAATATTGTCAGCAAATATTAACTAAATCTTAAGATAAAAATTTTGTTACTAAAGATACAGTAATTTTCCTGGTTTAATTTTTGAATACAAGAACGGCTTTTTTTGTAGTCGTCTGAAATGACTATAAATAAGGCTCTCTCAAGGCATTAATCATAGGGATCAATAAATCTCTAAGCAGTATTTAATTAAAAAATAATTTATGTATCTAAAGTAGGAGGGTAAAATCACCTAAGTTTTAGGATAATAGATAAAGATATCGAAAAGTTTTCAGACTTGAAATTTCGTTTAAAATAATCAACCAATATTACGGCAGTTTGTTAAGTTGGGTTGAACCAAAATTTTTCCTGGTTTAACTTGTAGCTTTACTAAGTAAAAAATAATTACAACCAGAGGTTTTAAAATGCAGACAGTACAAAAGATTTACTGCCCAAATTGTGGCAGTCACGCGGAGCGTTATTATATTTCTGATAGTCAATTAACTCGGACACAATGCCCAAGTTGTGACTACTTGATGATTACTTGCACTCGTACTGGCAAAGTCATTGAGGCTTATGCCCCTGGCATTTACGCACACCGCTAGATAATAAAAATTAAGAATTGGAGAATGTTTTCTCTAATTTTTAATAATAAAGTTATTTATCATAAATTTGGAACACTTCATAGGTTGTCCTTCTGTTGTCTGAGTTCCTGCTGTCGTCTCTGTTGTTCTAATCTCAATTCTTGCTGTTGTCTAAATTCTTGATCTTGTCTGAGTTGTTGCTGTTGTAGTCTGAGTTGTTGCTGTTGTGTAAATTCTTGCTGTTGTAGTCTCGTTTCTTGCTGTTGTAGTCTCAGTTGTTGCTGGCGTCTGAGTTCTTGCCGTTGTCGTGAAAATTCTTGCTGTTGTATTTTCAGTTGTTGTTGTTGTTGTTGTGGTTCTTGAAAGTGTAGCCGTAGCCATGTTTCCTGAAATTGCTCTTGTGTTTGCTGAGTTTGTTCCTCTTGTTGTTGTCTTATTCTTTCTTGAAAAGACTCAGGTTGCGGAGGATTCGTCTGAATTATTTCTCCATAAGCAGGAGAATTCATCGCCAAAGCTTTTGCAACAACAATCACTAATAACCATAATTTAAGCATCAATGAGCGATTCAACATACAACTATTTGATCAATGGCGTGTGGCAATACACATAAGTGATAAGGCCGCTTGTGGTGAATTAGGATTGATACCAGACCAGTATTGAGCCAAGCGATACTTCTTGTCAGATTCACCGTAATTGCCTTGCAATACTTCTGCACCACAGGTATGGTTGTGGGGATAAACCTTGACACTAAAGCCAAGTGGCTCCAGAATTTTGTAGTAAAGCTCTGGCGTTACTCCATCCCCAGGTCGGTGATGAACCTCAGTTGCTAGTCCCCAAGTTTGCTCTGCTGGTGAGGTATGACCTCCTCGTTTGATTAGCCGATATAGCCCTAAGCGTAAGTTCCATAACCACAAACCTAATCCTTGGAAGTTCCAGGCAGTTAACTGAGGGTCGTGGTCTGTGATTAGGATGCCGCCTGGACGGACTAAACGTGCTGCTTCCTTCAACACGATGTCCATGTACTCACAGTGGTGCAGTGTAGCATTAAGTACTACGATATCAGCAAAATTAGAAATTAAAGGAAGTTGATGGGCATCTGCAAGCACTGGTATATAGCCAAGACGTTGAGCCATAGACAATGCCCCGTAGCTAATATCTACACCTATTAACAATTGTGGTTTTCCTCCAAGCGTTGCATACAAATTGCCCGGCCCACAACCAATGTCTACAACAATTTTATGATCCCAACTCCCCGTAGCCGCTTCCCAGCAGGACTTGAACAGTTCATCACGATGACAGTTTTCAAAATAGTTTTTTGCCCATTCTGGATGCCCAAAGTAATAACTATTCGCTTTGATGGCTGGACTGGAAGTAGAAATAGGAAAATTGAGGATATCTTGTTTATCTAAATCCACTCTCAAATCAGCAGCAATATAAGGTCTTAGAACTGAATATGAAGAAGTTGGCATAACTATCACCTGCTATATAGAACTTGGCTAAACTTATTTAAAGTTAGTCATTCAACTAAAGCAAGCTTCAAAGGGTCTGCTTCTTGCTTCATCCAAGGAAGACGGCTTCAACAGTCCCCAAGCGTAATTCGGGGGTAGCCCACCCTACTAATGATTAATATGTTTCTGAATCTTTTAGCCATTGGACATCCGTTATTTTCAGCAGATTTAACAAAACGTGGACTCCCGTTTGACCTGTAAGAAGGCTTGCTAGTTTTGACGCGACCGTGGTTTACAAACCAGATAATTTTGCCTTGGTTTTCGGCATTAATTACATTCTACAAGGAAATATTGCTTATTTTGGTGAAGTTTAGATGGCTAAAATGCAAGTTTTTCACAATTTAGTATTGCTCTATTAATATCCTGCTTCAGTTCGCTACAAACTGAGCGAACCCTGAAATTTCTTAAGGGACTGACAAATAAAAAAACATCCCAAATTTTCTTGTGGGATGGGTGTCCGCACTACGTGCCGCTACGCGAACACGCGTCCCATATTCAGGGCGGGCTTTCCGGGCCACCCCACAAGATGGATAATTTATTTCTTGTCAGTCGCTAACCTAGCAGTATTGCCAGGTATGTGTGAGGTCAAAGTAATTAAGTTTACTGAGTGCAAGAGGTTTAATTATTACTTGCTCTTAGTTGCCCGCAAGCAGCATCAGCTTCTAAACCACGGGAATAACGGACACTAACAGCAATATTTTGCTGCTTGAGGATGTTGACAAATGCTTGAATGCGATCGCGGTTGGGGCGTTTGTAGTCTACTTCTTGGATGGGGTTGTAAGGAATCAAATTCACATGACTTTGGAATCCTCGCAGGCATTTTGAAAGTTCCAATGCATGTTCTGGCAAATCGTTAACACCAGCAAGGAGAACATATTCAAAGGTAAGGCGACGTCCAGTGATTTCCACATATTCCCGACATTCAGCCAGTAAATCTTCTAGAGGATAAGCGCGGGCGCTGGGGATGAGTTTTTCCCGCAGTGCTTGGTTGGGTGCATGGAGACTAACAGCAAGAGTGATTTGCAAATGGTTTTGCGCCAACTGACGGATGCGATCGCGAATACCAACTGTAGAAACTGTCAGCGATCGCTGTCCTATACCGACATCTTGATTGAGGCATTTCAGGGCTGCTAGGACATTCTCAGTATTCAACAACGGTTCACCCAGTCCCATAAACACCACATTGCTAACCCGTTGCTGAAAATCTTCTTGCACAGTTAACACCTGATCGACAATTTCATGGCGTGCTAGGTTGCGTTTGTAGCCACCTTTACCAGTAGCGCAAAAATCACACGCCATTGGACAACCCACCTGAGTCGAGACGCAAACTGTCAGACGGGCTTTTGGGCCTTCTCCCCTTTCTGCAAAGGTGGGGATACCAACAGTTTCAATAATTTGCCCGTCTGTTAATCGTAAAAGATATTTCACCGTACCATCGGGTGCCACAGAGCGGTAATGTAAAATTGAGCGCCCAATCGGGATTTCTGCTAATTCTTTCCGCCATTGCTTGGGGAAGACAGAAATATCAGCTAGCGATCGCACCCCTTTATCATAGATCCATTCATGCAGTTGCTTTCCTCTGTAAGCAGGTTGTCCCTGCTGCTGTACCCAAGTAGTTAACTCCGCAACGGTGGCACCTAGTAGGGGAGGGATTAATTCTGATTTTCCTGGGTTGTGTAAGTCAACCTGAGATACAAGAGGCGTAGCAGACATAAAAAATCACGAGTTGATGCTGGATCTCTATACTACACCTGCCAGATTAACTTAGTCTTGACTAAAGAAGACGGTGAATTAACCAAAGGTTGTGCTGTTCCAGCCCCACATTGCACCCTTAGCGTCTGCAAACTCTATGTAAATGCGATTTTTCGGCACACCTAGAGTTTGGTTAATTTGCTGGCAAAAGTCCTGACTCATTGCTGCGGTTTGGTCTGGCTTCATCGTGCCAACGCTCTTAATCTCAATGTAGCAAACTGGGTCTGTATTCCCTGCAAAGGTCATGGGGATTCCCGGTTCAAAAGCAGTCATTACATAGGATTCTGGTTTTCCCAAATGTTTCGCTAACTTGGCTGATAGGTTTAAAAGCATTGACTCAATTTCAGCTTTTTCAGGAGCAGATGCAGAAGTTTGCACTTTAATTAAAGGCATAGTACCGAAATTAGAATTTTGGATTTTATTTACATTGTTAAGTTTATCGAAACGTAGAGGTACAGAGTACAAAGATTAGGGAGATGGGGAGTAGGGAGTGGGGAGTGGGAGCAGGGGAAAATAACCAATGCCCCAACATTTAGTGATCAGATGAGCGAAATAGATGACTATGTTCAGGATGATATAAACGCGATCGCCCTGTTGCTGTCGAGAGTGCTGGACTGATTATATAAAGTGTAGTGCGAATTAGTTTTTCTTGATGAGTGCAGTTTGCCATTTGATTAAGGGGGACAACCCTGATTTTTTCATCGGGCCATCCGATGCGAAAGCAAATCGCAATGGGAGTTTCGGCTGGATAGTGTTCGAGTAGTTTAGCTTGGGCATTTTCGACGTGACGCGCACTGAGATATAGGCAGAGGCTAGCCTGATGTGCGGCGAGAGAGGCTAATTCTTCAGTGGCGGGGACTTCTGTACGTCCGCTGATGCGTGTCAAGATGATAGTTTGGACTAAACCAGGGACAGTCAGTTCTATTTTGAGTTTGGCAGCCGCCGCTTGAAAGGCGCTGATACCTGGTATGACTTCAAAAGGGATATTTGCCTCCGCTAGGAGGTGCATTTGCTCGTGGATGGCGCTGTAGAGGCTGGGATCGCCAGAATGGAGACGGACTAGAGATTTGTGCTGCGATCGCACCCTATCGATCATAATCGGCAAAATCTCTTCTAAAGTTTGATTCGCAGTCCTAATTATCTCCGCATCTTCTCGGCAAAGTTCTAAAATCTGTTCGGGTACTAAAGAATCAGCAAATAAAATCACATCAGCAGCAGCCAGTAGTTTCTGCGCCTTCACTGTTAATAAATCAGGATCTCCAGGGCCTGCTCCGACAATGTACACAGATGGTTCTACAGCATATAGTGTTTTTTTATAGCTGTGATTTTCTGTATATTCACTTATAAAAGAACACACCGCAATCCCTCCAAAAAATTTTTTGGTATTTTCTCAGTATCTTTCCGGATTCACCCTCTTTCCCTAGTAGAGAGTAATGGTAGATGCACCCTGGTTAAGCCCTAGAGAATATTCTGGGGCATTTTTTATTTTTTGGGTATGGCGCAAAACAGTTCCGAGTTAAGAGTCCTGAGTAAAGAAGTGAGATTCCCCACTCAGCACGGGCTAAACCATAGCTATCCGCTAACAGCACTCAGCACTCCCCTCATCTCCCAATCTCCCCATTACTCTTAGGAGTAGGAACTACATCGGGTAAAGGGCGTCTGAGTAAGTAAAGCCAAGCTAATCCAACTAATCCCAATAAAATTCCTAGACTACTGACTACTTGTGCCATCCGTAATGGCCCCAGCATTAAGCTATCAGTGCGAAAGCCTTCAATCCACAAGCGTCCTAAGCTGTAAGCTGGCCAATAAACTAGAAACAGCGTACCTACCTTCAAGCGTGGCTTACCGGATAAAGACCGGAAAAACAACGTTATTAGTAGCGTAAACACCATTAAATCCCACAGAGATTCGTAGAGGAAGGTGGGATGAAAGTAATCGAAACTAGCATACTCTAGAGGACGATGGTCTGTTGGAATATATAGCTTCCACGGTAAATCACTAGGAGCGCCAAAAGCCTCAGAATTAAAGAAATTGCCCCAACGTCCGATCGCCTGCCCTAAAATCAGTGAAGGCGCTACTAAATCTGCCAGTTGCCAGAAAGAAACCTGCTTGATTTTGGCAAAGATTAACGCAGCCAAAACGCCACCAAGAATTGCTCCGTGAATGGCAATACCTCCTTCCCAGATAGCGAAGATTTTTCCTGGAGTTGGGGCATATTTTGACCACTCAAAAAAAACGTAATATAGCCGTGCGCCAGGAATTGCCCCAATCAACAACCAAAAGAATAAATCGCCTAGCAACTCAGGATTAACATTACGGCGCTTTGCCAATTCCTGGGAAAGGATGACGCCAATTAATACTGCTGTGGCAATCAATAAGCCATACCAGCGGATAGTTAATGGCCCTATTTTCAGCAGAATCGATCCTGGAGAAGTAAATTGAAACGCCAAGGGCAAGGTGGAAAAATCCAGTGCCATGAAAAATTACCTAGAAAAGTTCGTTAACTACCCCCGCACTTTGCTAAGTACGGAGTTTCTTGCATCTCGAATACTGGGGAGTTACGCTTGAATCTACCACAATAGAATTGTGAAGACGTAGGTAAAAATCCAGCATCCATATTTAGGAGTCTAGTTCCTAACGCCTAGTTGAGCATAACTTGTGCCACCAGAACAATTGAGTTTACAGCAGTTTTCATTTATTTGAACCACATCTGTTGTAAGCACACAGCATTGCTGTGCCCCTACAGTGTGGTCTATTTACATGAAATTAGCTTTAACATTCTTACCCAAAGCGCAAGATGGTAGATTTGAGTAAGTTACACAAAACGGTTTCGATATAATCACCTAAACAACTTTGATATATCTAAAATTGTGATTGCTATTTATCCTGGTAGCTTCGACCCCATCACCTTGGGACACCTTGACCTCATCGGGCGCGGTAGTCGGCTGTTTGAGCGGGTGATTGTCGCTGTACTGCGGAACCCTAACAAAATGCCACTTTTTAGTGTGCAGCAACGGCTAGATCAGATCCGTCATTCTACACAACATTTACCGAATGTAGAAGTAGACAGCTTTGATGGTCTTACCGTCAACTATGCCCAAATACGGCAAGCACAAGTTTTACTCCGAGGTTTACGGGCTGTGTCAGATTTTGAAGTGGAACTGCAAATGGCTCACACCAATAAAACTCTTTCTACCCAAATAGAAACAGTTTTTCTCGCAACCTCAAATGAGTATAGTTTTTTAAGTAGTAGTGTGGTAAAAGAGATTGCAAGGTTTGGTGGTTCTATCGATCATCTCGTTCCCCCACACATTGCCCTAGATATATACCAATGCTACAATCACAACTCTCCAATGTTGAACCCAATCTCAACGGAAACAATCCCCCCCCTCAAGAGTATCTCAGTGGATCGGGAACCATAGATATTCAGCAGGAACTCAACCGCCTAGAGGAAATGGTTCTCTCTAGTCTCAGGATTCCGCTGACGGGACGCACACTCATAGATGAAGAAAAGTTGCTCGATCAGCTTGATTACATTCGGCTGGCTTTACCATCACTTTTTCAAGAAGCAGCAGTGATTCTGGAACAAAAGGAAGAAATTCTGCTGGAAGCAGAAGAGTATGGGCAGCAGGTTGTTGAGGCCGCACAAGCAAAAAGAGCGCAAATTTTAGCTGAAAGCAATATTATTCACCAGGCAGAACAAGAAGCTGAACAACTGCGGCGACAAGTGCAACAAGAGTGTGAGGGAATAATGCAAGAAACCCTCGCCGAGATTGACCGCAAGCGGTATGCTTGTCAGCAAGAGTTAGAGCAAATGCGACAAACTGCGATCGCTCAGGCTCAAGAAATTGAAGATGGTGCTGATGTATATGCCGATGGCGTTTTGGGAAATATTGAGCAGGATCTCAAAGAGATGTTGCGAATTATCACCAACGGACGGCAACAATTGCAAATTGATAACCTTACTCAGCGCAATTCACCTCCTGGCAAGAAAAAATAAACTGTAGTCCTAGCATTTACCAGTTTGGGCTGACGGGGTTGTATAAAGATGGTTTGATGCATTTATTCTCATAGAGATGCAATATACACATCCCGTTTATACAAAATATGCTTTCCTAGAGGCGTGACAGCTGATTGAGCTAGTTGCGAGTATCAGGATATAACCAGGTTTTATCTAACGAGACTCAAAATTTCTCAGGTTGTACAGTCAAACTAGAAGAAGGAGATTTACTCTGTTTGTAAGCCACATCTGCTTGGCACATTTACAATATTTTCTGCCAACAGAGGAATATTATGCTAACTAGGTTGAAAGTTTCTGGTTTTAAGAACCTCGTCAATGTTGATGTCCAATTCGGGCCATTTACCTGTGTAGCCGGGGCTAATGGGGTTGGTAAATCTAACTTATTTGATGCGATTAAATTTTTAAGTGCGATCGCCGATATTCAACTAATTGAAGCTGCCTTATCTGTGCGAGATGAAGGAGGTCGAACAGCTGATGTACGTAGTCTGTTTCACCGCGTTGGTGACGAGTATGCAGATAAAATGTCCTTTGATGCCGAGATGATTGTACCAGAAGAGGGTGTAGACGATCTAGGGCAAAAGGCGGAAGCTAGTATTACTTTTCTTCGCTACTCTATCATCCTCGCTTACAGACCAGATGATGGCTTGCGGTCTTTAGGTTCTCTGAAAATCATTAAAGAGGAGTTAGTTCACATCAATCTTGGTGATGCCAAGAAAAACTTATTGTTTCCTCACAGTGTTGAGTGGCGTAAATCAGCAGTTAAGGGGCGACGAACTTCACCATTCATTTCAACCGAGGATGACAAAGGAAAGACAGTAATTAAGCTACATCAAGACGGGAGGAATGGAAAACCCTTGTCTCGGTTAGCGATGAATCTTCCCCGAACCGTGCTATCTGTGGCTAATGCGGCGGAAAGTCCAACGGTGCTGCTGGCGCGAAGAGAAATGCAATCCTGGCGGCTACTTCAGTTAGAACCTTCAGCACTACGGCAGCCAGACGAATTTACATCGCCCACAAAATTAGACATGGATGGTTCTCACTTAGCTGCAACACTCTATCACTTGGCACGGATCAACAAAAATCATCCCATAAATGGACTGTCAGATGATCAGGCGGAAGCACAGGTTTACAGCCAAGTTGCGAATCGGCTGGCAGAACTGATTGATGATGTAGGTGAAGTAGGAATTGACCGGGATGAACGACGTGAAATTTTGACGGTAATAGTTACTGGCAAAGACAGTACATCACATCCAGCAAGGGCACTATCAGGTGGAACCCTGCGCTTTTTGGCATTAGCAGTTCTCGAATTAGACCCTCAAGCACAAGGTCTTTTGTGTATAGAAGAGCCGGAAAACGGTCTTCATCCAGAGCGTATTCTCAAAATACTCAAACTACTTCAAGACATTGCTACTGATGTTGATGAACCTATTGGGATAGATAACCCCCTTCGTCAAGTAATCATCAACACTCACTCACCTTCAGTAGTTATGCAAGTACCTGACGACAGCCTATTGGTTGCTGAATTAAAGGAAACAGTAGATTCTGGGAAGCGATTTAAGCGAGTATCGTTTGCTTGTCTACCTGACACTTGGCGACAGAAAGACCCAGAAGGCATGAATGTTGTACCCAAAAACAAATTACTTGCTTACTTGAATCCGGTAGTACTTGGTGAATCAGAGCCTGAGAGTAATGGAAAAGTAGGAAATCTCCAGCAATCAAAACCAATACAACCCAAAAAACGTCGAGTTGTGGATAGAACTGACCTTCAACCACTAATTCCCGGTTTTCCTACTGAATAGGCATGAAAGAACTTTGCTACACTTTGCTGTCAGACGGCAGTTCAGATAAAGCACTGATGCCTATCCTCACCTGGTTATTACGGGCAAATCTGGTTGATTGTGCTATCCAGTCTAATTGGGCGGATTTGCGACGCTTACCTAAACCACCGAAAAAGTTATTACCACGTATTATCAACAGCTTAGAACTCTATCCTTGTGATCTCTTGTTTATCCACCGAGATGCAGAAAGAGAACCACGCGAAAAACGTATAACGGAAATCTTAGAAGCGCTAGAAGAAGCAGTTAAAAAACCAGTACTAGTACCACCTCATGTTTGTGTGATTCCGGTACGTATGCAGGAAGCGTGGCTCTTATTTGACGAAGCAGCTTTACGGGAAGCGGCAGGTAATCCTCGTGGGCGTCAGCCATTAAAACTGCCAGATATCCGTAGACTTGAACAACTACCTAATCCAAAAGATATTCTCTATGGACTTCTGTGCGAAGCTAGTGAGTTGACAGGTCGGCGGCTAAAGCAATTCTCGGTTAACGAACGTGTACACCGATTAGCTGAACTCATTGATGACTTTTCACCCCTAAGAGCTTTGTCTGCTTTTCAATTACTGGAAACTGAAATTCAACAAGTTATAAAAACACAAGGTTGGTGTTCCTAATAGAGATGCAAAATTTTACATCTCCAAAAGATATTTGCATGAAATCATTACAAAGTATATGTAAAATCTTCCACCAGCATACCGGGAACTAAACTACCTCCAAGTTGACGACTTTCATAAGTACCTACTTCGGGTATGAATTCCTGGAAATTGGTCAAATCTACTAAGTTTTCTCCCCAGAAGCGATAGAGACTTTCGTCAAAACGTAAGTTTTCAATGGGGGCAATAATTTCTCCATTTTCTACCCAAAAACAAGCATAACGGGTCATGCCTGTGATTCTACCAGTTTGGCGATCGCTCCAATTCAAATAATGCAAATTTGATACATATAATCCTGTATCTAAACTCGGAAGAATCTGCTCAAATACTAAATTTCCCGGACTCACTTCTGGCGCTCGTAAAGTCTCTGAACTATTAGCGCCGTTGGCAGTTTTTTGATATTCCTTAGCAGTCCGAGAATTCACCAGAGTGTTTACCAAATCTCCTTTTTCTATTATAGGTAACTCTGGCGCTGCTATTTCTCCCAATTCATTAAATCGTGGTACTAATCCCCGTTGAAAGTTTTCTTTCAAACTAAATGCAGTCGAAAGTTGTTTTTCTTGACGCCATAAAGCAGCTAAAGAACTGTTTCCTTGCTGAATATCAGCTTCGCTCACAGATCCCCAAGAAAGCATCATTAATAAATCTGCAACAGCAGCTGGTGCAAAATACGTTTTGTACTGTCCCCGTGGTAATTCTTTAGCTGGGCGAGCAAGCAATTCTAGTTGCTTTTTGGCTTCGCTAATTTTGGCTATATATACAGATTTATCCCAATCACTCCCTGCAAATGTACCCTTAACTGCTTGTGCCGATGTGGAGAATAGAGAATAATCTAATGTAAAAGAATCAGTAGCAAACCAGTGTTTCTGTCCGTTGGAATCACCATAAGCTTTAATTATCACTCCCCCTGCATATATTCCTGTAAAATCCAATTCAGCAACTAGTTCTAGCACAGTTGATACTACTGCTTCCGCCACCAATAAATTCCCAGAATGTATTTCTCGACTGGTATTATTTCCTGATGGCAAAACTAGATATGGATCGATGGGTAATAGAATAAGTTCATCACGTAGTTCCTGCAAAGCAGCATATGCTAACTGCCAATCTACCTCCCAATTTCCAGTAAAGGGAAACTGCCGAACACTGTTGCGCTGATTTTTCATCAAAGTCAGTTCTATCCAACCATCAGCAACACAACCAGTTTGCCGCACTTTTGCATGATTAAAACGAGTAAATTGACTTATTTCACTGCCGAGTCTCACAGTGAATTGTTCACTTTCTGCTTTTTTGTTCAGAAGAGTTTCAATC
Source organism: Nostoc sp. NOS(2021) (assembly GCF_017115025.1). GTDB lineage: Bacteria > Cyanobacteriota > Cyanobacteriia > Cyanobacteriales > Nostocaceae > Nostoc. The sequence goes on along the minus strand of NZ_JABXKM010000111.1, from coordinate 11,202 downwards.
AGTTGATTAAAGCTGACTTCTAACGCAGATAATTCCTCAATTTTCATCGATATTAAATATTCATAATGAATAGGGAAAGGGGGGAGAAAGTTATGAGTTATAAGTTAAATAATCTTTTAATTTAAAATTCCTAACTCATAACTTTGTACTTTTTCAAGTTCCTCCACCAAAAACTTCGACATTAGCAAATACACAAACAGGTGAACCATGTCCTACCCAAATGGCCTGATTTGGTTCTCCTTTGCCACAATAAGGAGTACCATACATTTGCCAATTTGTGGCATCTCCTACTTGGATTAAACTATGCCAAAACTCTGGTGTAGTGGCGCGATAGTTGGGATTGCGGAGGGTTTTGGTGAATTTACCGTTTTCAATTAATTTAGCGTACTCACAACCAAATTGGAATTTGTAGCGGCGATCGTCAATTGACCAAGATCGGTTAGATTCCATGAATACGCCGTGTTCTATCCCAGCAATAATGTCTTCAAAAGTGCCGTTTAAAGGCTCTAAATTCAAGTTAGCCATGCGATCGATCGCTGGTCGATTCCATGAGGAAGCACGGGCACAGGCAACTCCTGGTAGACCTGCTCTTGCTTGACTCTCCAGACTGCCTAAACCCCGTTGGAGTACACCTTCTTTAACCAAATACTCCCGTGTTGCTACAGTACCCGTATCATCAAAGCCATAGCTGGCAAATTCACCAGGCACGGTGGGATCAAAGGTAATGTTCATTAGTGGCGAACCATATACTAGGTTGCCAAAATCATTTTTATTAACGAAACTGCCACCAGCATAGTTACGCTCATCTCCCAAAATTCGGTCAATTTCTAGGGGATGCCCGACACTTTCATGGATTTGCAGCATCATTTGGTCTGGGGCTAAAACTAAATTGGTACGGGTGGTTGGGCATTCTTCTGCTGTCAAGAGTTCTATTGCTTGTTCGCCTATTTGCTGCACCCGATGCCATAAGTCTTTTTGTTTTAAAAGTTCGAGTCCGCCTTGGTAACAGTTTGCTTGCGAGCCGTTGTTGCTGCGCTGCTGTACAATCGCCCCATCTTGGGCAGTGGCTCCGTAATTAGTGCCTATAGATAGAATTTTTTGATAGACTTCTGAGCCGTTGCTGCTAATAAACCAAGATTCTCTCTCGGTTGTGCTGGCACTGGCTATGGTTTGCACAATCTTGTCGTCAACTTTGAGCCTTTGGCAAATACGAATCAGTAAATCGTTGATTTCTCCCGGACTTAGAGCATCCAATGGCTCAAGAAATGGAGATTTATATTCACCAACGACTTTAGGGCGCTCACTTTCACTGAAGGGATGTATCCACCATTCACTAGCTGCTAGCGCCTGTTTATAGGCTGTTTGAGCAGCAGATTGTAGAGACGGTAATTCCAGAGAGTTAGTAGCTGCATAACCCAGACAACCATTGACCAAAACTTCCAGCATGGCTCCGACAGTGAAGGATTTGCCGTTTAGTTGGGGTAAGGCATCACGCACTAAACGGGTAGTAGAAGTCTCTTTTACGGCTCTAATACCAATCCAATCAGCGGGAATATCGAAACTAGCGATCGCTTTTTTGAGTTCAGACCACATAATTCAATTCAAAATTCAAAATTCAAAATTCAAAATTCATGAAGTTATTGTTGACTATTTTGTTTGGTTTTGACAACTATTGTGGCAATGATTTTGATTAACTCGTTAATTTCCCCCAAAATTGGCAGTAGACGGTCTTCGGAAATCAACTCAGTTGCAATTAGAAGTCTTAGCCAGTATTTGGTTTCCCTACTTTCTTTTAGAGCAATCTCTAGCTTGTGAACAAAATCGGCTGTACTTTGTGCCGATTGCGATTCTTCAACGTTTGCTCCAATCGACGTACCAGACTTTAGTAACTGTTGCGAGAGTGTTCGCCCCACTCCAGAACTTTCATTGAGTACCTTACAAAGGTTAATTATGCGAACAGAAAATTCAAATGTTCTCTCAGTGATTTGTTTGTGGTTGTTCATCATTTTGAATTTAATTATTCCGATGCCAGCGCGTGCCATCACGGCTATCAATTAGCGTAATACCTTCTGCTTGGAGTTCGTCACGAATGCGATCGCTTTCGGCAAAATTTTTGGCAATACGTGCTTGTTGCCTTTGCTGAATTTTCGCCTCAATTTCCGCATCGCTTAAACCACTACTTGTGTAAGTTTCTGTTTCTATCTCGGCTTCTAAACCTAAAACTTCAGCTAAGGTGACAAGAGTTTGCCATTGACGCTGTAACTCCTCTGGTGATGTTTCGGTTTTCCCTTCATGCACAAGAATGTTTCTCTGATGACGCACTTCTTTGGCTAATTCAAACAGCACTGTTAATCCACCAGGAAAATTAAAGTCATTATTCACAGTTTCTTGGAAGCGTTCAACATAGCGATTGGGTACTGGGTATTGGGTACTGGGTATTGGGATATTCCCAGTCCCAAGTCCCCAGTCCCCAGTCCCTAAATCCCAACCTAGTTTTTTACCGTATTGGTAGCCGAAGAGTAAACCTTCTTTAATGGTGTGCCAACCGTTGGTTGCTGCGGCGATCGCTTCATCGGTAAAATCAATGGGTGTACGATATTGAGCGGTCAGTACGAACAACCGCACCGCCATCGGGTCAACTCCTCGATCCAGCAATTCTCGAATAGTGATAAAGTTGCCCAAAGATTTGGACATTTTTTCACCATCTACCTTCACCATGCCGTTATGCAACCAATAACGCGCTAGGGGTTTTCCTGTCACAGCCTCAGATTGGGCAATTTCGTTTTCGTGGTGGGGAAAAATTAAGTCAGCACCACCAGTATGAATATCTATGGTATCACCCAGGCGATCGCGCACCATTGCCGAGCATTCTATATGCCACCCCGGACGACCTGCGCCCCAAGGTGATTCCCAAGCTGGTTCTCCCGGTTTTGCTGCCTTCCACAAAGCAAAATCAAAGGGGTCTTTCTTTTTCTGATATTCTGGATCTTCTATGTTGACGCGATCGCTTTTCCCCGCTTGCATATCTTCTAACTTGCGTCCTGAAAGCTTGCCATACTCAGCAAATTTTCGTACTGCATAATACACATCGCCGTCAGCAGGGTAGGCAAAACCCTTATTTTCCAACTCATGAATTAACCGTTGAATGCCATTCATCGTATGGGTAGCGCGGGGATACTCATCAGCTTCTTTGATCCCCAGCCGCGCCATATCCTCAAAATATGCTTTGATAAAGCGATCGGCTACAGCTTCCATTGATGAATGTTCAACACAGGCTCGATTCAGAATCTTGTCATCAATATCGGTAAAATTTTGGATATATCGCACTTGATAACCGATAAACTGGAGGTATCGGCGCACTACGTCCCAAACGATGCAAGCTCTAGCATGACCCAAATGGCAGTAATCGTACACCGTCACGCCGCAGTAATACATCTTAACCTTGCCTGGTTCGACTGTTTCAAACGGTTCTTGACGACGGGTGAGGGTATTGTAAAGGGTTAGGGTCATAACAGAGTAATGCTGAAATAGAGAGATACGTAATAATAGGGTAAGGCAGCTGGGATGACAGTCCAGCATCCCTATGCTAATGTTTTCTGGACTATCTGCGCTACATTACTATTTTTTGACATTTGATAACAGCGCTATGCAATCAGCAGTTACACCCGAATCTTCCGCAATGGATACGCCCAAACAAGGAATGCCAGTAACAATTATTACGGGTTTCCTCGGTAGTGGCAAGACGACTTTACTTAATCATATCCTCAACAATCAACAGGGTTTGAAAACCGCTGTTCTCGTGAATGAATTTGGCGAAATTGGCATCGACAACGAGCTAATTGTTTCCACTGGTGAGAACATGGTGGAGCTAAATAATGGTTGTATCTGCTGCACTATTAATAATGATTTGGTAGATGCAGTTTACAAAGTTTTAGAACGCCAAGAAAATCTAGATTATCTAGTAGTGGAAACAACTGGATTGGCAGATCCGCTACCAGTAGCTTTAACATTTCTGGGCACAGAATTGCGGGATTTAACCCGCTTGGATTCGATTATTACCGTGGTAGACGCGGCGAATTACAGCCTAGATTTATTTAACTCTGAGGCAGCATACAGCCAGATTGCCTATGGTGATGTAATTGTGCTGAACAAGACTGATTTAGTTGATGAAGCCACTTTGAAGGAGTTAGAAAGAAAAATTAACGAAGTTAAGGAAGGAGCAAGAATTATTCGCACCACGCGATCGCAAGTGCCACTTCCTTTAATTCTGAGTGTTGGTCTGTTTGAGTCTGATAAATATTTTGACACAGTGGTAGATCACCACGACCATCACGATCATGATGATCATGATCACTCAACATGCGGTCATGATCATCACGATCATGACCATGAGCATCACCATCATTCTGACCATTTAGAAAATGATGGTTTTACTTCCATATCTTTCCAAAGTGACAAGCCTTTTTCTATTAGGAAGTTTCAGTATTTCTTAGATAACCAGCTACCCACAAATATCTTCCGGGCGAAGGGGATTATGTGGTTTGATGAAAGTCCGAAGCGTCATATTTTCCACCTTTGCGGTAAACGCTTTACCTTGGATGATGATGAATGGCAAGGTAAATTGAAAAACCAACTAGTGCTGATTGGTCAAAATTTAGATCGTGAGGCTTTAATTACTCAACTCGAAAACTGTATTTGTCTACCTTCAACCTCTCGCGGTAAAGGCTTTGGAAAATAAAAGTTAGAGACGCGATTAATCGCGTCTGTACGTTCCCAGGTTCCACCTGGGAATGCATTCCCAATGGCTCCGCCATCGATTTTGAGCAATGAAAATGAGAGAATAGCGACGCCGAATAGCCCGTCGTAGACATCGCTTCCTCACTCCCCTGCATTACCAGTTTCTTCACTTCGCAACTGCTGTACCTGCTCCACGGATAACCCCGTCACTTTCGCCACTATTTCCACCGAGATTCCCTCTTTGAGCAAATTCATCGCTATACGCCGCACTTCTTGGGCACGACCTTCAGCAAGGAAAATTGAAACGTTGATGAAGGTTTAGATTAAAATGCGCGTTGTTATCCAGCGAATTAAATCATCTCAAGTTACAGTTAATGGTGAAATTGTCGGTAAAGTTGGGCGGGGGCTAAATTTACTCGTAGGTATTGCTAATACTGATACTGATGCTGAAATCGACTGGATGGTGCGTAAATGCTTGGAATTGCGGCTGTTTCCTGACGAGGAAGGAGACGACCGTTGGCAAAAATCTGTACAAGAAATTAGCGGCGATTTGTTAGTAGTCAGTCAGTTTACGCTTTACGGAGACTGTCGCAAAGGTCGCCGTCCTTCTTTTGACCGTTCAGCCGCTCCCCAATCAGCAGAAGATTTGTATAATCGTTTTGTTACCAAGTTAAGAGCTAGCGGTTTGCAGGTGGAAACAGGTCAATTTGGTGCAATGATGCAAGTTACAATTGAAAACGACGGCCCCGTAACTTTGTTACTGGAGAAAGAAGCAATTTAAGTATATACACTCAAAAAAGGAATAACAGTAGCCTCTAGACTGTGGTGTTGTAATTGATGAGAGAATATTAAATTAACCATCACAAAAGTTTAAATTCATTCATCATGGCGAAAATCCAGTTTTCTAAAGGTCTTGACGAAGAAGTAACTCCAGAGGTGCGCTTGACGCGATCGCGCTCTGGCGACAGTGGTACAGCGACGTTTATTTTTACGAATCCGAAGATTTTAGATCAAAGTAGCACCGAAGATATTACCGGGATGTACTTAATTGACGAAGAAGGCGAGATAATTACCCGTGAAGTTAAGGCTAAATTTGTCAACGGAAAACCGGAAGCATTAGAAGCACTTTACGTGATGAAATCTGCCCAAGAATGGGATCGCTTTATGCGCTTCATGGAACGGTATGCTGAAGAAAACGATCTGGGACTGAGCAAAGCTTAAGCTGTAATTAGTCCTTAGTCATTAGTTATTTCCTAAAAATCAAAAACTAAGGACTAATAACTTTATATAGCGGTTTAACAACTTCACCATGACGTCACAACCCCATCCAGACTCGCCTAGAATTACAGTAACTTGTGCTGTGGTTACTATCAGCGATACACGCACTTTTGAAACAGACAAAAGTGGCCAGCTAATTCAGCAGTTACTCCTTGGTGCTAACCATGCTGTAGGAGCCTACACGATTATCAAAGATGAACCAACACAAATTCAAGAGCAGATAGAAAATCTGGGTAAAAGCTCAAATTTGGATGCTGTAATTTTCAATGGTGGTACAGGTATTGCACCAAGAGATACCACCTACGATGCTATTGAGAAATTACTAGAGAAAACCTTGCCGGGATTTGGTGAATTATTTCGTTTTTTAAGTTATCAAGAAATTGGTTCGCGGGCGATCGCATCTCGCGCTGTTGCTGGCGTTTATCAAAATAAATTAATCTTCTCGCTTCCTGGTTCCAGTAATGCTGTGCGACTGGCGATGGAAAAATTGATTTTACCTGAACTCACTCACTTGGTAAGTCAGGTTTGTCAGGGGTTGAAATGAGCAGCCTTTCAGAAAGTTAGCATGAGGACTTTTGTAAAAAAAACACATCACGCACTGAACTTATACCTTCTATGGTTACATCTTGAGCCTATCTAGAATTATAGTAAAACGGATGAAATGTTAATATCAGATCAGCAATGGAGCCTATTTACTGGAATTGCATAATTGCTCACGGCATCACTGCATTTTCATACTTTGGCATCCCCATAGTAATAGGGGTTTTCTTTGCCAAAACTAAGGCAACTATCCCTTCTAAGTTTTGGCTAGCCTTTTTCTTATCAGGTGGATTCGTACTATTTTGCGGATTTCATCACCTTCTGGCGGTCTTTGAGCCACATTCGGCAGTGTCCCTGTTGCATTTAGGCGTACTCGACTTAATGGCGTTTATTTCCTTATCTGCCTTACTCTACCTGATGCCAACCGCTTATCAAATTGTAGAGGCGATCGCCAGATATGAAGAAGATATCCGCGAACTTCAACGCAGCCAGCAGATGCAACGGTTATTCCTAGATCAGAGTCCGTTTGCAGCCTATATCAAAGATGAGCAATCTAGAATGCTCTACTACAACCAGGAGCTACAGTCTAGATTTTCGGTAAATCCACAAGAATGGTTGGGAAAAACGGATAGTGAATTCTTGCCAGATTCAGAAGAGGGACGGCGGATAATGGAAAACGATCAAGTCGTTTTGAAGACTCTACGCCCCTTGAAGCTGATTGAAGAGGCAAAGATACCTGGTAATGATCAGCCGTCCTACTGGCTATCGTTTAAGTTTCCGTTTAGCGATTACGCAACGGGCGCTTGCCGCGTCGGTGGGATCAGTATCGATATTACAGAATCCATAGAAGCACAGCGATCGCTCACTAACCTAAATCGGCAGTTAGAAGAAAAAACACTGAAATTAGAGGCAAAAAAACAGGAACTTATATATCTCTCAGATATGGCGGATATGCTTTATTCCTGCGAGTCTGAAGATGAGGTGTATCAAGTGGTCGCTTTAACCTGTCCCAAGCTGTTTTCTAATATGAGTGGTTCTATCTATATAATTGCTAACTCCAAGAATTATGTTGAGATCAAGAGTCTTTGGGGAGGTGAAAGAAGCAGTAAAGAAATATTTTCACAATCTGAGTGTTGGGCATTGCGGAGAGGGAAATTAAACCTTTTATCGCCTCGGAACTCAGGACTGATGTGCAGCCACTTAATACAGCCTGTTAATGGCACACATTTGTGTGTTCCATTGTTTGGACAAGGCGAAGTAGTTGGGATTTTACACATCTATGCGCCTGAAGAAATCAGTCCCGAAGACCAACAAATTACTGAGATTATTGCTAGAACCTTAGCTTTTGCACTGAATAATATATCGATAAAACAACGTCTAGCCTATGATAACTTGCGGGATGGGATGACCCAACTATTCAATCAAAACTATCTGCAAACCATAACGGAACAGAGGCTAGCGGAAGCTGAACGGTTGGGACAACCTCTGAGTGTTATTTTCCTTGATATCGATAACTTCAAATCTTACAACTCGCGCTATGGGCATTTGACTGCTAACATTGTTCTTCAGGGATTAGCAAAACTGCTGTTAAAATCTATTCGCTCTTTTGACATTGCTTGCAGATGGGGTGGTGAAGAATTTGTAATTGTGATGCCTAATATGACCCTGGAAACACTCAGGAAGCGAGTAGAACAACTCAGGGTAGATATTGAACAAATGCAATTGAAGGACGGCGATCAGATCCTCGAAAGCATTACCGCTTCTTTTGGAATAGCTGTATCAGAACCAGGGATTACAGTTAAGGATTTTCTGAATCGGGCAGATCAAGCGATGCTTGAGGCAAAGCGAACAGGGAAGAATCGGGTTATGGAGTATTTGACACTCTCAACACTAAAGTGACTGAGATTCTGAGTTCAACGACATGCCTTAAAATTGTCTATCCTTGCGCCAATATTTAAACCTGACACCGAGACATTAACAATTCAAAATTCAAAATGACGCTCTCTACGAGACGCTAAAAGCGAACGCAGACTCGCTAACGCTACGCTAACAAAATTCAAAATTAAAGACATTTTCAGACGGCGATTTAAACCCCGACTGAAAATGATCGGAGGCGGAGTGGCTCCGACTCCGCGCTACCTGTATTGTTGGGGTCTTAAACCCTTTGATTTACGATAAACGGCTATATCTGAATAGATTTTGTCTAAAAAACAACTCCCTGAAGATGTAGGAGTTGTCATTTTGTATTCGAGCAGTTTTTCAAACGATTCAGAATGGAGTGAGCGCCAAGCAGATAGCAGCCAATATAGCAGCGATGACATAAAATACTCCAACCACCTGTAATTCTGACCAGCCAGTTAGTTCTAAATGATGGTGTAAGGGTGCCATTTTGAAGAGGCGCTTGCCTTTGCCATCAGGGCCCTTAGTGGCTTTGTAATAACTTACCTGCGCCATCACCGAAAGAGTTTCTACGAAGAAGATACCACTGAGAATGAACAGAGCTACTAAGGTATTTGTCAATAGGGCTACAGCAGCTAAAGCTCCTCCCAGTGCTAAAGAACCAGTATCTCCCATGAAAACGCGGGCTGGGTTACGATTATGGGCTAAGAAACCTAAGCACCCACCACTTAAAGCAGCACAGAAAACCATCAACCCTGGTGCTGTAGGTGCAATTAAAGCACCTAATGCCAAAAGTGCGATCGCTACTGTTCCGGCTGCCAAGCCATCAATACCATCTGTTAAATTAGTCGCATTACTTTCTGCAACTAGCACAAAACCTGCTAGAGGCCAGAATAAGAATCCCAAGGGTAGTGTGAAGCTCACCCAAGGCAAAGCAATATTTGTAATATTATTAGAAGGTTGATTAAACATCAACCATAGACAAAACACAGCCGCAAAACCTACCTGCAAAGCCAGTTTCGTTCGGGGAGATATACCTTTATTTGATTTCCGGCGCAGAATTTGCCAATCGTCGAGCCAGCCAATCAATCCGTAGCTGATTGTCAATGCCGAAACTGCAATCACCTCTGTAGCAAAGTTAGACAATATGCAGGCAATTATCACACCTACAGGTATAAAAAATATACCTCCCATTGTTGGCGTGCCTGCTTTTTTCAAATGGGCTTGGGGGCCATCTTCACGAATTATTTGTCCAGTTTTAAGTGCTTGAAGTAAGGGTATTACCCAATAGCCCACGACACCTGAACCCACCGCACACAATAATAGTGGCAGGGTTAAGGACATACTTTGCCAAGGTAGCCTATTGGCGATCGAATCCAAATAAAATGCTGTTGTACCTAACCCTACGGCTAATAAAGAGGCTAGAGCGATTCCAGAAATATTTAATCCTTGCTCAGAAGATAATTTAGCGTCCACAGAAGTTTCCCTTCACTCCACACTTAATAAAACTGAATACCAGGAACTAGGGATACTACCAAGTCCCTAGCCTGAAAAGGCTAATCCTCAGCGATTCCTATATCGTCATCATCATCAAGGTCGTAGCCAATTCCATCTTCTACACCCATTAAGGAGTCTATTCCTTCTTCGTCATTTTGAAAATCCGGTTCGTGAATGTCACGCGCGATGATCCGACCGTTGGTTTGCAACCAGTTCAACAAAGAGGACTGTTGCTTTAGGGGGATGACATCGGCTCGCTGGTTACGCAGTTCTTCACGTAATGGAGAGTTCAACATATCGAGTGAGGACAAGAAAAGGTTTACGTAAGTTGACATTTAGAGTCTATCACTTGACATGGATTTATTTAGTTATCTTTTCAACCCTTTAGTTGATAAATCCGCATTCAGATAGAAATTTTTTTATTTAATAGGCGTATGGCTTACGTCAAGCGATTATTAGTAATTTTTATGGCTCTACACATAGGCGATGAATATCTTGTTTATGCTGATGGAAAGTGAATGATTTTTGAGGTGACAGGCGATGATGGGAAAAGCGGCTCTTATAGATGCGATCGCTGATACAAATCGCGGTCTACTGGCGACTGAACTACAGAAACAGGCTATCTTAGCTGCGATCGCCAATTTAGAAGACTTTAATCCTACACCCCGTCCGGTGGAAGCTAACAATTTGCTAGATGGCAATTGGCGATTACTATACACCACCAGCAAGGCTCTTTTAAACTTAGATCGTCTACCTTTGTGCAAACTGGGTCAAATCTATCAGTGTATCCGGGTAGAAACTACCAGTGTTTACAACATAGCTGAGATTTATGGCTTACCTTATCTGGAAGGATTAGTCAGCATTGCTGCTAAATTTGAGCCAGTTTCAGGTCGGCGTGTCCAAGTTAAATTTGAGCGTTCTATTATTGGCTTACAACGTTTAATAGAATACAATTCTCCGGTAACTTTTATCCAACAAATTGAAGCTGGTAGAAAATTTCCGGCAATTGATGTTGCAATAAACAGTGATAAACAGCAAGGCTGGTTAGATATCACTTATATAGATAATGATCTGCGGATCGGCAGAGGTAACGAGGGTAGTGTGTTCGTATTGAGTAAAACATAAGTTTGTGCAAAAATACTGTTTCGGAACGAAGTTACACTATAACGTGTACCTTGTCAAGTAGGGTCTAATACTTTTTTAAATTTGGGATGTGGTATGGGAGTGGGGAAGGTGGGGCCCCCTCTGGGG
>NZ_JABXKM010000063.1 GCF_017115025.1 Nostoc sp. NOS(2021) | reverse complement strand
GCCCCATGCCCCATTACGAAACCTTTACCTGGTCTATTTCTATAATCTTTTCCTCCTGAATTTCTGTAAACTTTTGTCCGGCGATGAGAACTATGACCAACATTAGTAAACTCGTCACCATAATGACGCTCACGACGTTGGGATCGTCGAAATTACTCGCACCCACTAATAATGCTGCGGCAAAATTGCGTTGAGCGGTTCCTACTCCTAGTACTCGTTGGGTATCGATACCAGGCCCGCCCAAAAGATAACCCACAGAAAAGGAGAATACGATGAAAACCGCACAAACAAGGATTGCACCTGTTTGTAATAAAGTGATAATTTCGTAGAAATGTACCGCTAGCCTAACTACTAGACCTAAAAGTAATCCAACATTAGATATTTTCGACACAATCGGCTGGAAGCTAGAAGCGATCGCGGCAAACTTGGCTTTGATAAATAACCCTATGGCCAATGGGCTTAACATCAAAAACAGCAAGGGTTTGGCAATGTCCCAGGAGTTAACTTGTACTCCTTGCAAAACTAATGGCAGTGCGATCGGCATGTATACAATTGTGCCGAACATCAGCAACATCATCAGTCCTGTTGAGAAAGCTACATTACCTTTGACTATTTGGGCAAGTTTGGGTAAAGCCGGGGGGCCTGCCGCTATTGCCATGATGATGAAACCATCTTTGATTGGTTCACTCAAAGGCACTATTTGCAGCAGCAAATACACAAAAAGCGGTACCAAAACAAAGTTTGCGACCAAAGATAAGACGATTAAACGAATGTTGCGGAGTGGTTCCCAAATCTGCTGTACGGTTAGACGTAAACCCGTACCCAGCATGGTGGCAACAATAAATGTGAGGAATGCTAGCTTGTCGATTAGTGGAAAGATGTCGCTCATGATTTTTGATTTCACGCAGAGAGAAGCTGTAGGGGCAATTCAAGAATTGTCCCTACCTGAAAATCATTCTTTTCGGCTATTGTTTGGGTAAGGGACTTCCAAATAAAAAAATATCCAATTATTTATTGTGGGGTGGGCGACACGAGAACCCAGTAACCAAAGGCGGGCAAGATGCCATTGGTGTCAACTTCAGGTGAAAGCCAGTCTAGAACAAGCTTTTAAAGATTGTCTCGTTTGTCTCGTTAAGAGTCTCCGACTGGGAATGCCTAATGCGAGGCTCCGCCTCAAGACTTGCGGCAGAGCCGCGATGAGGTGCATTTCCAGCCAGAGGCTGGAAACGAGGTTTTAAAAGGGTTTTGGCTTAACTTGACACCAATGGCTTTTCGGCTCACCCCACAAGTAGTAGTAATTTATTTCTTGGAAATCCCTAAGTCCTGTTCTATTTGAGGCTGTACTTACTTCACATCAAGAGTGACTTGCTGTAAGTTGCCTGTGAATGCAAAGGGTACTTTGTAGGTTTCAACCACAGGTGTACCTGTATCTCGACCGACATCAAAGGTTTCGTCAAGGGCCCAACGAAAAGCGATAGTTTTGGCAATTCGACCCTCAGCTACCTGTTTGTCGTTGATGAATAGTTTGCCAGTTCCACCAGTACCAATAGCACCACCGTCGTAGTCAAAATCAAATCGCAGTGTAGATTTACCTGTGGGCACTGTTTCCGCAGACTGAATAATGTAGCGTTCCGCATTGACGAAATTGTAGGCATAAGTGGGCTTACCATCCTCAAGGAAGAAACTCCACCCAGAAAAGCGTCCGCCTTGTGTTAATAGAATCCCCTCTGCACCGCTTTCGGGAATATCCACATTCGCAGTGATGCTGAAGGAGCGATTCTTGATATTTGGGGCACTACCTTCTGGAATTCCGACTGTGCCCGGATAGTAAGTAAAGCTGGTGCGTCCGGCGAGTAAGCTGGGGCGAAGTTTGACATCAAACCGTTCAAAGGCGCGATCGTCTAATGGTAATACTTGGTATTTCTGGGCTTCAGACAAAAACAACTTCTGGAGTTTTTGCAGCTTTTCGGGATTTTGAGCAGCTAAGTTGTTCGCTTCGCTGAAATCTTTCTCAATATTGTATAGTTCCCACGGATCTTGATCAAAGTCAGCTTTTATAGTACCTTGCCAAGGCAAACGACCGTGACGAGCCGCCGCAATCCAGCCTTGATCGTAAATGGCTCGATTCCCCAGCATCTCGAAATACTGAGTTTGACGATGGGACGGAGCATCGGCATTATCAAAGGTATAGGCGAGGCTAGTACCTTCAATCGGTTGTTGTTTGACTCCATTGACTTGAGTCGGGGCAGTAATTCCAGTCGCTTCTAAAATGGTGGGTGTAATATCAATTACATGATGGAATTGGCTGCGGAGTCCTCCTTGGTCTTTGATGCGATCGCCCCAAGAAATTACCAAAGGATTGCGAGTTCCACCAAAGTGAGAGGCGATTTGTTTTGTCCATTGAAAGGGGGTATTCACCGCCCATGCCCAAGCCGCAGGAAAATGGTTGAATGTCTTAGGACTCCCCAAGTCATCAATTGAGGCTAGCAGTTGTTCTGGGTTTTCGGGCACGCCGTTGAAGACTTTTAATTCATTGACGCTACCTGTTAAACCACCTTCGGCACTGGCTCCGTTGTCCCCGATAATGTAAATTACTAAGGTGTTATCCAGTTCGCCAAGTTGGGCAATGCCATCAATCAACCGTCCCACTTCGTAGTCTGTATGTGCCAAAAATCCGGCAAACACTTCTACCATGTGGGCATAGAGTTTCTGCTGTTCTGCCGATAGGGAATCCCAAGCAGGTAGTTCTTTCGGACGGGGAGTCAACTGGGCATTTTCTGGAATCACACCCAGTTGTTTCTGCCGAGCAAAGGTTTCTTCCCGCAATTTATCCCACCCTTGGTTAAACTTGCCTTGATATTTGTCAATCCAGGCTTTGGGCGCGTGGTGGGGTGCGTGGGTGGCACCAGTAGCGAGATAGGTAAAAAAAGGTTTGTCAGGAGCAATAGATTGTTGAGAGCGAATCCAGGCGATCGCATGGTCTACTAAGTCCGGGGTCAAGTGATAATCAGGATTATCGCTAGGTTTCTCCACCCGTTTGGTATTTTCTACTAGAGCCGGAGACCACTGATTAGTATCACCACCTAAGAAACCGTAAAAATACTCAAATCCTAAACTTGTCGGCCAACGGTCAAAAGGGCCTGCGGCACTGGTTTCATAGTCTGGTGTGTTGTGCCATTTCCCGAAAGCAGCCGTGTTATAGCCATTTTGGCGCAGCACTTCCGCCACTGTGGCAGCACTCTGAGGCAAAATCGCCGTGTAACCTGGATAACCTGTGGCTAACTCTGTGACTACACCTGTACTTACTGAGTGATGATTGCGCCCAGTTAGCAGCGCTGCCCGCGTCGGTGAGCAGAGGGCTGTGGTGTGGAATTGGTTGTAGCGTAATCCTTTCTCGGCCAAGCGAGTCAAATTAGGAGTTTCTACTGGGCCGCCAAAGGTACTTGCTTGTCCAAAGCCCACATCATCTAGCAGTATTAGCAGTACATTGGGAGCTTGTGCAGGAGCGGTGATTGATGACGGAAAATCCGGTTTTGAATCTTTGTAGGTGATGCCGATTTTGCCTTTGAACGACTGTTCAGGAATCGGGAGAACCTTTGATGTGGCTGCTAGGGCAGGGCCAGTGAGTGTAAACAAGGCGATGAGGAAAGATAGGGCGAGCGATCGCCAAAGTAAACGTGACATACAAATAACCTTTTAATGATTGGATCTATTTTGAAAATTGGGCATAGGGCATGGGGCATGGAGAATCGGGAATAGGAAGAAGAGTTTTACCCAATGCCCAATGCCCAATGCCCAATGCCCAATGCCCAATCCCCAATAGACTTACTTCAGGTTCTTCACCAAGCGAAAGCCAATATGGTTTGTTCCGGTATCGGGGGCTTGAGACTCGCGTGCTGCTGGGCGGAAGCGGCTGCAATAGTTGGGCGCACATAGGTAAGAGCCTCCTTTAATTACATGTAGGGCAATCTCTGCGGGTTTGTTGAGGTCAAAACTCTGCTTTGGGCCTGTGGGGTTCATACTATGAGCTTTGCTGTCATGTCCTAAAGCAAACCAGTCAAGGGTCAATTCCCAGACGTTACCAGCCATGTCATAAAGACCATAACCGTTGGGTGGAAAGGAGCCGACTGGAGCTGTGCCCAGATAACCATCACCTGTGGTGTTGAAAAAGGGGAATATTCCTTGCCAGGTGTTAGCTTTTTTTTCAGAATACTGATTTCCCCAAGTGTAAGTTGTGTTATCTAATCCACCACGGGCGGCGTATTCCCACTGAGCTTCTGTGGGTAATGATTTTCCCGCCCATTTGGCGTAAGCTATGGCATCCTCGTAAGCAATGTGAACGACTGGATGATTTTCTTTTGCAGCGTGCATCGCACTGTCGGGGCCAAAGGGATGCCGCCAATTCGCTCCAGTCGTCCAATGCCACCAACTCAAAAAGCTCTCACCTGGCTTTGCGATCTGGAACACTAGGGAACCAGGCGATCGCTGCTCGTCCGGTAGATCAGGAAACTCTTCTTTAGATAAAGGACGCTCTGCAACTGTCACATATCCAGTTGCTTGGACAAACTCAGCAAACTGAGCGTTTGTGAGTTCGTATTTGTCAATGCAGAAGGAAGTAACTGTTACATTCTCTGCCGATCGCTCTTCGACAAAACCGGAATTATCTGACCCTATCTTGAAACTACCTTCTGGAATCAGCACCATCTCTTGAGGACAGTTGCTTTGTGTGCTGTCAATCGTGGCTGCAAATGCGGCACAGTTAATTAATAGGACGAACAGTAAAGTTAAAAAACTGAGAAAACAACAATTTTTCCCTGACTTTGACATTTTAGAAACTAACCCCCTAGATTGGGCGGTTGCAGTTTATAAATAGGACGTAAAATTACCGCCAGCTTTGATAAACCGGGGAAAAGCTTATGCTGACTTCAACATCAACAGATCGAAACCCCAGATTTATTCTGATTAAGGCTTTGTTCCCTAAAGTTTGTAATAATTACTCTACTAATTAAAAACTTAGAGTTACTAATTTTAGAGTCAAAATAGATTAATCACTTTTTGACTCTACTATCCGCATAGTTTATATATAAAAAATCTTGAATTTATTAAAAACCACTGTAAACTTATGTATTTACCGTAGTTATATCTAATATTGATAAATTACATCCTATCAAAAGATAAGTCAAGAACTTTTTCTAATCGAAGCAGTGCCGAGCAAAATGAGTGCTGACCACTCAGCACAACTGACTTTCAGGAAAGCAACTCAATTAAACGAGGAAAGCCTAGACCAAACAACGTTCAATCGTCGCTACAACTGATTGAGAAAGAGTCTCAAAATCGTAACCACCTTCTAAGCCAAACAGAATTTTACGAGTTAGCCCTAGACAATAATCAGTAAATAAAGCGTAGTCTTCTGGCTGCAAATTGATACTTGCCAAAGGATCTGCCGCATTGGCATCGTAACCAGCACTCACAATCAGTAAATCCGCCTGAAAGTTAGCTAAAAACGGTACTACCTTGTTTTCAAATAGTGGCTGATATACTGCAATATCACTACCAGGGGGTACTGGTAAATTTAATACATTGTTATGAAAGCCGCGTTCTGTCGCTCTTCCAGTACCGGGATAGCATGGGTACTGATGTAGAGAACAGTAGGCGATGCGTGCTTCAGTTTCAACGATCGCCTGAGTACCATTACCGTGATGCACATCCCAATCGAGGATGGCGACGCGATTAATTCCGGGTTGTTCTAGGGCAAATAAAGCGGCGATCGCTGCATTAGAAAATAGGCAAAAGCCCATCCCCGCATCACTTTCTGCATGGTGTCCTGGGGGACGCGCCAATACAAAAGCCGGATTAGCCGACTTGAAGACAGCCTCAACTCCATCTAACCAGGCACTAACTGCCAACAATGCCACATCATAACTGCGCGGGGAAACTGGCGTATCTCCATCCAAAGGGCCGCCGCCACTAGAGGCGATTTGCCAAAGTTTTTTGATATAGGCTGGGCTATGGGCTTTAACCAACACAGACATCAGTGAAGGCTGTTCTGATGCTGGTGTAGGCGATCGCCAGACAATTTTATCTGCGAATGTAGCGGCTTTTAGGGCAGTAGCGATCGCTATCAAGCGTTCTGGTTTTTCAGGATGGTATTTTCCAGTCTTGTGATCTAAAAACTCGTCGGAATAGATGACTGGCAGCATAGAACGAAAAAGTTGGCAGCAGGGACACTGAATGCTATTGTATCCTCACTGGTACAAACAGGTTTTCCTTCTACTAGAGCGTTGGTCGTTTACTTTCGAGGATTTCTGTTGCTTTTAGGGCAGAAAGCGGCCGGTAGAATAAAAAGCCCTGTACATCGTCACAGTTAATAGATTTTAAGAACTCCAGTTCCTCTTTTTTTTCTACTCCTTCGGCTGTCAACTTCAATCCCAAACTCTGTCCCAAGCCAACTATGGCCTTGACAATATGAGCTACTTTGACATCGTGCGTCAAATCTTGAATAAAAGATTTATCAATTTTCAGATTGTGCAGTGGCAAAAGCTGTAGACGCGAGAGCGAGGAATGACCCGTACCAAAGTCATCAATGGAGATGTAAATACCCATCTGCTGTAGATTCTCTAATACCCTTGTGGTAAAATTTAAATCCTCAATAACTGTGGTTTCGGTAATTTCTAATTCTAAAAAGCGCGGCTCCAGCCCCGTTTGTTCTAAAACTTTGGCTATAGTCTCCAGCAATTTGGGTTGGCGGAACTGCTTCAGAGAAAGATTGACAGCGATCGTTATGGGTGGGAATCCAGCATCTTGCCAGGTTTTATTTTGGCTACAGGCTGTCCGCAGCACCCATTCGCCGATGGCGACAATTAATCCACTTTCTTCGGCGAGGGGAATGAAAACACTGGGTGCCACCAACCCCATCTCTGGGTGCTGCCAACGTAACAAAGCCTCCATACCAGTAATTTCTTCTGTAGCAATGCTCACACGAGGCTGATAGTACACCGTAAATTCTTTGCGTTCTAGGGCATAGCGCAAGCTCTTTTCTAAAGTCAGGAGTTCAGGATTTTTAGCGCTTAGGGAAACACTGTAGAATTGGTAGTTATTCCGCCCTTTGTCCTTGGCGTAGTATAAAGCGGCATCTGCGTGCTGGATTAGGGTTTCGGCATCAGGACTGTTGTTATCAAGCAAGGCAATACCGAGGCTGGCAGTCACATAAAGTTCATGCCCTTGGAGATGGAAAGCATCCTCTAAGGCTTGTAACATTCTGTACGCCACCAGAGTTACCTCTTCGATATCATTGACTCGCGGGAGTAAGATAGTGAATTCATCACCTCCCCAACGGGCTATGGTGTCTCCGCCTCTGAGTGAGTCATTTAATCTTTGAGCGACGCTTTGTAACAATTTGTCTCCCAGAGTGTGCCCCAGAGTGTCATTAATCACCTTAAAACGATCAAGGTCGAGGAAGATCACAGCTAAACTTTCGCCATTCCGAGTGGCGTTGGGCACGGTTTTACTGAGCAGCTCATTAAATAGTAGGCGATTGGGCAACCCTGTCAGCAGGTCATGGAGGGCTTGATAGCGAATCTTTTCTTCTACTTGCTGACGCTGCCGCGTACTAATGATACTGGCGGCCATCGTCAAAAGGGTAGATTCTTCATGCCTTGACCAATGACGCTCAAAGGTGCAGTCTGCCAAGCCAAGATAACCCCAGAACTCCTTCTCGAAGCAAAGAGGCACCAGGAGAAGGGATTGAATGCCATCTCGAATCAGGAATTCTTGTTCGGCGACCGGAAATTTTTGGGTGAGTCCGCTAATCGACTGGCCGCTAGAGAGAACAGCGTACCAACGGGCTAATCCAGAAGCTTGATAAGGCTGATTCTGCCAATGCTGGTGGGTAGATTCAATAAAGGAGTGCGTCCATTCAAACCGTAGGCTGACTGCGATTTCCCCTGTAACAGGATGGGGATGGTTCTGAAAGAGATAGGCACGATCTGCCTTGGCAGCTTCGCCCAATACAGCTAGAGCTCGATCAATACCAGTTTCGTAATTCATTTCCCCTAGCAAATAATTGGCGGCTTCCGCAACTGCTTGTAGCAAGCGATCGCGCTGACGCAGTTCGGCTGTGGCTTGTTTTTGCTCTGTAATATCTCTAATAATAAAAGTTCTAATTAAATCACTTTCAGGAAGGTAGAGAACGGATTGTTCAAAAACTTCTGCGCCTACTTCCACCTCCCGCACAAAAGAATTTTTTTCTAGATTGTTAACTCCATTCAGGAGTCCTGTTAAAATCGGGTGTTGCGTCCCAACTTCCCGAAGTTTGGGAAACTTGAGAGCGGCGGCTGGATTGAGATAAGTAACTGTTCCCTCGAAATCCATCTCAACAATTGGATTGGGGATGAGTTCTGGGAAGGATGCTAGGCGAGCTAGGGCGGACTCACTAGCTGCTTCAAAGGTGGGATCGACAGCTAGAGTTTGAAAAGGATTGGCAGGACTGGCTTGCTGTGATAGGAAAGCAGATAAGTCTTCAACATCACAAGATTCAGAAAATGCTTTTTCTGAGAGGTTGGAAATAGCATAATATTTAGCTTGAGCTTGATTACTGCCAAAGGCAATAACATCTCCGTTTCTGAGATTATGAGAAAAGGATTTAGTGCCATTCACAAATAAGCCATTAGTACTTCCTTTTCCCTTGTAGTTGCCATCAATAATCTGGAAGCCATATTGATCAGTCTCTGGAACAGTTACTCGCAATAAAATTGCATGTTGCATTGATACTGACCGGGAAGCCAAGACAATAGTGTTTGCGGGATGCCGACCCAGAGAATAAGTAGTCTCTTGCAAGGGGACAGTTCGCCGCCCTTCCATGTCTTGAATAACCAACAGATGGCGTATTTTTTCCCGCTCATTTCCTAGCATGGCTGTTCCTCAAATTCTTATATCTTTAATGTCTTAGTCTGAAAAATACTACTCCCAGAAGTTCCAATACGCTTGGATTAAGGCTTGATCGTCCCTAACGGGACTTAAAAAGGAGGGAATTAAGTTCCCCTTCTTAAGGGGAGCCAGTGGGGTCTTCTCCCAACGGGAGCTACTGCGTTGCGGAGCCAGCGTGGTCTTCTCCCTTGGCGCTAGCCTCTCCCTTTGGGAGAAGGAGAGACGCTAAAAGCGATAGCGAGTCCGTGAGCATCTGGGGGTTTCCCCATGAGCGACTAGCGTGGGTTGAGGGGATCATTCGGGGCAAAATATTACTAACCCAAGCGTATTGCCACAAGTGCAGACTTTCAGGCTGCACTTGTGGGAAAATTTGCTCAATCAAAGTTGTCACCGTCTGTGATCCCAAAATTGGTATGAGGGTGCAAACCAGCCCTTCTCTTCATGATTGACCTTCTGGAATAAGATAGCTAATTGTTCAATCAGTTTTTGGGGTAGAAGTTCTAGCTGTTTTCTCCACTCATACATAAGTTATAAACTTTGTCCCTTCGTCTATATCATCCAACCTTGTCTTTCTTAGGATACCCAGATTAACAATTCAAAATTCGTCTTGGAAAGTCTGATGGTCGGTTTCCACCATCAGACTTTCCGCAAAATTCAAAATTCACGCATTGTAGAGAGTTTCAGACTCTTATTTAAACCCCGATAGTTATTGAGCCTGTCAAAATATGGTTCCTGAGCCTGTCGTACCCCTAAATTTTAAAAAGGATTATAGAATAAACTAAAATACAGACCGTTTTCTTGTAATGTTCTCTCATTTGAGTTAACAGATACTAAAGGAATGCCCCAGTCAAGACGAACGGTGAAGCGATCGCCCTGTGACCAACGCAACCCCAGACCAACAGCAGCTAGAGTATTAGGGTCGGGATTCTCTTTATCCGAACTATTCCAGCCAACACCAAAATCTACAAAGGGGATAACCTGTAAGGTGCTATCTATCTGGGGTAAGCGCAGAATTGGGACTTGAACTTCAGCAGAAACAAAAGTACCATTATCCGTCAGCAGATAATCTTGACGGTAGCCTCGAATGCTATCCTGCCCACCTAAGCCAAATTGCTCTATAGGCAGAAGTGTTCTGGATGCTAGTTGCGTATTTATACGTAATAGCAATAAGGTTTCAGGAGCTAAAAGGCGTGCCCACTGCGCTTGCCCTTGCCAAGCAAAAAAACGGCTATCGGGAGGATTTTGATTAATCGTGGCATTCAACGCATCTATGCCCAAACTGAATTGAGAGCGTAGGGCGATGACTTCACTGCTGTTACGACTCGTCCATTCTTGAAAAAATCGCAACGCAGATACCCTGGTGCGTCCCTGTTCATCAGCACCAGGCGAAAGTATAGAGCCGGGAAACCCTTCTCTCTGTAGGAACGAAGAGATATCACTTTCACGTCGGGAAGCTGTTAACCCAAAGGCGAATTCTTGTGTAGGAGTTTGAACTATGGGCTGGCGGAATGTCAGTTCGTAGTAGCGAGAAGCCGATGCAATATCTAAAACGGTGAAGGGAGGTTCAATGACATTGCTTGATGTGGTGCCATAGTTGAAGGTAAGCGTTCCGTTGCGGGGATTAAGAGGCAATGTGTAACTAGCGTCAAAGGAGTTGCTACCATCAGTGTTAGTGTATCCTAAACTCAAACCATCTCCCAATCCGAGTAAGTTGGCTTCATTCAATTGTAATCGGCGGCGGAAACTGCCAACGCTAGGCGATCGCCCATTATCAAGAACTATTTGGCTATGAAAGGTTTTTGCCTCACTTATCTTGACTTCTAGCAGACTTACACCAGCCCGTGATCCTGCTGAGAGTTCAGCAGTCACGTTTTGAATCAAAGGATTAAGTTGCAAAAGTTGCAGTGCCTCTAGTAGACGCTGGCGATTGAGAGGCGGTGATGTCGCTATTGCTAGTCGGCTGCGGACATAATTCGGATTCAACCGCCGAGTCCCAGTTACCTGGATATCTTCTAATTTACCTTCGACCACCTGAATTTTGATCACACCGGATTGGATTGTTTGGGGTGGAATATAGGCACCAGAAGTAATGTAACCATTTTTGACGTATAGATCAGTGATTTTAGAACGTGCTTGATACACTTGGGTCAGTGAGATCGGTCGTTTGGTAAATTCAGCAGTGGCTTGGGCTAATTTTTCGGGGCTGAAGACTGTGCTACCAACAACTTCAAACCGTTCAACAATAATAGTTTGAGGAAAGTTCCCAGGAAGTGGTTCTTCAAGTGTGGGAGTTGGGGCAGAGGGTGGAAATAGTTCTGCTGGTGGGGGGAGTGGCTGTGGCAGTTTAGGTGAGGGAAGTGGAGAAGGTGCGGGTGGTTGGACATCCTGTGGTGGTGGAAGTTGTTGCGACAGGATGAAATTACTAGTTGGTAATTGTGTAGTATCAACAGCCTGAGCTTTCAGTGGACTAGAAGATATGCTGCTGAGTGATAGAAGCATACTCAGCGGTAAGCAGGACACTATAAGATTTTGAGGATATTTATCAATCATCGCACTGGACTATTTTTTGTCAGAAACTATGGGATTATACGAGGACTGCTTCAGATGTGAATCTTACTTCATCTTTTGTCGCTAAAGTTAATATCTTGGGGAAATCTCAATTTACATCTCCAGAAATTAAATATGCGTTACCCAGAATCATTGTAGAGAGACGTAGCACTGCTACGTCTCTACTTTTTTGGAGATTGTCTAATTTAAAAGCTAAATCATCTGGTTATTGGACAATATGGTTCAGTTAAGGCTAAAACTCTTTGTCAAAGTCAATTTTTTTAACGTAGACCCAGCGTTAGCGACGTTAGGAGCATCACCCGGAGGGCAAGCCCGCAGGCTACCGCCTTCTCTACGAGACGCTACAGCTTGCTTCTCAGGACTTACGCAAAAAGGCAGTGAAAGCCTTGATTTACCGTAGGGGCAATTCATGAATTACCCCTACATTCCCTACTTGATGCGTAAGTCCTACTTCTTTGCAGGAGTACGCGAAGCGGACGCACCAGAAGGACGCAAAGAGAAGGAAGAAATGCTTAACTGAACTGTATTGGGTTATTGCAGACTTAAAATAATTCGTAATTGAATTAAGTAGCTGGGCAAAATTAAATATAAAATGTCATTGCGAACGTAACGCAGTGGAGTGAAGCAATCTCAGTCTTTGCGATTGCTTCTCTTCTCTACGAGAGCCTGCGCCAACGAGACGCTCCGCGAACACGACCTTCGCAATGACAAAGTATATTATATAGGACTAGCCCTTTCAAGGTGAGCAGATGTACTATCACGGTTTTTGCGGCATTTTAGCCATCGGCTGGAATTGAATAAAAAATCTATCCTTTAAACCCCAGATTTTTGGACTGTAAATTAAGCGTAAGCGATCGCCAAAATCCCAGAATCGGCTGAAAAACATGATTTTCTCATAGTACAAAGGTTCACCTTGAAAGGGCTGGTTCTATTATATTTATTTAGACCCATCTACTTAGTACACGTCACCGTAACTCGACTTTATCCAAAATTAAGAACTCGGTTTTCTTTATCCGGCAAAAACCCTGGCTTTTTGGCAAATACTTTTTCCACTTCACAGATTATCGATGAAGTTAAAAAAGTAAAACTACCGTCCTACAAAGGTTTTAGCGATAGCGATCGCATTGCGAAAAAAATGGATAAAGTCGAGCGTAAAAGGGGTTCGGAAATATTGAGACTTGATGTTGGGTAACACTAAAGTTCTACCCAACCTACGAATGATTAAATTCCATACCCTTTTTGTGGTGTTCTGTACTTAGTTGGACAGTATAGCAGGGGACTGGGGACTGGGGACTGGGTTGAAAGTCTGTTTGTATATAGGTTTTATCATCAGTTAATGTCCTAACCTTCTTGTCCGTTGCTATACTTACGCAAAAATTGCTAAAAAGCTTAATTTATCGAACCGCCTTCTCTGCGAGAGGCTGACACCAACGCGTAGCGTCTCGTAGAGAAGAGCGCCGAGAATTCGTAGAGTGTGCGTAAGTCCTATTGGAGATAAAGTGTTGTAATCGCAGATTAACCATTATCGGCTTTCTTCAGGCTCTAATCCGTTTTATGTATGGTTTAGGGTTAAAAACAATAGTTCTCAATCCATACCCCTTTGCTTAAACATTCCCATCAATTTACGTTTACGAGCGTGGGTTTGCATCAAGTTTTCCCGATAGCTTAACCAGTCAGCTTTCTTCCCAGATTCCAAGTAGGCATTACGTGCCTTTTTCAACCATTCAACCGCGTAGTAGTAGTATTCGGCTTTACCTGCATCCATAATCTTTTCGGCACGGCGACGAGAATTAGTAATCACCCAACTAGGATTGTCAGAGATAGCAGCATCCATGACTCGGTGAATCAACTCTGAATAATAAGAACTAAGTTCACTAACGATCGCAATGGCATCATCAATTAGCCCTTCAGATAAGAATATATCCACCTTGGCTGATTCTGTTCCCCAACCACTATAACTACGGACAATTTTCAGCAGGTCTGTTTTGACAGTTTCCCAGTTTTCCCCAGCCAATTCTGCCATCTTTTGGTAGTCAACAAAGCAGGGCTTGATTTGAAAAGCCGCCTTGATTGCTAATAAAGCAGCTTCACTATTACCCCACTCAAGAGCTAAATCACTTGTCCAAATTCCCAATTCGTACTGACAATTACCGGGTAAATTTAATCCACTCTGGGCTATATCTAGTGCTTGCTGTAATGCCCCCTGAACGCTTAGTGTTTTCGCTAGGGCAAAGGCTTCTTCCATTGAGTTCATCTGGGTTTGAGCAGCATCAATTGCTTCTTCTACCCTGCCCAAACGTCCTAGCATTGTCAGATACTGCTGGGTTTGCCCTTCCGCTTTTGCTAAATACAAGTATTCTTGGTAACGTTCCTGACGTTCGAGAATTTTCAGGCGAATTAGTGCCAAATCATCAGCATAATCTGGCACATCTTCTTCCCAAGCTCCCCTTTCGGTGATATTACCTTGGAGAACTTGCACCAGTGGCGGATAATCCCAACCTTGGCGTAAAGCCTCCATAACTATGCCAAAATCAGCATTCCACTCATCTTGCCAAGCTTCTAAATTTATTTGAATATCAACTTTTTCTTCTGGGGTGAGTTCGGCACTGAGAATTGCTTCACACCAAGCATTATTTAATTCCCCAACAATTTCATCATTTTCAGCGCCGTATTCTGCAACATCATCCCAATTTTCCACACAGATAGAGGTAATCGCTTCTAAAATAGCGATCGCATTTTCACCCTCTCCCCGTTCGCTAAAATCTACCGCAGTTTGCACCACACTCAGCAATTCCTCGGCAATCGGGTCTTCTTCGCACCCCTCTTCAAAGTAACGCACGGCATCCCGGAGAATTTGCCGTACTTGCCCCCGAAAGGGAACCTGATCAACAGTACTGCGGCGCACAGCTTTTATGGTTTTTTCCTGGACAGCAGGATTCGTCATCCAACTTACATGGCGATCAATCGCCTCAATCAGTGGTGGGTATTCTGCCACCAACCCTTGCAACAGCCTTTGAGTTTGGATATGATCCAAGCGATCGAGTAGTTGTTCTAGGGTGGGGCGCTGCTCAATATTTTCTGAGTGACGCGCACAGACGAGCATTGTCGCTACAACGTGTTTACACCAACCCTCAAGGTTGTAAGCACAGGTGCAGTTGACTGAAGTTAACCCACTGCCATCGAAACTCAGATTGACATGATAAGGTCTACCTTGAGTGCCTACAACATCTGCCTGAAGCAGATCACCACGTTGGGTAACAGCATTGACAGCACCTGCCTCATAGTATGCCTCGCCCCGCTGGAAAGACTTGGCGTTGGCATGACGGCGGATAGTAAATTCACTAATTTGGGGAATAGACATCGAGCGATCGCCTGTGTACATCCTCTGGATCAATCCTAAATCCAGCTTAGGTGTTAGGCTAACGCGCTGTAAAGAAATTCAAAGGAATGCCCAATACCCAATGCCCCATGTCCCATACCCAATACCCAATGCCCCATACCCAATGCCCAATACCCAATTTAAAATTCCACAATCACTGGCACATGATCGCTGGGTTGGGTTAATTTTCTGGGTGCGACATCGATGATGCAACTTTTAGCACGCTCATACAAAATAGGTGTGAGATAGTGATGGTCAATCCGCCAACCTAAGTTGCGACGGAAGGCGGCGGCGCGATAATCCCACCAGCTATAATTTCCGCCTTCTGTAGTGAATTTGCGAAAAGCATCGGCAAATCCCAGTGTCAGAATAGCCCGTAAGGCTTGGCGCTCTGCTTCTGTTGCCATAATGTGATTTTCTGTACTCACTTGCTCGTGAATATCCTTATCTTCCAGTGCAATGTTGAAGTCTCCGCACACACTAATTGCAGGTTCTGACAGCACGAGCAATCGCAAATACTCGTGTAGCGCTGTCAACCAGCGCAGTTTGTATTCGTATTTTTCTGTTCCTACCGCTGCGCCATTGGGAACATATAAGTTCACAATCCGAACACCATCAATTACACCTGTAATCACTCGCTTTTGCTCATCCCATTCGTGGTGTAAATCGGGCAAAATCGCCCTAAACCCACTACTTACGTCTAGGAGTGGCTGGCGGCTAATCAGGGCTACGCCGTTATAAGATTTTTGTCCTGAGATATAAAGGTTATAGCCCAACTGCTCAAAAGGCGATCGCGGAAACTCGGCATCCACAACTTTGGTTTCTTGCAAGCAGAGAACATCAACCGGATTGTTAGTTAACCAATCGATAACCTGTTCGAGGCGAGTGCGAATTGAGTTGACGTTCCAAGTAGCGATTTTCATTCGTTAGTTATCAGAATTTTTGTAAATTACTAATTCCACTTATGTAATTTTTGTACAATTACTTAATACTTATAATTTCTGTTTCATTTCCCAATTGCGTTTAAATGAAGCTTTAATGACTTGATCCCATTCAATATTTTAGTGTTGTCAGCTACAAAATATGCAATTTTGTAAGTTCTGCTACAAAATATTCTACCTGATTATGATCCCCAAGACAGATGCAACAAGTAATAGATTAGCTATAGGGTTAGAAGTGTAGCTCATGGTTGACTTTTGCCGATAGTCCGTTAGATTTGTCGGTAGAGAATTTGCGGTACGGTTAATCGTTATTGCGCTTTTGGTAGCCTGTTAGGTTAATTTAAATGTCAAAAGAGCAAGTATAAATCCTCTTTCCTCATAATATAATGATGTAGCTCATTATGTTGAGGACAATTTCATAGACTGAACCAAAACAACTTATGAAAATCGCTCAAGTCGCCCCCTTATGGGAAAGGGTTCCACCTCCTAATTATGGAGGAATCGAACTGGTAGTGAGTCGCTTGACTGATGAACTTGTTCGTCGTGGTCATGAGGTAACTTTGTTTGCCTCTGGCGATTCTCAAACTTTGGCTCACTTAGAAGCAGTTTATCCGCGGGCATTGCGCTTAGACCCAAATGTTAAAGAGTATGCAGTGTACGAAATGTTGGAACTGAGCCAAGTTTACCAAGCTGCTGCCCAATTCGATATTATCCATTCTCATGTAGGGATTTCGGCATTAGCTTTAGCGAGTTTGATAACAGCAACTTCTACAGTGCATACCCTGCACGGTAATTTTACAACAGACAACCGTCACGCATTTAGCTACCACCAAAAGCAACCATACGTCAGCATTAGTAACTCGCAGCGTCAAATCGATCTCAATTATATTGGCACGGTTTATAACGGAATTGAGCTAGCAGATTACCCATTCGTAGCCCAACCGTCAGAACCTCCATATTTGGCATTTTTAGGTCGTTTTTCGCCAGAGAAAGGGCCACAACATGCGATCGCCATTGCGAAACAGAGTGGTTGGCGTTTGAAGATGGCAGGAAAGGTTGATCTAGCAGACTCTAAGTTTTTTGAACAAGAGATTGCCCCCCACATTGATGGTCAGCAAATCGAATATCTCGGCGAAATTAACCACGCCGAAAAGGCTGAACTTCTGGGCAATGCTGCCATAACTCTTTTCCCCATTAACTGGCAAGAACCTTTTGGCTTAGTAATGATTGAATCAATGGCAACTGGTACACCAGTGATTGCCATGAATTTAGGCTCCGTACCTGAAGTGATTGCCCACAATAAAACAGGTTTTATCTGCAAAAGCTATGCAGAAATGGCGGCAATGATTCCATTAGCTTTGGAACTCAATCGTCAAACCTGTCGGAAATATGTGGAAAACAACTTTAGCGTTAGCCAAATGGTTAACGGGTATGAAGCTGTTTACAGACAAATTATAAAAGACCGCATAGAATCGAATGGCCGCATTCATGCAGCTAAGATCCAGTTTTAATCAACTGCTTTTTTATCCAGTTTAAACAATAACTTTTTTTAAGGAGGACATTGGTATGAATACGAGAGCCAACACCTGCCCATGTTGCGGTGGTTCCCTCCTGCGTCATGCCCGTCATGCTGAACTATATTGGTTTTGCCCGTCGTGCCGACAAGAAGTACCGCTATTAACTGCTACTCGCTTGCCTAATATCGAAACCCGGAACACCGGAGTGGTTGCCCAGCCAGTGGTGAATACCTAGTTTTTCGACATAGTAAAGCCTAATAGAAATCGAGTTTACACCTATCAATTAGCTCCAACTGATAAAATCGGATGGAGCTAATTGATAGGTGTAAAATTTTGTTAGCAGCGTTACTTTATGGTCAAGAAGATTTACGCTTAGAGGAAGTTTCTGACCCCACTCCGGCCGCGGGCGAAGTTGTGATCCAGGTGGGGGCAGCAACAACTTGTGGTACAGATTTGAAAGTTTGGCGGCGTGGTGGTCATGCCAGGATGCTGAAAGCGCCGACGCTGTTTGGTCACGAAGCTGCTGGGCAAATTGTTGCCTTGGGTACAGGTGTCACTGATTGGCAAGTAGGCGATCGCATTGTCGCTAATAATTCCGCCCCATGCTGTCGGTGCTTTTTTTGTCAACGCCAAGAGTTTTCATTATGTCCGAATCTGACCTGGAATAATGGTACATTTGCCGAATACCTGAAAATTCCCGCACCAATAGTACAGCATAATTTGTTGCAGATTCCCGATGAGTTGCCGTGGGAATTGGCAGCCATGACGGAACCCTTAGCTTGTGTGTTGCATGGTATAGCCCGTTCTCACGTCAAAGCCAAAGATCAAGTAGTCGTCTTAGGAGATGGGGCGATCGGGCTGATGTTTGTGGCGGCGTTGAGTGGGAAAGCTGAGGTGTTGCTGTGGGGAGGTAATAACCACAGGCTAGAAATTGGTCAGAAATTGGGTGCAACCCAGACCTTTAATTATCATCAAATCTCGGATATTCCCAGTGTGGTGAAAGAACTCACCCAAGGATGGGGCGCAGATGTAGTGATTGAAGCAACTGGTGTACCAAGTGTTTGGGAAACTGCGATCGCCTGCGCCCGTCCGGGTGCAACAGTCAACTTGTTCGGTGGATGTCCACGGGATACCAGCATTACCGTCAATACAGAACAGCTACACTACAGCGAACTTACCATTAAAGGCGTATTTCATAATACACCAAAGTATGTGCGGGAGGCGCTTGCACTGATCGCTAGTCGCAAAATTCCCTTGGAGTTACTTATTAGTGAACAGCGATCGTTAAAAGATTTAGAACAGGTGTTTTATGATATGAAGGCGCGTCAGGTTATTAAGGTAGCGATGATTCCTTAGTTTTTTTGCGGGGTACAGCAGCGTAGCGTCTCGTAGAGAAAAGAAGATTCGTAGAGTGTGCGTAAGTCCTATAAGGGACAAAATCAAATTGGATTCCTATATGTTGGTGTTCTCGCTTAAAGGAACAGGGGAGTTGCCAAGTAGTTAAAATCTTGTTAACCTTTATGCTTAAAATTGCACCAGAGGTTTATTTAGCATCTACTGAAAGCTAAAGTTGACCCTTTGCAGGACTCCCATAAGCCATGCTGACTGAAATTTTGCCTTTCCGCTTTGAGTTAGACACGATCGCGATCGCCGGAGCGAGTTTGTGGTCATTGGCGCTATATCTAGGTTTTTCAAGAGTCAGTGAATGGGTAATCGAGCAACTCAACCGCTGGTTTAACTTTGCCGAGCGATCGCTTTACACCAGCCAGTCAGAATTTGAAAAGACTCGTAAAGCCAGAGAATCCCAAAACGCTTTCTATGCCTCATTATTTAGCATCGCGCCTTTTTTGGTAGTCGGCGCTTTATTTAACTGGGGTCTGGAAATTAGTTTAGGTGATAGCTGGGGAATTAGTACAGGTATATTAGCTTGTATCTCCGCCGGCATTTATGAACTTGGGCGGCGGGATGGAGAATCTTCGGATTAATTACCAGTACATTAAAGTTCACCAAGATTGTTCGAGAACCTTTTTCAAGGGTGGCTTAATATTGTAAGACCTTCCCTTATCTCGAACTATGACTTCAATAACTGCATAAGCTAGATCGTGAAAAAATGCTCTAGAAGAGCTGATTTCTCCAAATGCACCCAAATTAAAAGAAATTTCGCCAGATCCAAGTATGTCCCTAACTCCAGGTTCTTGAAATTTCAATCTTGCACCATCAGTAACGCTAGGGGCGTACTCTTCAGTTATGCCGATTCTCACTATATCTAATGATGATGCAAGAGAAGTATTGAGTTGGCGTTCTAATTCAGTGGCAATGCTAACCTTTAATACCAATTTGCCAGAGTCGTTTGGCTCAAAAATAGCACCTAAGCAGCCATACAAAAACCTAGCTCCTAGAGCCACTAATATCTCAATCATTACTTCTCTTTTAGATACTGAACCAACTTTTGCATTATCGAGTATGGTTTGTATCCTTTCATCTTCTACAGGATAAAAAGCAGGTCGGGAATCTCCAGGAAAATATAATGGTTCATCCTGCCAAATACGAGCTTTTCCAGTTAAGCCTAGATCAAGTGCTTTCATAATTTACTCAATTCTCCAAGCTTTCGTCCAGTTTCTATTGAACTCTTCTGGATAAGCTCTAATTACTTCAGGATGAACAAGCTGTATGGTGATACACCATAATGTGCTATAGCCATAGGATGATCTGTATACCAATCATAACCTTGTTCCATTAGTTCAGCTTCTTTGAGTTCATGAAAGTAGAAACTAGCATCAGATCCAGAAATTTTTTGTCCTGAATCTAAAGCTTGCTGAAGTCTTTCAGTCATTTTTTTATTAGGTAAGAAATCATTAAACTTACTTATATGCTTCTTGATAATCTCCAGGTTTTCACGCTTAACATCATACTCTTTATCAGTTAGAGTTCCCAGAAAATTCTGGTCAGGATTTACAGACAAAAGAGAGACTCACTTTTACCTAACTACATCACAGCTTTTCAGTATAGGCATAAAAAAATTACTATTCAAAATTCAAATTGATTCTGTCCATCTCCCCCTACTCGCCTTGCTTCTCTACTTCCTCCCCAACAATCTGTGCGATCTTCTGGGCTGCACCGCTTTCGCCGCGAATATTACGGAGTTTAGCGCGGATATCAGCCAATTTTTCGGGATGGGCTAATAAATCTAAAACCATTTCCCCAATTTCTTGCGGTTCAAGTTTACCCATAAGTTCTGGTACTATCTCTTCCTGTGCCCAGATGTTTGGCCATGCTAATAAACCTTTGCGTCTCACGAATCTTAGAAATAGCCAATTAATCACGTTGGCAAAGGGCGTACCTACTCCTGGCAGATTTGCCAACAACCCAGGTAAACCATCCCAAGAACGCATGGCATCAAGTTGCTGTGTTGGCAGTAAAACAATCATTGGCACTCCTAAAGCGCCGAGTTCGGCAGTGTTTGCCCCCACTGTAGTCAAGCAGATGCAGCACTGGGATAATAAGTGATATGCAGGGTTTTCTTGCCACAGTTCCACAGTTAAGCCCGTTGCTGTTTTGAGCAATGCCTTGCCTTTAGCATCCTCTGGGACAATTAAGGAAGCACCGCCAAAGCTAAAGGTTTCAGCAATAGAATTCTTTTGAGGATCAGCAAAACTAGCTAAAGTTTGTAAATTCAAAGTTGGGGCTACAGGAATCACAAATCTGGTTTGGGGTCTTTTTGCATGAACGTATTCGGCAATAGCTAAACCTAATGGTACTCCTTGGGCTAATTTTGCCGCTTTTGACCCAGGTAGTAAACCGATTAATTCAGTTATTTGTCCTACGCTACGGGAAGTTGCTGAGGCGTCTATGTCATTAGTCATTTGTCCTTTGTCGTTTGCTAAGGACAAATGACCAATCACTAATGACGAATGACTACTAGCTTCTACCATCAAATCACCTACAACGGTGAATTTGTGAGCATATTTCTGGGGGACACGGGCAGCAACTTCGGGTTTCATCACGCCAAAGCGATCAATCCAGTTATGCCATCTGGCTGACCATTCGGCGTAAACCACTGTGCGATATCCGAGCTTTTTGCCTATGACTACGGGGAAAATTTGATCGCCACCAAGGAAAACAACTACACCGCGACTTCTCCAGTCCCAATTTTCAAATGTTTTCCCCCAAAGCAAAAATTGCCAAAAATGCTCTGCTCCTTGTACTCTATCTACTTCTGGGTAAGAAAGAGCGATCGCTGCTTCTTTACCACTGGCATTTGAGCAAGGTGACAGGACTACACTTATCCTGACTTGATTTCGGTCGTCGCCGAATTTTTGCCGCAACGCCTTCACTACTGGACGCACCCAGGTTGTTACCTCACCTGGGCCATTTGATAGGATGAGAATATCTACTAGAGTCATGAACTCACATCCCGATTTTTGTGATCAACTTGGGTTTGGTAGTAGCGCCATTTTTGCTGCTGACGCGCTCTTTTCTCCTCGGTAAGGCTATCAAAACAATAGGGACAGGAGATACCTTGCTCATACTTTGGAGACACCTTATCTTCCTCAGAAATCGGACGCCCACAACAGAAGCACCGCTCACAACTCCCTTCCTCCAACCCATGACTAACGGCTACCCGCTCGTCAAAGACAAAACATTCCCCTTCCCATAAACTTTCTGGCGCTGGAACTTCCTCCAAATACTTGAGAATGCCACCTTTGAGATGATAGACTTCTGCAAAGCCTTGGGCAAGCATGAAGGATGAGGCTTTTTCACAGCGAATGCCACCCGTACAAAACAGAGCAACCTTTTTGTGTTTAGTTGGGTCGAGGTGGCGTAGCACATAATCGGGGAATTCTCGGAATGAGGTAGTCTGAGGATTTTCTGCCCCTTGGAAAGTACCGATATTCACCTCATAATCATTGCGGGTGTCAATCACAGTTACTTCTGGATCGGAAATTAAATCATTCCATTCCTGGGGACTGACATAGGTGCCAACTTGATCGTTTGGGTCAATTTCAGGCAACCCCAAAGTGACAATTTCCGGCTTCAACCGCACCTTCATCCGCTCAAAGGGAGGGGTTTCGGTATGGGACTCTTTGTATTCTAAGTCTGCTAAACGAGGGTCAGAACGCAGAAACCAGAGAACAGAGTCAATCGCCTGACGCGAACCCGCAATTGTACCGTTAATGCCTTCTTGTGCCAGCAAAATTGTTCCCTTGACACCTTGTGCTTGGCAGTAAGACAGCAGAGGATCTCGTTTCTCGGCAAAATCTGGCAGCTTGACAAATTTATACAGTGCTGCAACAACTTGGATATTTTCTGGCTTCATCCCTTTGGTAATGGAACAATATAAGTTACAATAACAACGGCAACCAAAGTTACCTACTATTTTAATTTTATGGGGGTTTGGCTCAGTTGGTAGAGCGCCTGCTTTGCAAGCAGGATGTCAGCGGTTCGAGTCCGCTAACCTCCATTGGATATGATTTATCTCAATGTGCGATGCCTGCTGTGGGCGTAGCTGCGGCACATCCAATGTCAATCAAAAGCCCATTCCCTATGAAGGAATAGGCTTATTTTCCTTGGTAGGCAAGGGGTTAGGGAGAGGGAAGTTGGTATTGCATCTAATTGCCCCTATCCAAAGCCGTACTTAGTTAGAGAAATCTCTAGATAATGAAGTGAACTGTGACCTGACAGCACTGAGATAATTTTGAACGATCAAAATTTGCGGCGGTAATTTGTTAGCACTGACAGCAGTCTTAACTAAATCTTCCGCCACAATATTTCTGTTCTCGCGTTCAAAGATCAGAGTTCCCCCACTGGGAATGTCCTGCTACTCTAGACCACCTTGGTAAGCAAGAGAAACAAGATTGAAGGGTTGGAGATAACTAGTATTCGTGGAATTACTGAGTAAATAGTTATAATTAATAGCAAGTTTGATTGTCTCATCTTTTGCATCAGTGGTAAAACTAGCACTGCCGTATTTGTTATTTGTGGCTGTTTGAGCGTTAGCAATTCCAGATGTGAGGGCAACAGAACCAATCAGAACTCCAGA
The DNA here is from genome assembly GCF_017115025.1 of Nostoc sp. NOS(2021). Classification (GTDB taxonomy): domain Bacteria; phylum Cyanobacteriota; class Cyanobacteriia; order Cyanobacteriales; family Nostocaceae; genus Nostoc. The sequence goes on along the minus strand of NZ_JABXKM010000063.1, from coordinate 6,359 downwards.
ATTGATCAAAGTTGCAAGTTTTATCGGGTTATCCTTAATTAGGTGGGGTTTAATTAATCTTTTTTAGTAAGAGTGTTTCTTTTGTTATGAACCTGAACCTCCTATACCGATTGGTTGAATTGTTTCTCAGCCATTCGGTGAGGCTATGAAGCTGTAAGGAATAGTGTAGTAAGAAACATTTAGTTTACTTATTGGGAAAAGTGGAAAGAGCAGGCGATCAAGTACTGCTACAATAAGCGTCTTAGTTGGCATCATCCAGAGCTAGTTAATCAAAGTTGGGTTTATATATACTTAGGGGGTTGTTTGAAAAAGCGTCCATTGGGATTAGTGGCAATTGTTCTCTACAAATCATTTGCTGCCTTGCTGCTTATGGCTACTTCGATCGCTTTATTATTGACATTAAAAAATTATCAAAATCTAGAGGTTTTTTCAGAAAATTATGTTTTAGAAGGGAAATCGATAATTATTGATTGGCTTTTAAATAAAGTTCTCAACTTAAATCCCCGAACCTTGGCATTTAGCGGCATTGGAGCAGGAGTTTATGCTATTGTTACTACTATTGAAGCTGTTGGTTTATGGTACGAAAAACGTTGGGCACATGTCTTGGTGTTGGTACTTGTCGGTATCAGTATTCCCCCAGAAATTTATGAATTGATTCGGGGGTTCTCTCCGTTAAAAATATTGATTCTTGTGTTGAATTTAGCAGTGTTTGGCTATTTATTCCGAAATTTTCCTAAACATCCAAACTAATTTTTGATTCGATACTTAGGGTCTATCGTTGGATAGTTTAAGAGTGTTGAGTAAGAAGTAGTAATTATGAATGTTTTCACTCTAAGCTGAGGCACTCACTACTCAGTAAAACTGAGCAATGTTTGACGACAAGAGGCTGCGGGTTTAGGCAAAACCAAGACCCGACGTTGTACAATCGCTAGAAATACAATCTGGAGAGCGACTTGCCTAGATCGATTCAGTCTACTCAACCACCACTGAAATTTATTACTCAACGGTTGAACCCTTTGGTACTCCAGATTGTTCGGTGGTTACTGCCGATCGCGTTACGGTTCCGCACTCGACCTTGGCTAACGGCTGGTATTGTCCGTATTGAAGCCAAAAATGTTGAAGTATTAGCTGAACTCTATCAACAATTTCAGGCTGGAAAAATTCGCTTTTTGTTGGCATTTCGCCACCCAGAGGTAGAAGATCCTCTCTGTATGCTGTATTTGCTTTCCCGCATTGTGCCACAAGTTGCTCGTCAGCAAGGTATTACACTACAATCCCTTGTTCACAGCTATTTTCTTTATGACCGGGGTATGACGGTTTGGGCTGGAGATTGGCTGGCTTGGTTGTTCTCTAGAATAGGAGGTGTGCCGGTTCATCGCGGTAGGCGACTAGATCGCCAAGCTATTCAAACAGCACGGGAGTTGTTTGCTAATGGCAAACTACCGATCGCAGTGGCACCGGAAGGCGGTACTAATGGTCATAGTGGTATTGTTAGCCCACTGGAACCCGGTGTTGCTCAAATGGGGTTCTGGTGTGTAGAAGACTTACAAAAAGCCAACCGGACTGAAACTGTGATCATTGTGCCGATCGCCATCCAATATCGCTACGTTGAGCCACCTTGGTCTAAACTGGATTGGCTGTTGAGTAAGTTGGAAGCTGATAGTGGCTTGCCAGTAATAGAAATTGATTCGGGCAATCGTCAAGAGATTTACTATCAACGCCTCTGTAGGTTGGCTGAATATCTCATTACCGAGATGGAAGAGTTTTATCGCCGCTTTTATCATCAAGATATCCCAAAAACCATCTCAACTGATGAATCTGCTAGTCCGAATCAGGTGTTGATTGCCCGACTGCATCGCTTACTGGATAAGGCTTTACAAGTTGCCGAGCAATATTTTGGAGTTCAAGCACAGGGTAATTCTATTGACCGTTGTCGCCGTTTGGAAGAGGCAGGCTGGAGTTATATTTATCGGGAAGATTTGCCAGATATCAATGCTTTACCACCCTTTAAACGTGGTTTGGCAGACTGGGTTGCAGAGGAAGCAGACTTGCGAATGCGGCATATGCGGATAGTGGAAAGTTTTGTTGCAGTCACAGCTACTTATATTCAGGAACAACCAACGGCGGAACGGTTTGCGGAAACAGCTTTGCTTGTATTCGATATGCTTTCCCGAATTCAGAATACAACACTTCCAGGGCGACCTCGGTTAGGTTTGCGACAGGCACAAATCACCGTGGGAGAGCCAATTTCAGTTACGGAACGCTCTCAAAATTGTCAGGGCGATCGCCATGCAGCTAGACAAGCTGTGAGCGATTTGACAAAAGATTTGCAAATCGCTTTAGAGAAGATGATTGGATAACGAAAATTCTAAGACTTTTTCGCTCGAATTTTGTCAAAGATTGCACCTTCATCAAAGAATTTCTTCTGAATTTCGTTCCATCCTCCTAAATCTTGAGCGTTGAAGATAGTTTTAATTTTGGGAAATTTGCCTTCCACTTCTTTTGTAACAGTCAGGTCAACGGGGCGAAATCCTAATTTGGTAAACTCTCGTTGCGACTCTGGGGTGTAAAGAAATTTGATAAATGCTTCTGCAATCGGGCGAGTACCATGTTTATCGACATTTTTATCTACAACAGCAACAGGATTGTCGATGGAGATATTTACATCAGGCACAATATATGAGATTTTTTTGCCATTTTTTGCTAACAAAATCATCTCGTTTTCGTAGTTGAGCAGAACATCACCTTGATTATCTTTGAAGAATAGTTCAGTGGCATTACGAGCAGTTTTGGGCAGCAAAGGTGCATTCTTATAAACTTTAGAGATAAAGTCTATTGCTTGATTTTCATTTCCGCCGGTTTTTGTCACAGAACCCCACAGACTAAGGAAGTTCCAGCGAGCGCCGCCAGAGGTTCTGGGGTCAGGTGTCACCACATTTACGCCATCTCGTGCCAAATCTGCCCAAGTTTTGATATTTTTAGGATTACCTTCGCGAATGGCGATCGCATCTACAGATTTGGTAACAATTGCATCATTAGGCGCTTCTTTTTCCCAACCCGGTTGAATAAAACCCACCTCAACCAATTTATTAATGTCAAGGGCAAGTGACAGGTGTACCACATCAGCTTCCTTACCGTCAATCACGGCAAGAGTCTGGGAACCTGACCCATCATAGCTTTGATTGAAAGTAATGTTTTGGTTATGTTCTTTCTTCCACTGTTCGATAAATTTGGGAATGATCTGCTGGTATGCTGCGTTAGTAACCGAGTAAGAAACAAATGTTAGGGTTACATCACGCTGGGAAGCTGCGCCAGCATTACCAGTGTTATCGATATGACGTGGAGAGCAGGCAGCCATCACGACACTCAAACTAACTCCGACTAAAAATAGAGACACAACGCCCCACGAAGAATACCTATATAACCAACTTTGTATTGGTTGTATGCACCATAGTGTTATCGGCTGCAAAGCTTTAACAATATAAGTGTGAACTAATTCTGTTAGATATCTCCTTGATTTAGGAATACGTTGCCACTGGTTCATCAAATTTTTCCCCTGAATCTGCGGTAACTTGAGCTAGATGCTGTAGTTAAGGGGCATTATAAAACAGTAGTTAAGGATAAATAACTTTTTATTAACCTAAATTTAAACCTGACTTTTCACGTTATGTGGAAAAGCCACGAAAAACCTAACCCCCTAACCCCCTTCCCTACAAGGGAAGGGGGAAAATTCAAAGTCTCTCTCCTTTTAGGAGAGAGATTTAGAGAGAGGTTTTCCAGATACCGTGAAAAGTCAGAAATTTAAACAAGTTATTCTCTCAAGGAGAACTGGTTTTAGAAGCTTCTGGACTGCGAATGATGATATGTCCCTTCTCACTTTCTTGAATAGCTAACACCGACGGAAGCTCGTCTGGTTTTGCATTTGGGGGCAATGCTCGAAACAAATAAATCCAGCCGCCACGTTCTAGGAGTAAGCGCCAGACTCTCGGCTGCTTTGGATTGCTGATATCATTATCTTCTCTGCCTCGCAAGTCGTCGAATAGACCTCGATCGCCAATAATGCGATAACCTTTCAAGGACGGATCAGCAAATATATCATCAAGTTTGCGCCCTACAGCAAACTTTTCTTCAGGTGTAATTAACGCTATAACGGGCAAAGTGGAGTTTTGACCAGCGTCTCGTTGTGCATCTGCAATACCTTGCCAACGAGCTAACCAAAATATCACAATTAATACCCAGGATACTATTACTATCTCATTGACTAGCGATCGCAGAAATTCCACTGAACGCAGTTGCACAAAACTAAATTCAGCCACAGATTTAAGCTGTTTCGCTGTCCATGAGCGTTTGTGTTGGGTAGCAGAGATGATGCGACTAAGTAGCAATTGGCTTGCAGAGACTACTGTATCACTGATGATTTTAATTAACCATAATGTTGCCTGAATTGCGATCGCAGCTACAAAAAAGGCGATCGCACTTTTGCAGATTGCCCAGCCATCTCCGAGAAATATTTGCAGGGGAACCATGAGAAAAGACTGTGCAGGTAAGTCGAGGGTATTGAGTTCTAGCTGAAAAAAGTAGAAATATGACCAACGGTAAATCCAGCCTGCAAAGAAAAGCGCCGCACCCAGCAAGCCAAGTACACTCGTGAATTTACCTAAAATATTGCTTTCTTGCTTGGGGGTTTGGGTCATATAGGAGATGGGGGAAACAATATAGAGTTTTTCGTTTCTATGCAATACACTCTGACCTCACTTCCATTCCTCTCTCCTAAGAGGAGAGAGGCTTTGAGTCTTACTCGCCTTCGCTTGTTGGAGGAAACAGAGGCTTTGAATCATACTCCCCTTCCCTTGTAGGGAAGGGGTTGGGGGTTAGGTCTATATTGCATTTCTTGTTTTCTCGTTCCCATGCGAAGCATGGGAATGCATTCATTGAGGCTCTGACTCAATATTTGACTGGAGGCAGAGCCTCCCATTAGGCATTCCCCGTCGGAGACTGGGAACGAGGGAACATAGGTGAATAATCAGTTTCTTTTGGTAATTTTACGTAAATTTGGTACAAGCTTTTGAAGTTTAATGAGAAAGTTAAATATAGTCAAATATACTGTTAAAGCCATGAAAGCTTTTTTCCAGGGATGGGTTGTGGCAATATTAGTAATGGCAGCAGCGATGGCCGGAAATATCCAAGCTGTAATTAGCCAGGATGTCAAGACGGGAAATTCTTTGTTAGCACAGACACAAATCAAAGCAGATGAATTAGAACTTGCGGTGGCCTTGCCAGAATTAGCAGAGGTCATTTTTAAGGGGGGTGAGTCAAGCAGTGGTCAAATAACAGGAATTGATGTACAGGGAGAAGGACTATCAATTCAGCGTAGTGGCAAAACTGCCACAATTCCCCTAAGCCAAATTAAAAAAGTAGTTTTCAAGAATGGGGCGTTGGTTTACAGAAGCAATGGGCGGCAAATTATCCGGGGTGAGCGCGATCGTCCCATAGGTAAACTAGTAACTTGGAGCGGTATACCCCTAAATACTTTTACCGTAAAAAATTCTACTCAGGGTCAAGCTGTGGTAAAGCTCAAACCACCTATAGTTTCCACTGAACAGTTGCAGGGTATTGAGTCAGTGGCTACAGATCGGCAATATGTAGTAGATGAAATCCAGTTCGATTCGCAACAAAGAACGATCACTATTTTGGCAACACCTTATTAATCGTGAATCATTTTAGCAACCGCCTGAGAATGAATCAAGCAACAAACTATTTGCTTCAACGTTCTTCACGATCACTTCAGCATTAGTAACAACAACTTTAGCGTTAGTAACCACAGCTTCAACGTTAGTAACCACAGCTTCAGCATTGATAACAAACGCTTAAGTGGTTGTAACGACAGCTTAAGTATTTCTTATAGCAGCTTGAACGTTAGTAACCACAGCTTCAACATTCCTAACTACAGCTTCGGCTGATGCTCAATGAAAACTGATTATATCTGTAATATTCTATGAAAAAAATTCTTACCAGTTTTTTAGCTGTGGGCGTTTATCTAACGCCTTTAACAGTAATGCTAATGGCTCAACCCACCTGGGGACAGACTCAAAACTCGCAAGCGCAAGAAGCAGAAAGACTGCTAAAGCAAGGGATAAAACTGACACAGCAGCAGGAACACCAAGAGGCAATACAAATATTACAGCAAGCTTTAAGCATTGCACGACAATTCAAAGACCAAAAAATTGAAGCAACTGCACTGGTTGAGCTTGGCTTTAACTACTCCGATTTAGGAGAAAAGCAAAAAGCACTCGATTTATACAACCAAGCTTTGCCTCTGAGACGGGCTGTGGGCGATCGCTCTGGTGAAGCTGTTACAC
>NZ_JABXKM010000327.1 GCF_017115025.1 Nostoc sp. NOS(2021) | reverse complement strand
TTCCATCTCTACACCAGTCTCAGCTTTGGTTTTGACTGTAGCTTGAATTTGATAACCAGGTAGTTGCGGATCGGGTATAATTTCGACTGCGATTTTTTGCAAAGGCAACGGATGACACAGAGGAATTAAAGTTGCTGTTTGTTTGGCTGCCATAATTCCAGCCAATCTTGCAGTTGCTAACACATCCCCTTTTGGGACATTTCCGGCTTGAATGGCAGCGAAGGTGGCTGGCAGCATCCGCACATTGGCAGCGGCTACTGCTTGACGGATGGTGGGTGCTTTGCCAGACACATCCACCATCTGTGCCTGTCCCTGGCGATCTAGATGGGTTAAGCTGGAAAAATGAGATGGAAAATTATCTTGCATTATTTGGTTAGAACGTGTTAATATTGATTGTCGGTGAGGGCGTGTAGCTCAGTGGACTAGAGCACGTGGCTACGGACCACGGTGTCGGGGGTTCGAATCCCTCCTCGCCCGTTTTTGAAAGTTAGGAGTGAGGAATTAAAGTTCCTCACTCCTAACTTTTAAGTTGTTCAAGGCGTAGGCATCTGGAGCTAGACCTAGTGCAAAGCGCAGGGAGTTAGATAGGTCTTTGCTCGACTGGGTGAGGAAGATGACAAGTGCAACAGAAGTGATCACAGCACCGTAGCCAAACATATTCCGGTAGCCTACAAGTTCTGCTATGGTACCCAGAATAGGAGCAGCGATCGCAATTCCTAAGTCAAGTCCAGCTACGCATATAGCAAAAATTTGCCCCCGTTCTTGTGGCAGTGAGCGGTCTGCCATCATCGTGATCATCATGGAGATCAGTGTACCACCACCAGCACCTTCAGCGAGCGCAGCCAGTAAGAACACGATCGCGCTGTCAGCCTGCCACAGCAGTATTAACGCTAAAACGTAGCAGAAAATACCAAAGGTGATAAATAAACCACGACCAAAGCGATCGCTTGCCTTACCAGCAAACACCCTGATACTAAAACTAGAAATTGCCGCAGCTGTAAAAAACAATCCGCCATTGAAGTCCACGTGAGTGGATTTGAGGAACAACGACACAAAGGTATGTACTGCACCGACAGACAAACCAACCAGCAACATAACTATAGTTGGAACTCTCACCCGTGGACTGCCCAAAATTTGCCAAAAGTTGCGTAGGCGTAGCCCGTCGTAGACATCCTCTCCCTCAGTTTGCTCCTGTGTCTGCACTGGTGGATTAGTGACTTGAACAATCCCCAAGAGGGCGACAAACCCCAATTCAGCGGAGAAGAGAAATAATATGCCATAACCACTTGTAGCTTCTAAATACCCACCCAAGGCAGGGCCAATTGCTAAACCAAGGGGAGTTGTCAGGCTCATGTAACCAATGATTTCACCACGAGTTTGGGCGGGCGCTAAATCTGCGATTAACGCACTGTAGCCAGTGGTAAAAGCCGCAACACTAATGCCGTGAAAAATCCGTACCAGAATCAACAGCCCAATTGATTGGGTTGCCAAGTAACCAAAGGGTGCGATCGCGGCTACTATCGTACCAATCAACAAGACAATTTTTCGACCACGTTCATCGGCTAACCGTCCCAGCATCGGGCGAGATAGCAATAACCCAATGGCGAAACTGCCCATCACAAGCCCAATTTCTTGCTTGCTTGCGCCCACATCATCGATGTAAAGCGGTAGGGTTGGTAAGAGCGAAGACATGCTCGACCAGAATAATAAACCTGCTGTAAATAAAATAAGCAGGTTGCGCCGCAGTTCGGCGTTAAAGGTATTAAATGCTTTCAAGGTAGATGCAATTTAATGAGTTTTTTGTCATTTGTCATTTGTCATTTGTCCTTTGTCTAGAGTCAACCAATATTTACTCTTAACTATTTACTAATGACCAATGATTAATGACTAATGACAAATCAATACCATTGTTGCTTTAGTTAACATTTTTTACTACCACCTCTCGCACGCGATAGATAGGCCGTCCTTGGGATTCATGGTATGTACGCATGAGCAATTCTGCCAAAAGACCGAAGCAAAATAACTGCACTCCAGTTACTAGCAGGAGAACTGCTAAAATCAGCAAAGGGCGATTGCCAATCATCTCACCTAAAACCAATTTGACGAAAGTCAAGTAAATGCCGATCGCTGTCCCCGAAATCATTGAAATCAAGCCCAACAGCCCAAAAACGTGCATCGGGCGAGTGAGGAATTTTTTCATAAACAGAATGGTTAACAAATCCATCAACACCCGGAATGTCCGCCAAATCCCATACTTACTACGACCAAAGCGACGGGCGTGATGACGCACAGGGATTTCGGTAATTCTAGCTCCTTCGATGTACGCCAGGGCAGGTAAAAATCGGTGTAATTCTCCGTAGAGATTCATATCTGCCAACAGTTCTGCACGATAGGCTTTCAGCGAACAGCCATAGTCATGAATATTCACGCTAGTGGTATGGCGAATTAGCCAATTGGCAATTTTGGAAGGAAGTAATCGATTTACGGCACCATCTTGGCGTTTTTGCCGCCAACCACTCACCAAATCGTAACCCTCGTCCAGCTTTGCTAATAACATGGGGATATCAGCCGGGTCATTCTGGAGATCAGCATCTAAAGTGACGATCGCTTTACCGACTGCATAATAAAATCCAGCAGCCATCGCCGCAGTTTGTCCGTAGTTGCGGCGCAAAATCACCGCCTTTAAATCAGTGCGGACTTGCGCCTCTTGCTTGAGAAATTCCCCGGAACCATCTGTAGAACCATCATCCACACAAATGATTTCATAATTTATCTGACTAGAGGATAAAGTAGATGCGATCGCTTCTAGTAAAAGCGGCAAACTTTCCACCTCGTTATGTATCGGCACCACCACCGAAACATCTGGGACAATTACGGAAATCACCCCATTTTCCTCACTAGTCCTTTCGGAAACTAACCCACTCCTCATATACCTGTGCGTCCTCAGCGTCTCTGTGGTTCGTAACTCTTAAAAACTCTACCAGCACCTCGCAGCTGCTGATAGTACGACTGACTAACCGCATCTCCCTGTTCCGAGAGAACATCAATCCCAATACCATCCCGTCCCTGATCTTTCCCAGAACTATGGATATAATAAGCATCCGCCAAATAAAGTCCGACATGGGTTGCTTTTTGGCTAGTTCCAAAAAATACCAGATCGCCGGCTGCTAATTCTGCAATAGTAATTGGTTGAGTGAACCCTTCCTGTTGATAGGCATCTCTGGGTAGCCAAATACCCACCGAAGCAAACGCCGCCTGCATCAACCCAGAACAGTCATAATTTGGCCCAACCGTACCACCCCAAAGGTAATAATTTGATTGTTGCATCGCTTTTTGGGTAAAGGCGATGACCTCTGCTAGGAGTTTTTTAATCTCAGATTCAGAAAATGTTGCAGCCTGATAAGGTACAGTAGCAGATTGTAATGAATCAAAATCTGAAAGGGATACCCATCCTGGATAGTCATCTTCACACAAATACACCTCAACCACTGAATTTTGATGATTTGATGTTACCCATAAATGTCGCCCAGATGCGACTTGAGTTGCCAAGCGTGTACATTCAGGAGAATCATATAAATTCAGGTCAGCTAAACACTGATACTCCCCTGATTTGGGATTTGGGATTAGGGATTTTAGATTAAAGGACATTATTAGAGAATGGTTTTTTTTAATAAAGACGAACAACTCGAAAATCTTGGTAATGGCATTTTAGATGCAACTTGGGCAGCATTTGGGACTTTAGCCCGTAATCAAATTGCCCTGACTTGGGTTGTTTACGATCCACCAGTGCTAGTAAATACTGGTGGTGCGCTGACTCCCAACGCTTTTTGGGATCACCCAGTTCGTGGTTTCACTTATCGCGGTGTCGAGCGGATTTATCCCGCCAGTGTAGTTAAGCTATTTTACCTGGTGGCGGTAAACGAATGGCTAGAAAAAGGCATGATCCAGCAGGCTTCCAAGGAGTTGGAGCGAGCCTTGCGGGATATGATTGTAGATTCTAGTAATGATGCTACCAGCTTGGTTGTGGATATTCTTAGTGGTACCACATCAGGGGCAGAGTTACCAATCGGCCCCTTTGAAACCTGGAAATACCAGCGTAATATTGTTAACCGCTATTACCAATCCTTGGGTTGGGAAGAAATGGAGACGATAAACGCCTGTCAAAAAACTTGGGGTGATGGCCCCTATGGACGGGAACGGGCGTTTGTGGGAGAGTTACTGGAAAATCGCAATATGTTGACAACAAATGCGATCGCTAAGTTACTGCATAGTATTGTAGGTGGGGTGGCGGTTTCAAGTGGGCGATCGCAAGCAATGATGGCTTTGCTTAAACGCAATCTCAACGATTTGCCTGCTGACACTGAGGAAAATCAGGTAACAGGTTTCTTAGGCGGTGGACTTCCTGAAAATGCTCAAATTTGGTCAAAGGCAGGTTGGACAAGTCAAGTTCGCCATGATGCTGCGTATATTGAGATACCAGAACAGCGCCCTTACCTTTTAGTGGTATTTACTGAAGGCAAAGCGCAGGCTAAGAGTCAGGCTATTTTACCCTTTGTTTCTAAACTAGTTGCCGAAGCGATCGCTAGTCTATGATCTACTGCGATGCGATCGCCACAATACCTATTTCTTCCTTTGCGGTTCGTTAAGGAATAGGAATTAAATAACATACAATTTATGTCCCTGGCTTACCTCACCCTCAATCCCTCTCCTTATAAAGGAGAGGGAAGCTAGAGATAGGATGAAGTTTTGCATTTTATAGCAATTGAAAAATTAGAAGGGATTGAAGAATTTGAAGAAACGAAAGATGATTAACTACGACAACTACACCTATAAAGTTACTTGGTCAAGGGAAGATGAAGAATTTGTAGGATTGTGCGTTGAATTTCCTAGTCTATCTTTTCTCGATAAAAATCGTAATACAGCACTCGAAGGTATTACAGACTTGGTAAAAGATGTAGTAGCTGATATGGGAGCGAATGATGAAACTATTCCAGAACCGATTTGAGAAAAAAATTACAGTGGTAAATTTGTAGTTCGTATAGCTCCAGAACATCATCGTAGACTAGTTATAGAAGCAGCAGAGCAAAAAATTAGCTTAAATCGCTATGTAAGCCTTAAACTTACGTGTTAAAGTTTTCGCTTTATCTATCCCAACGCCCTACAGCCCGTCATATCCAATCAATCGGCCTCAATATACACCCATAATTGTCTTTGTAACCCCGTAGCGCTTCTTATAGCTACCAGGGTTTTGCATTGGTGGCGAGGTGCGATCGCTATAAACAGATGACTTGTTGAAAACGGCTCAAGTCCTTTTGTATTCTGGTTTAATACCGTTTTACTTTAATAATGATACAAATACGTTGGTAGGGGCACAGCAATGCTGTGCCCCTACGAGAAATCTATATGTATCAGGCTTTGTGTGAAATGGTATAAAGTAGATGTCGCCAAACTACTATTAACCGACATCTCTTCAGACAGGCGACAGCTAAATCAACCAAAAATTTACTCGTCGTCCACATCTGCAAATATAGATTGTAAATCCCTATAACCGCTAACTACCCGCACAATCACAACACTATCTTCAAAAACTTGATAAAAAACAATGTAGCCATCCAACGGTATTCCTCTAAGTCTTGGGTCAAATTTGGCGTAACTTCGTCCTATATTTGGGAATTGAGCTATGTTTTGGCACTTCTTATTAAATTCTCGAATAAATCTTTCCCCAGCATTGACATTGCGAACTAGAAAATAATCCAAAATCTCATCTAAATCTTGGCTTGCTTCCTTGGCAATAAAGTATTCCATTATCCTTGAGTCTCACGCGCTTTACGTAATTTATCCTCTAGTCGCGCCATCACCACTTCACCATCTACTACGTCTCCACGTTCGATAGAAGCCAGTCCAGCCGCTAGTTTTTTCTTAGTTTCCTCTTCCCATTCCTGATAACCCTTCTCCCATTCTTCCAGCAGTTTTAATGCTTTCACAATCACATCTTCAGCATTTTCATATCTACCTGTAGCAATTCGGGTTTGTATAAATTGCTCGTATTCCGCTTTAAGCTCAATGTTCATAGTTTTTACCTCTAGTTGATTAACAGCGTTACCCAGTCACATTTTCTGTTGCCAGTAAAACTCACTTGCGGGTTATTGTCCTAATCTAATTTCTAAACCATTGTTCACCTCTAGTCAGCATGAGTCTTTAACTAGGTGAATTTTCTGGCGCGTTCACGCCCTCATATCGATATTTTTCGGCTAACTGGCGCTCGGTTGCACGTAACAGCACTGACTGAAATGATTTCAGTGTTTATAACTAGGTAAAAAAGATTTTATATTAATCTTTGGAATGTTTTACTTTTTTTGGAGTGCGAAACATACAAACTTTCCTAGCATCCAATATTCTTTGCATTAATAAATTTGCATAAGAGTTGTTCATACTATCTGTTTCGGTCTTATCTTCCCAGCTTACCTCCACGTTATAAATTTGACAAGTTTGCTTGATTCCTGACAAATATCTTGGTAATTCACCAAACAAATGAATACGTTTATTGAGGCAAGGATAATGTTGACTGTACACGAGAATTTGACCAAGAGCATGTTTCCAATTTCGCCCAGATTTTACCTCAATAATCTCACTGGATGTAAGTATATCAATTAAGCCATTAGGTGTATATGATTCTGTTTCACCTCCGATTTCATTGGCTAATTTATCTCTGAACCATTTTTCATCTTGACTAGGTTTGTTTGATTTTATCCAGTTACTATCTGTTTGAGCTAATATTTTCTCTGCCAGTTGTAGATATGTTTGTGCAAGCTCATAACGTGCAGGATCATAGTCAGGTTTAATCAGCAATGACGTAAACAAATCTTCAATTGCATCATCGTCCATACCAAGCTGTTTAAATACCATTGCACGTAGAAGAAAGGCAGGTACAAAATCTTCTAGAATATCAATTGCTTCTGTACAAGAATCCAAGGCTTTAAGCAAATTATTATCCATAAATTCTGTTACACCAATATCGTAAGCATCAGCTGCTTTTTCAATATCATCAATTGAGTAGCCAGACTTGATTAACCAATCACGAAAATCCAGCATTTTCTTATGTAATTTTTGAGCAGCTATACTACTGCCTTCTTGTGTAAATAAGCGACTCATCTACTAAAACTCTGTATTTAGTTAGTTTAGTTATTATACAGTTCAGATGTACTATAAAAATGTAATTCTTTAGTTAAGCAGGAGATACGGTAAGCGCCTCTGGTGTGCATGGTACAGGCTTCGGAGATTCGTAACCCGCAGTAAAGACAGAGGTCTAATAAAGCGCGATCGCATAAAAATAGAGTTTTTAGAGCCGGGTGGTAGTTCAAGGTAAATTTAGGGAAATCACTAAAACCATTACTAGACCTAGATTTTCTGTTTTTCGGCAATTTCTCGAACTCCAAAAAAATGAGCGAACCGGGAGTAATGAGACTCAACTACTCATTAATGGTATTAAGATAGGAGGCATATTTTAATACAAACTGTTCCGAAGCTGTGGCTACTGTGGCTGTATACGCTTGATAATGAAGGTAGGCGTTATCTTCACATAAGTTTATGTTCTTGACTTGGTTAGACAGCAATAGTTGGTTACTGGAAATCGGCGGAAAACGAATATTAATTGACCCTTGGCTAGTTGGTTCGTTAATTTTCAGCAATTTGGATTGGTTGTTTAAAGGTTCGCGATCGCAAAATCGCCCAATACCAGATAATATTGATCTGATTCTGCTATCTCAGGGTTTAGAAGACCACGCTCACCCACAAACGCTCAAATTACTTGATCGCAGCATCCAAGTTGTAGCTTCTCCCAATGCAGCCAAAGTAGTACAGCAGTTAGGTTATAGCCAAGTAACAACTGTGGCTCATGGGGAAACTTTCACTTTAAATAATCAAGTTGAAATCAAGGCTTTCCCCGGCTCACCCGTTGGCCCCACTCTGGTAGAAAATAGTTATCTTCTCAAAGAGTTGGAGAGTGGTTTAACTGTATACTACGAGCCTCATGGGTATCATTCAACGCAACTTAAGCAGGCTGCACCAGTTGATGTGGTGATTACACCATTTGTTGACCTAACGCTACCTTTGCTTGGGTCTTTTATTAAAGGGGGAAATAGCGCTTTGGAAGTGGTAAGGTGGTTAAAACCTCAAGTAATATTACCTACAGCAGCCGGTGGGGATGTGGCGTTTGAGGGATTGCTAATGAAACTCATTCAGACTAAAGGAAGTGCTGAAGAATTTCGTTCGCTAGTAGAGAAAAACAATCTTTCGACGCGGGTGCTTGAGCCGAAACCAGGCGATCGCTTTGAACTACCATTAGAAAAACGAGCATTAGCAATCTAAATCCTAGCGATTACAAATCGCGGCTACACAAAGGAAGTCCGCCTACGCCGACTAAGGCCAAATCAAGGTTTTGCCTGTGTAGCCGCAAGTTCTAGTCGCCAGGACTTGCTAACCCCTGCGGAGGCAGGTAAAGTCTCGTGTAGCCGCGACTTCTAGTGGCCAGGGCTTGAGATTTTCTTTCCTTATGGACTTGCCAATTATTTACCACCCAGATTACGTTGCCCCATTGACTGAAGGGCATCGCTTCCCCATGTCTAAGTTCCGACAACTCTACGAATTGCTGTTAGCTGATGGTGTGGCTAATCAAGAACAATTTCACACCCCGGAACGTCCACCGGCAGAATTGATAGAGTTAGTCCACACTCCAAACTACGTTAAAGCTTATTGTGAAGGAACCCTAGACCCGAAAGCACAGCGTCGCATTGGTTTGCCTTGGAGTCCAGCATTAGCAAATCGTACTTGTGTAGCGGTAGGTGGTACAATACTCACTGCTAAACTGGCACTAAGTCAAGGTTTAGCTTGTAATACGGCTGGTGGAACTCATCATGCCTTTCCTAGTTATGGGTCTGGTTTTTGTATTTTCAACGATTTAGCGATCGCCTGTCGCGTTTTACAAAAATTTGGACTTGTCCAAAAAATCTTGATTGTAGATTTGGATGTCCATCAAGGAGACGGCACCGCTTTTATCTTCCAAAACGATGATAGTGTTTTTACTTTTTCCATGCATTGCGAAGTCAATTTCCCCGGTACTAAACAAAACAGCGATTTGGATGTTCCTTTGCCGGTGGGAATGGAAGATGATGCCTATTTGCAAACTTTAGCGAATTACTTAGCAGATTTATTGTCTAAAGTCAAGCCCGATATAGTATTTTATGATGCAGGTGTTGATCCTCATATAGGCGATCGCTTGGGCAAATTAGCCCTAACCGATGCTGGGATTTTTCGCCGAGAAATGCAGGTTTTAAGTACTTGTATGAGTAGCGGTTATCCTGTCGCTTGCGTCATTGGCGGCGGTTACGCTAATGATATGAAATCTTTAGTTTGGCGGCATTCGCTATTACATCGCGCCGCCAGTGAAGTTTACCAGCAGTACAAACTATAGTCATTTAGTGAGCATTACTACATAAATTTAAGATTCAGGACTTACGCAAAATCCTAGCGTTTTTAAACGCTCCAGGTAGCAAAGGAAATGCAAAGGTACACAGAGTCTTGCCAAAATGGGACTAAAATAAACTTTGCGCTCCTCTGTGCCCCTCTGCGTTTAAATCTAAACCCTATTTTGTTGGCAAAGGCAGCAGTGGATGAACAACGGCAAACTCAGAATCTATGAACTAGCAAAAGAATTGAAGTTGGATAGCAAGAAGCTATTAGCGATTTGCGATCGCTTCAAAATTGCAGTTAAAAGCCATACCAGTACAATCTCAGAAGCCGATGCAGAACGCATTCGTGTAGCGGCAAATAAACTAACAGCAAAATCCTCGAAAATTCAAACAAACTCTGAAGATTGGGGCTATATGTTTATAGCTTCAGCAATTGATAGTTTTATCCGCCATCTTGAAGGTAAAACTTCCCTAGAAGCATATCCCGAATTTAGGGAGCGGCGCGATCGCGCCAATGAGTTAATGTATGAATGTGTCGGTAAAAAGCCTTCTCTATTTTATGTACGTCGCAAAGGTGCAGGGAAAGAAGCAAGAGAAGAAATTTGGGATTTGACAATAGCAACAGACAGCGATGATTTTCAATTACCCCCAAGACTTGAGAAGCTCAGAAAAACATTAGGATTAAGAGCGGCTGTACAAAAAGATGGACGTGGCGGTTTAAAAATACTGTCGGCTCAGTTGTTACAAACCTCACGGGGACACGCCGATAGCTATGCTGTGCCTTGTCGCTTGCGTTTGCTGTCTAATCATCAGCATCATCTCGACATTCCGCCCGCAACCTTGAAACGCATTGCAGCCGCGCTAGTTTGTGGCGATCATGTGCCTACAGAAGATCAGCTTAAAGCCTGGAAAGCGTTTTTGCAGATAGAGGAAAAAATCGCTAAAGCGCGTCAATTTTGTGTGCGTTACGTAAGTCATAACTATAACTTTAAAAGACGAATCAGTTTTGAAATTGATCTAGCCTCAGCCAGCCTTGACGGCTTTTATCAAAATTCCCTCGACGGGGAAAATTTTTGGGAACGAGCAAGACGCACAAAAAACGAAGATTTAAAGCTTTTTGAAACTGCTCCTATCGGCAAAAATTGGATTAGCGGTCGTCAATTAGGGACTGTTGAAGAAGTTGACCCTAACCGTTGTATTATTACTCTCAGGCTAGAACGCGAGTTAGCTGAACACATGGCAGCAGAGCGTTATCAATTACCAGCTACCGGATTCTTATGTTTCGAGGCAGTTGGTGATATTCAGCAGATTCAGCGCAAGAAAAAAGCCTTAGATGATTTGAATAATGGTTACACCCAAAATCCCTATTTGGGTAACTTTTTATTCGATGCTTCTCAGGCTAGACAAATCAAAACAACTATCGAACTTCAACCACAAGATTTGTTGTTATCTTCTGCTAATCCTGGTCAGAAAGCAGCAGTAGAAAAGGTACTTGCCGCTAAGGATCTTGTTCTTATTCAAGGGCCACCTGGTACTGGTAAAACTACCGTAATTGCCGAGATTTGCTATCAAATTGCTCTTCGCGGTGGACGCACCTTAATTGCATCTCAAGCCAATTTAGCAGTAGATAACGCCCTAAGTCGATTAGTTCATAACCCAGTAATTCGGGCTGTACGAAAGGGGAGAGCCGAGAAAGTTGGGGAAGAAGGACAGCCATTTTTAGAAGATCAAGTGATTGGCAGATGGCTAGAAAATACTGCGGCTGACTGCGAAAATAATCTGACTCAACGGCTCGAAAATATCCAAATTTTCAGTCAATTACTGGCATCATCACCAAGATTCACAGCCTACTTCCAAGCAGAGTCAGAATTCAATCAGCAACAAAATAAATTCCATAAAAATAAGATAAAACTAGAGGCAAACTTTAAAAATCAAGAAATTTCTTACAACGAAACCGTAGAAAAACAGAACGAGGTTGAATCTCTAATTGCAGGACTGGAAAATATACTAAATACTGCACCAAATATCAACTGGGAAGCTTCAGAAGTTACAGATTTTTTGCCACTTCTTAAGCCATACACAGAAGGTAACAGTTTAGTAGAAGAATTTTTAGCAAATGTTCGTCAAACCATCAAATATACTGATGAACTTGGCTTTGTGCGTCCAGCGCTTGGTGCTTTTGGTTTAGCGGCTTGGTTGCGTGAAATAGTAACAGAAATTTCTGAATTTAAAACTGCTTTGACTTATGCTCAAGATGCAAGTCAAGCTATATCAGAAGTCGCAGCATCAGTAAAGGTTGTCAAACAAAATTTCGCCTTGTTAAATCAGGTACAACCAGATTATCAGCAATATCTTAGCAAGCTACAAAACCTACAGCAAACAATCCAGATTTGGCAAAATCGTAAACGGGAAATTGATTATATTATCTCAGCAGTTAAAGAATGGAAGTCTACAGCACCTTCTCATCTGTATCAAACTTTGAAAGATTGTCATCAATCAGGTTTACCACTAACAGAGAATTTAGTAGATTTACCGCTAGGTTTGTTGATGTTTGCTAATACATTAAAATTACCAATAGTACCAAAAAATTACAATATTAATTTACCAGAATGGGAGCTATTAGCAAAGGCGATCGCTTATGAAATAGACGGAGGTTTTACTGATAGGCGGGGTAAACAGCATAATTTTAGCTATTTTTTACAACAAAATTTTAGTGAGATTCCAATGGTGCTATCAAAGAGCGATCGTGATACCTACGGTGGGCAAAGCCTACGCACCCAATGGCATGAAACTTATCAACAGTTTAACAATTATCAGCTACTCAACCCCAAACAGCGAAAATTACTAGTTGAGAATACCCAGGCTTTTTTAATTAGAATGCAACGGACTTATGGCGCATCATGGGAATGGAATAACATTGATGCTACTCTCACCCGGCTTACACAAGAATTGCTCGATACTATCCTTATAAATGCGCGTCAATGCGTTTTAAAAGTCAAAACTGAAGCTGAACAACAGCTTCAGCATCTGCAACTACTATTAAATGAACTTCAGAAAAATGAAGTTATCCAACAGCAAATATCCCTTACTCAAGCTGAGGTAGAAAAAGCGCAACAGGATGCTAATTTGCAACTTGGACAAGTTATAAATATCTTGCAAGAACTTAATCAACAAAATATCCCTGCTCAATTACGCATTATAGTTCAACAATATCTCGCAACACAATCAAATATTTGGGAGCAACCCCAAGAATTCTCAAAACAAGTGAATTATTGGGTAACTTCCATTAGTCAGCTTGAAACATTAATTTCATCATTAGAACCTTTTGCTGTACTGGAGATAATTAGAAATTCTCTACATGAGCATTTATCCAAGCTACAAGAAGAAACTAAAACTTCTCTACAGCAGCTTCACAAATTAAAAATTAATCTCCGCGAAATAGAACATAAATCACAACCACAGCCATCAGAAAATTTAATAGTAGAAAGAACCTGGTGGTTGACAGAATGGCAAAGAATACCCGATAAATCTAAACCAGAAAATTTTGCTGCTGACTTATTTAATCTAGAGTTATTGCGCGGTCTTAATATTCAGTTTGAATTTTGGCAACAGCAACTCAAAAAAGAAGAAAGTTATCTCAAAAAATATCAGAATTTCGTTCAAGATTGGATAGGAAAATTAAGAAATCCAACTGAAGGCGATCGCGATGATTTAAGACGCATTTATTTAGATAATGCTAACGTCGTTGGTATCACCTGTGTTCAAGCTGCAAATAGAGGTTTTTCTGAAGAATTCAAATCTTTTGATGTCGTCATCATTGATGAAGTTAGTAAGTGTACTCCACCAGAGTTACTAATCCCAGCATTGAAAGGCAAAAAATTAGTCATGGTAGGCGATCATCGACAATTACCACCCATGCTTGATACTAGCACTTTAGAAGAAGTTGCTCAAACAATTGGTAATACACGAGACGAGCTACAGTTCTTAGAAGAATCACTGTTCAAAAGTCAGTTTGAATCTGCCGATGAAAGCATCAAACAAATGCTAACTACACAGTATCGAATGCACCCATTTATTATGGGAGCAATCAATCAATTTTATGACGGTAAATTAGAATCTGGTATTTTGGAGCCGGACACAAAACGCGCACATCATTTAGCAAGCGAAATTATCCAAGAATCTCAGCATCTTATCTGGGTAAAAACGCCTATTGAAAATCAGTTTTTAGAGCAACGAAATGGAACTTCTTACTTTAATACTCAAGAAATTGATGCGATTGAACGTCTGTGTCAGCAGTTCGAGAATATTTGGGCTTCTAAAGTTGCTAATGGTGAACCAAAAAAAGAAATTGCTGTAATTACATTTTATGGCGCTCAATTAAGAAAAATAGATGAACGTCTGCAATCTGAACTTTTCCCTTCGCTAGAAATTCGTACTGGTACTGTAGACCGATTTCAAGGTATGGAACGACCTGTTGTAATTGTGAGTATGGTTCGCAACAATAGCAAAGGAGATGTGGGTTTTGCTAAGAAACCAGAACGGGTGAATGTTGCTTTTTCTCGCGCTCAAGAACTGCTGATAATTGTGGGTTGTCATAATTTATTTACCCATCAATCAGGTAAAGTCGGAAGTATGTATTCGGAAGTTTCAAATATTGTCAGTCTTCATGGAGGTTTCGTTGATGTTTCTCTAATCATTTGAAAAGTGGTTTTGTTGTTAATTAAAGGCTTAGGTGAGAAACAGCAAATATAAAAAGGTGAGAAAAAATAATTTTTAAGCTCCTAGAAAGAAGTTACAATTAACAAACTGCCCTCCAAAACTGATTATTTCTCATTTAGAAACAGACTGGAGACTTTTATGACCCCAGCAGCGATGTCTGGCGACAAGCCCTTCGGGTTCGAGGGATCGCAATCGACGGGAACCGCCAAGACTGCGACCCCCTCACCGCAAAGCGTCTACGCTACACCCACAAAGGAATCACCCCTTTTGTTTGAGGGACTGACTTGGAGAGAATTCAAAGCAGTTGAGCAGTTATTAGACCGTCCAGGATATCGCCTGTCTTTCCTGGATGGTGTTTTGGAGATCCGAAGAATGCCTGGAGAACCCCACGAAACTGTTAAGAAGAGAATTGCCGCATTGTTAGAACTTTACCTGCTCATGGCAGGGTTTGACTTTACTCCAACTGGATCAATGACCTTAGAAAGTGAATCGGGTGCTGTCAAGCGAGAGGCGGATGAATCTTATAAACTTGCCCCTGGTCGAGTGCGTCCCGATTTGGCGATTGAGGTGGTGTTTACCAGTGGCGGTATCAACAAACTGGAGGCATACAAGCGGCTGTTGATTCCAGAAGTGTGGTTCTGGGAAGATGGAGTGTTAGAAGTTTATCACCTGCGGAAAGAAGGCAACGCACCTCACTATGAAAGGGTTTCTAGTAGTGAGGAGGTTAAAGGTATCGATCTGGATTTGTTGTTACGCTGCATTAATATGGTGAATCATGTTGATGCCATCAAGACTTTTCAGCAGGCACTTCACAAATAGCTGGCGATTTCTGCTAAACCTATTAATAATAATCTCAAGAATTTGGTATATAAAATTGAGGCAATATACTGGACAAATTAGCCATCACCAAAGCTGACATTTTTCGTCCTCAATTTCTGTTTTGAGTGACTGTGTAGTATTGATAATACACACTAAATAGTAATTTTATTTGATTTGTGAAAATTGAAAAGCTTAGATTACCGACTTCTCTAAACAGCAGGGTGGACAAGTCGGGAGTATGTACTCCAATGTTTCAAACATCGTGCGTCTTCATGGAGGTTTCGTTGATGTTTCTCGCCTCTTTAGCTAAACCGATTGATGACAATCTCAAGAAGTTGGTAGACGAAATAGAAACGCAAAGTCCTAGTTTGTCAGTTTTAGCAGCGCGTCAATTCCGTTATAGCTTGCGTCAAACTCCTGTAGAACTAAATATCAAAGAACCCCGCCAATTTAACGTACTCGAAGAATTTATTATCCGCGCTGCTATTGAATTTCAACCTCCGCCAACCGAGGATGAATTAGCCTCTGTACTTGGGCTTGATTCTGTATTTATTAAAACTACTACTGCAACTCTTCGGACATTACAAACTCTATCAGCAACATCGCCACTAACAGTCACTCCTGAAGGTCGCTCATTTTATGAAAAAGGGTCTGTACCACAGCCGCCATATCCTGTACAGCTTAATGCTATTACAGACCCTTTAAGCGACAAAATAACCTTTCAATTTGAACCCTTAAATGAGACAGTTATAGATTTGCCAGATTTGGCAGACTTTATAACTATTGATCATACAATTAATGAGATTTCTTTGTTATCGCTTGAGGAAATACAAAAAAGTATTCAGGCTTCAGGTTTAGCGCTTCATCTGCCAGAAGAGGGAAAAATTGTCACTTCCTGTAAGGTAATAGCTTCGACTGAAAAAATTTGGAAAAAGATATCGCTTTTCGTTCTCTTCGATGCACTTGAAGATAAATTGAATATTCAAATAAGAAATGGAAAGCAAATTTTAGAGTCAGCATCAAACTTGTTGGAAGTGCTACACGCTGAAGGGAAAATATCTTTGCAAGCATTATGTAAATTGTCAACTGAAACCATCAATTTTGAACGTGAAGCCATTCTCAAGCAAAAAAATACTGAAATAGAAGCTCGACTCGAAAATATTCGCCAAAAGGCTCTAAAAACTGCCAGAAAAGCTGGTGAAAAAGTAGATAATTCTACGGTGGTTGGTGAAGCTGTACAGTTACGTGATGGACAAATTAGCCAAGCTTTTTTAGAAGTTTTAAATTCGGCTAAAAGTCAGATTCTAATCTATTCTCCTTGGGTGAATCAAGCAGTTGTCAATGAAAAATTTATAACTCTTTTACAGAAATTAGCTAATCGCGGAGTTTGGATTTTAATTGGACATGGAATTGCGCGCCGACAAGAAGATGAAGATAAACCAATTTCACCAGAAGTAGAGAAAAAACTTCGAGCGATAAAAACACCTGATGGTTTACCATCTGTACAGGTTTTTTGGTTGGGAGATTCTCATGTAAAAGAAGTAATAGTTGATCAGAAAATCCATCTTTGTGGATCTCATAACTGGCTATCTTATCGCGGCGATTACCTACCGCGAGGCGAGTCAGTTTATAAAGTTACAATTTTGCATCAAGTTCAGGAAGCTTATGAATTTCTCGCTAATCGCTTCCAAAATCACGCTCAAAAATTATGGAAAAATGCTCTAGAAAACCGCGATTTTCAACTGGCTGTAGAGTCTTTATGTGTGTGGGGTGCGCTAGGTATGGAAGATATTGCACTCAAAGAGATACAACAAAACAACTGGCTGGAACTTCTACCTGTCTGGTTGAATGTAGCACTTCAAGGGTTAAGATCGAAGAATATACAAGCTGATTCAGCAATTTTTAAAACGGCACTTTTCTTACTGAGTCAAGTTTCTATTGAAGAGGCTTTTATTGAGTCATTACAGCAGGGATGGCGTAAAGTTATCCGCGCGATCGCTACTAACAATCCTCAAACTGCTTTAAACTTACTTAGTGATGAAGTATGGGCGCAGTTTCTACGTCTCAATATTGCCCAAGAGAGTGATTCATCTACTGATTTTATTCTGTACCGTGGATAACACATATTAGGATATTTTTCATACTTCAATAGTAATAATTTTTGGGAAGACAACCAAGAAATCTGTCTTCCTGATTTCGCGTGAGTTGGCAATTAAATGATTCTTAAGCTTTGATTAACTTAAAGATAGATACAGAAATTCGTCTTATTCGATACAATTTATAGGCAGAGAGAGCCGAGGAGAACAAGGTGGTTTTATTAAAAGGCTTTGAGATAGAGATGTACACTGGCACGCCTCAAGGTGAAATCGTCGGTCTCTCCGACAAAATTGTTGCAGCTTTGGATGGATTTATGCGGGAGCCAGATAGCCGCAACGTCGAATACATAACCCAACCATCCCCTAATTACGATAATTTATTGTGTGCCTTGCTGCGTCCCCGGCGAGAGTTGCGAAACTACCTCAATAACTTGGGCAATTACACCCTAATACCGGGGAGTACTTTATCTTTGGGTGGGAGCGATCGCTTTCTGCGTTCTGATCCAGCAAACCCCTATCATGACTACATTGAGAACACTTACGGCACGAAAGTAGTCACCGCCAGCGTACATATCAATGTCGGTATCAGCGATCCAGAAGTATTAATGCGGGCGTGTCGGGTGATCCGTATGGAAGCACCTCTATTTCTCGCCCTCAGCGCCTCATCTCCCTTCCTCGATGGCAAAACTACTGGCTATCACTCCACCCGTTGGGGACTCTTTCCGCAAACGCCTAGCCATGTGCCGTTATTTGCCAGCCACGGCGATCATATTCAGTGGGTGGAAGATCAACTGGCTGCTGGAACAATGCAAAATATACGACATTTATGGGCATCAGTGCGACCAAATGGCGATCGCCGTCCCTACGACTTGAATCGCCTAGAATTGCGAATTTGCGATTTAGTCACAGATCCCATTGCCTTGCTGGCGATTAGTGCCTTATTAGAAGCGCGTTTGTTGCAAATAATCGAAAATCCCAGCATCGATCCGTTAACTCAAAGTACCTTCTCTGCTGAAGAACTCGTCACCCTGACTGCTGAGAATGAAGCTGCTGCTGCTGTTAGTAGTCTTGATGCTAATTTGAGGCATTGGCAAGATGGCAGAAGCATTGTAGCGAGAGATTGGATTGCTCAAATGTACCAAGATGTTTGGGCGATCGCTAAACAACAAGGCTTTAGCTGTTTCCTTTCCCCTTTGCAAAAAATCCTCCGCGAAGGCAATGAAGCTCAACAGTGGTTGCAATTACACGCAGTCGGCTTTGACAGCCAGCGCGTCATCACTCAGGCTATTGTCGCCATCCAAGAACGTGAACTCGAACTCGAAGACAAATTGTGTTCCTCTCTGCTGGCTTAACTGAAGAGGTAGGGGGCATTGGGCATAACGAAGAAACTTGTTCAATAATTCTCCCTTGTCCCCCTCATCCCCCTATTCCCTATTCCCCACTCCCTACTCCCACTGCTTTCTACATAAAACTTAATATTTCCTGATTTTAAGCAAATATCCTCTCAGGCATTCCTCTGTGAGGGTTTGCGCTTCGTTTTAAAAATCTAATCGATGGAGGATGCTTGATTATTATTAACAAAACCTATGAATCGCCTCTACCTTTTGGTAGATTTATCATGGACAATAAATTGTTTTATACAATACGTAAATTATACGGACAATGCCTCAGGTAGTTTTAGTTAACCCGCAAATCCCCCCTAATACAGGTAATATCGCCCGTACTTGTGCAGCTACGGGTACAGAGTTACATTTGGTAGGGCCTTTGGGATTTGAAATTAGCGATCGCTACCTCAAAAGGGCTGGGTTAGATTACTGGCCTTATGTCAAACTGCACTATCACGAATCCCTAGAAGCTTTTAAAGCTCTACATCAGGAGCGTGGAGGCAGATGGTTGGGTTATACTGTCGGTGGAAATTGTAATTATGTAAGCTTTCAGTTTCAACCTGATGATTGGCTGCTGTTTGGTAGTGAAACCACAGGCTTACCACCAGCAATTCTGTCCGATTGCGATGCTACCCTGTATATTCCTATGAGCCAACCTGGCGTTCGCAGCTTGAATCTGTCAGTGAGTGTGGCAATTAGCTTATTTGAAACCCGTCGTCAGTTAGGCTATTTACAATAGTTGTTTACCTTCACATCACAATTACAAGTATATTTACTTATGATATGTCCAGAAATCTATTAGACGAGTTATTTTTGGCTACAAAAATTTTCTTGGTTACTGGAATAATTTGTAAACAAATATACATAAAATTGGATTTATCACCAAAATGTAGTGGAAGATACTTACAAGCATAGGAAGGTTGTTATAAGAAATTTGTATATAAAACTTGGGATATTGCCAAATTTGAATGATAGATTTTGATGAATTTGAAACATCCTAAATTGGGAACAAAAGCGCTAGAACCCAGTCAAGTTGAACATTTGAGCTATTATGGCTCAATGCACACCAGAAAGCAGCCCAAAAATAGCCGATGCTTCATACGGTTGTTTTTTAGGGAATAATCAACGTAAAGTCTCCTGTTGAGAAGACGGATTGGTTAGAAATATCTTGAAGATATCTACAGTAGGGGATATCACTTTTCCAGAAGTCGCAGCAATTTAATTCTCAACAGCGACTATGGACTTGGCAAATAGTTTGTCCAGTCCCCGTGATTGACGCAAGACAAGCGCGGACAATGGTAAAGAGTAAAACGTCCTAAGTGGTGTTAGGAGTGGTTCGGACAAGTAAACACAGCAAACTTTAAATTTTGCTAAAACGGGTGAACTTGTCTAAATCAGAGAAGCAGGTTAATCTTGCGTAAGCATCTCTGGTGAATGTGATCTTGATCTATCCTTCGTTGTGATCTAAATCATTGACTAGTATCCAACTGAAAAATCGAGATCAGTTAAGCGCTAGTGATCATAGGAGGTCGTCTTTGAAACGAGCATTGAAAAAGAGAGTAAAAGCTGTGTTGAAAAATAACCCCAGTAGCGATGATGCCCCGGTAGAACTGGTAAATGTGATGAATCCAAAAGTTAACCGCCGGGTGCGAACAAAAGCCGCCATGATTGGCTTGGCAATCTCTATGGGAGCAACCAGCCTTTTGGTGACTCGACAAAGCGATCAAGCCCAAGCAGCGGTGCCTGTAGGCAGCCAAAAGGCAACTTCAGCGATTCCTGCTGTTCCTGACACTGAGGTGAAATTCGCCTCCACAAAGCTGGAGTCCCAAGCAGTCTCATCAGCGAGCGTGCCGGAAAATCCTGTGATCGTGGAACCAACGGCAGTCTCACAAGTGCCTGGGCTTGAAGCTAAATGGCAAGTTGCGGCAAATGGAATGTCTTTGCAAGTTCCCCCATCAAACACGTTTTCCCAAGCAACAGCGGTTTATAAAAATTCCACCTACCTGAAGCCCCAAGTGGCACAGGGATTGAACAATACCTTAGCTGAGACTAGTTTCCCAACAGTCAATAATCTGTCTGACTCTAGTGCTAATGGTGTTGGTAGTATAAATGCATCACTAACTGCCCAGCCACAAACAGTGGCAACATCTGGCGCAGCCAACAGTGAAATAAATGCACAACTTAAGGCGCAACAAGAGTTCGCACTGAATCGCTTACAAGAAAAATCGAACCGTTTAAGAAACAGTCTGGCACAGTTGCGGTCTGGGGAGACCAAAAATTTATCACAAGCTGATATGGGGTTGGCGCAACCGACGACTGTCGTTGAGAAGACTATATTAGCCCAGTCAGACACTTCTGGCGATGCTAGCAAAGCGAACCTGATATCGAGGTTAAAACAGAAGACACAGACGACTGCATTTGTACCAGCTAGACCAATAGTTATTGCGTCCTCTACTCATACAGCCTACGAAGTTAAGCCTGGAGATACATTAGCAGCGATCGCCAGCAGATACAAGACTTCAGTATCACAACTAGTTAAGGCAAATAACCTCAATAATCCAAATGAACTGCAAATTAGTCAAAAACTGATTATTCCTGCTGTTCAAGTTGAGGCAACTGTAGCGAGTAACCCCACTTTTGTAGAGTCCAGCAATACTCCTCATGTTGCCACCTCTCGTGTGAACATTGGTAGTGCCAACTCATATCTACCTACTTCACAATCACCAACTATTGCCGACAACACTAGCGTTGCCGTCCCTACACCGGTAACTGTTCAGATTCAGGCAAATAGTGCAACCGACCACCAAACAGCCCCCACTGCTGTTAGTTCTTATGGTGTCGGTGGTGACATGCCAGTGCCACAAGCTTTTGCCGAAATGCAACAGCCTAAAACACCAGCAAATAGGGTAGCAAGGGTAAACAATAACAATAATGACCGTTTGCGGGGCTTACAAGCGGAAATCCAAAGGTTACAGCAGAAATATCGCGCTCAACAGTCTGGGAACTTAATTGTGCCAGCAGCAGCTAGCGAAACTAATAATGCTGCGATGCTCACTCCTATTTCTAGCCCCAATAATATCACTGTACCCAACGTCGCAGTTCAACCGAATAATGTAGCGATACAAATTCCAGTTCCTACACCTATTAGACCTAACTATAGCTTTCAACCAATTAAGTCCCAATTCCGTGCTACTATGCCGGCTAACGAGCCAGTAAATCCAGATTTCTTGCCCAATCTAGGCTCTGCTAGTCAGTGGACTCCCTCTGACAATCCATCTGGCACAAGGGTTAAAACGCCTGCTGGAAGAGTAAATGCCTCTGACTCCTTAGGAAAGATGCGGGGAACTACAGTTTCTCCACAGATGCGGATACCACCTTTGGCAGCAGTGGATCAATATCTGCCCAGACCAATT
Organism: Nostoc sp. NOS(2021); assembly: GCF_017115025.1. Taxonomy (GTDB): domain Bacteria; phylum Cyanobacteriota; class Cyanobacteriia; order Cyanobacteriales; family Nostocaceae; genus Nostoc. The sequence continues at coordinate 8,451 of NZ_JABXKM010000327.1, read as the reverse complement.
GACGAAACTATACCCCCTCCATCTAGCTCATCCATCGCTTACACATGGCCGGCGAAGGGCACTCTCACCTCTGGTTATGGTTGGCGCTGGGGTAGATTGCACAAGGGAATTGACGTTGCTAACTCCACTGGTACGCCAGTCGTGGCCTCGGCTGAGGGTACGATAGAAAAAGCTGGCTGGAACAATGGTGGTTACGGCAACCTTGTTGATATTCGTCATCCCGATGGCAGCATGACTCGCTATGGTCATAACAGCAAGATTCTGGTGCAACCTGGTCAGCATGTGCATCAAGGAGAAACAATTGCTTTAATGGGTAGCACTGGTCACAGCACTGGGCCACACAGCCACTTTGAAATTCATCCATCAGGCAAGGATGCTGTTAATCCAATAGCCTTCCTACCAAATCGCCTGTAATTGTTGAGTAGTCTGTAACTAAATCATTGGCTTGTTAGTTGAGGGAGTTCACCTCCCTCTTTTGCTTTCTATGACCTCAACAGGGATGGAAGTTCTAACAAAATTGCCAAAGGGGCTAGTCTTGAGCAAATTTGTATGCTATATTAGTTAATGATTTGAATAAATCTGGCTCAGTAGCTCAGTTGGTTAGAGCACGGGACTCATAAGCCTGGGGTCGTTGGTTCAACTCCGACCTGAGCCACTTTAAAATTTATAAGTAGCGAGCGATAAGTCGAGTAAAGATAGAGTAACTTTGACTGCTCTGTAAGAGACAAGTTTGACCTCTAATACTCAAGACTCAGCACTAACTGTTTGATGAGTTTTTAGCCAGTTGAGCAAATCAGCGATGTCTACGACGGGCTACGCCAACGCACTAAAATCTAACAAAGCCTCACCCAGTGCTTCCAATTGTTCTAGAGAAAGACCCTGAATCTGTTCTCGAACCTGTTGTGGTAACTCTCCTACCCGTTTTTGTAGCTGTCGTAGTACAAGTGTTTGTGCTTGTTCCTGTTGTCCTTCCTCCTTCCCTCGTTCGTAGCCAATGCGCTCGCCTGTGGTAATGTAACTCATGGTACGCTCCTGCTCGAATTGTTTAAACTCCTGCCAAAATTCTGCTTCTAATCCTTTTGGTAAAATCATAACCCAATCGATAAAACGATAGAGGTTACGAATATCCCTTTCTTGCAGCCCTTGTTCATACAATCGCCGAATTAAACTAAATTTCCACGTTTTTCTTTCTCCCAGATGTTTAGTAGTTTGCTGGGTTTTCAAATGTGCCATTACCACCGTCGCAAAGGGATTATCGTTCTTTTCTAACTCTGTCCATCGATTTTGATAATCGAGCAGTTTGACGGTTCCAAATCTAAAATGCAGACCACAATCGGGATAATTATAACTGTATTGATTTGGTCTCCAAGTCGAGTCAGCATCGCACAAAATTGCTAGGCTAATGGCTGGTTTAGCAAATTTGTCAAAAATTCGCAGGTTGTAGGAAAACATCCTTTGAGCAAAATTATCTTCCGATTTTGCCTGAATTTCGACATGAATCAACAGCCAAATTTCCTCTCCTTGAATTTGCCAGACTTTGACCAATTTATCTGCATATCTTCTACCAAGTTCTGCTTCGCGGGCTATTTGTTGAAATTCCTTATCAAGAAACTCGTGGGGACGTTCCCAATTAATTAGTGCTGCTGTTTGCGGAAAGAAAAATTGCATTGCTTGGGGGAAGTAAGCTTCTAGGATTTCTTTCCAGGGGGAATCATTATCGGCTCTTTCTCGTTCCTCGCTCATGAGTTGATTGGTAGATTCATGTTCTTGATAATAAGATGTGAGCAGCCGATATTTTTCAGCAGGTTAGAAGTTCCCCGGTCAAGAAAATTATATACAAAAGTCAGCAAACATAGATTTTGGGATCAAAACCACCTTTTTGGGATAATTAACCGCCATTTTTAGATAGACTCATCTCTTATACTCAGCACTATTTAATGTGGCGGATGACTTCGGCAACTGACCAAGCTTGAGCGATCGCACCTCTGGGTGTATGAGGTAAATCGCCATCAAAAATCTCAGAAATAGAACCAAGACAAGCGTCAAATAGGAAGTGATCTAGCAGAGGTTGCCAATCAAAAGGCAGCGATCGCTGTGGATAAAAACGTTGCCAAGCCCGAATATATGGCCCAATTAGCCAAGCCCAAACAGTGCCTTGGTGATAAGCGCGATCGCGTTGCTCTTGGTTGCCCTGGTATTTCCCTTTGTATTCTGGATCTCCGGGATCGAGACTGCGAAGACCATAGGGGGTGAGCAAGTTGGCAGTTGCCAAATCTAATATCTGACACCCTTGTTGTTCAGAAAACCCACAATGGTGCAGCGACAGCGCCAAAACAGCATTGGGACGAATTTGAAAATTCCGGCGATCGTCCGGCTCAATAGTATCGTACAGATAACCTAGCTGAGGATTCCAGAACTTTTGCAGCGAGGTTTTTACGTGTTGTGCTTGTTGAGCATAACGCTGTGCTTGCTTAGTGAGACGCACTGGCTCACCATACTCAAGCTGGCTCAATCGCTCTGCCCACTGACTCAGCCAACATAAAGCAGAATACCACAGCGCATTGATTTCCACTGGCTTACCGTAACGCGGAGTGACGGGATGTAACCCAATTACCACATCCATCCAGGTGAGGGCTACACCAGCAGCATCCCAACTAACTAGCCCATCAGTAGCATCCACCTGGATATTGAAATGTGTACCACCGACAAATGCTTTGTAGATTTGCTGTACTACAGGGAATTGCTCTGCCAAAAAATCCCAGTCTTGGGTAGCTTCTAAATAAAGTCCTAAAGTTTCAATCCACCACAACGCCGCATCAATACTGTTATAAATTGGTTCACCATTGAGATCAGGAAATGCATTAGGAATCAAACCGTAGCGACAATAATGCCCAAAAGTTCGCAATACTCCTTTTGCCAGATCAAAGCGCTGTGGAACTAATGCCAACCCCGGTAAAGCGATTAATGTGTCGCGTCCCCAGTCATTAAACCAGTGATAACCAGCAATGACTGTGGGGCCAGCAATTGAGGCTCGATAGACAATAAACTGATCGCTTGCTTTGAGTAGTTGTTGGCTGAGTGGGGAATGGGGAAGGTGGGGCCCCCTCTGGGGATAAGGGGTAATGGGGAGTGGCAAAGAGGAGGCAGGAGGCAGGAGTTCTTTAATTTTGAATTTTGTTAGCGTAGCGTTAGCGAGTCTGCGAGCGTCATTTTGAATTTTGAATTGATTTCTGCCCCTCTCTCCCCATCCAAAAATCTGTGAGAGCCGTTCTTGCTCTGCTTCCACAGCTTCTGCAAAGGTTTTGTCCGTGAGAACACTTAGCGTTAAGTCGGGAAAACCTACTCGTGCTTCTAGAGTTACTGTATCTCCTGGTTGGAGTGTGACTATCAAGTAACCAGGACTGTAGAGGTCTTCCTTGTCACCTAATCCCCGTTTCGTCTCCTCAGGCAATCCATAATGCCAATACCAAACTGCATCTGGTTGATAATTTCCTTGTGTCCAACGCAAGTGCCAAGGTATGCCGAAATGCCCAGAATTGATTGCTTGCAGACAGACTTGCTGTTGCCCTAGCAATTGTGAGAACTGTAATTTTGGGCCAGCAGTCTGCTGGTGGTGAAAGTCACGTTCTGCTATCAACAGTCGCAACCGTAAAATCGCTGTATGACTTCCCTCGTAACGATAGTGGATTAAAATTCGATGGCAAAATTGGCCAGGGGCATTGCTTATCTGCCCTTGTTCCTCTTGTCCCCAATCTCCAGTCCCCACCAACCCATAGGGCATCAGCAATTGTCTAGTTAGCTGCCAGTTATCTTGACCCCAAATCCATTTTGGAACTGGGTTAATATCAAAAGAACGTAGCAGTTCGTAGCCCGTCGGCTCAATCTGACCGTTACCCCAAAAGTTTGTCCCTAGTGCCACAACGCTCCCTAATACTTCCAAGCTAGCTTCTAGGTGCGAAAACAGCAGAGTCCGCCCAGAGGGAGGGTTTGTAGCGGCAAACAGCCAACCATGATAAGTACGCGTGCGGACATCAGAAACTGTACCACTGGCAAAACTTCCCAAGCCATTGGTAAGCACCCATTCTCTTGTATCTAAATCAAGCATTTGCTACTCAAAATCGTTATGACTATGATATAGTCGTAACAGATCGTAATTAAACTGTGAGAGCGTGGATGGGTGAGTTTACTTAACCCGAATTCCAACGCTACTAAACGAATAAAGGAGAATTAGGTTAATGTCCCTTACTTACGGAACCGAAGCAAGCCTCCGCGTTGGTCAACAAGCTCCCGATTTCACAGCAACGGCTGTGGTAGATCAGGAATTTAAGACAATCAAACTTTCCGATTATCGCGGTAAGTATGTCGTCCTGTTTTTCTACCCACTAGACTTTACCTTTGTTTGTCCTACTGAAATCACAGCATTTAGCGATCGCCACGAAGAATTCAATAAAATTAATACGGAAATCCTTGGGGCTTCTGTTGATAGTGAATTCTCCCACCTCGCTTGGATTCAAACAGATCGTAAGTCTGGTGGTGTTGGCGACCTGAATTATCCTCTAGTCTCCGATATCAAGAAAGAGATTAGTGCCGCTTACAACGTTCTTGACCCAGCAGCAGGTATTGCCTTGCGTGGTCTGTTCATCATTGATAAAGATGGTATCATACAGCACGCCACCATCAATAATCTAGCTTTTGGTCGCAGCGTTGATGAAACCCTGCGGACATTACAAGCAATTCAGTATGTTCAGTCTCACCCCGACGAAGTTTGCCCAGCTGGTTGGCAACCTGGTGACAAGACAATGAATCCTGACCCAGTGAAGTCTAAAGTCTACTTCTCTGCTGTCTAAATTTCGCTAGCTGGCAAACTCTAATCCATCCGGTTGGAGTTGAGAGCAGAATCAATGAAAACCACAGATAAACAGAGATACACATTAAACAGTGTTAACCTCCGTATCTTTCTGTGGTTTTCTCATAAAATGGTATTTAAATAATCCAGTTTGAACAATTATTGCGACAGATTAAGCGCCCAAAAGCTTATCCAATCACTCTTTGACAATCCAAAATCCAAAATCCAAAATGGTATTATGCTGACTTCAACTGATTTTAGTGGCTTATTAAATGAGCGATTCTTTCGCAACTTTTTACCAGTTCCAGCTAGCAATAAACTCAGGTTGGGAGTGGGAACGCCAGACTTTCAATTGCCAGATATTACCAACGGAACTTTAGTAAAATTGTCTGATTATAAAGGCAAGCAACCAGTGTTACTCGCCTTGACTCGGATCTTTACTGAAAAACAATATTGCCCTTTTTGTTTTCCTCACATCAAAGCTTTAAATGAAAACTACAAACAATTCAAAAATCGCGGTATAGAAGTTTTAATGATTACTAGTACCGATGAACGGCAGAGTCAAAGAGTTGTGAGGGATTTAGGTTTCCAAATGCCGTTGCTTAGTGATCCAAGTTGTCGAGTGTTTCGTACCTATCAAGTAGGACAAGCACTGGGAGCACCTTTACCAGCACAGTTTGTATTGGATAAAGAAGGAAAACTCCGCTACTGGCATTTATTTTCTTTTCTGGATCACAATGCTAGCGTTGAGACATTGTTAGAACAATTCAATTGAGTATAAAGTGTAAAATTGGCAATGTCCGCCCTACTTATAAAGCTGTGAGGTTCTCTCATGCTCACCTTTTATTATTCACCGATTTCTCCCAACTCCCGCCGCGTCTGGATTACTCTGCTGGAAAAAGGACTTGAGTTTGAATTAGTAGAGATAAAAGTGGATGGGGAGCAGTTTAAACCAGATTTTTTAGCAATTAACCCCTTCCATCACATTCCAGCTTTGGTAGATGACGGCTTTAATGTAGTAGAATCCTTAGCAATTCTGGACTATTTAGAGGCAAAATATCCTACACCTGCGATGTTGCCTAAAGATGCCAAGGATTTAGCGATCGCACGGATAGTACAACTGGTAACTGTGAATGAACTTTTGCCAGCAACCAGTACCTTTCTACCTCAGTTTCTCGGCTTGCCTGGAGGAGATCCAGAAAAAATCGAGAAGGCACAGCAAAAAATTGCCATAGTGCTGAAGTTTTTTGAAAATTTATTAGACGATCGCCCTTACTTTGCTAGTCACAACCTAACTCTCGCCGAGGTTGTGGCTGGAACTGTGGTAAATGTGTTGCCAAGTGTAGGCATTTCCTTAAGTGACTATCCCAAATTAAATGCTTGGCGCGATCGCTTGATTGTACGTCCATCGTGGCAAGCTACCGAGGCTACACCGGAGGCAATAGAAGCGTTGAAGTCCATTGTGGTGGCGAGAATGGCGCAGTAGATTTATACCTAATTAACCCTGTTTTGTCACTCTCGGAAAACAATAATGGAAGCGAGATTCTGAAACTTTGATTTAATCAAGCTTTGAGCTTTTATTTTCTAACAGTAACTAAAATTTCTGGCTTCAAAGTGGAAACTAAAGCCCCGAAAGGCTTTCAGCGATTTGGTTCTCCCAAACTGACAAAAGAGGGTTAATTTAAGCGAAGCTGCACTTCCTGCCGCTCCGCTAACACCTCTCTACAATCCAAAATATTTACAGCCTGAATTGCTGCAAATGACTGCGGGGATTATAAGTACGTATAGCCCGGATTTTTTCATAATATTCCCGCTCTTGTTGGCTGAGGTCTTTTGGTGGAACGATCGCCACCTTCACCAACTGATCGCCGCGTCCACCTTTGCCTACAGGCCAACCTTTGCCACGTAAACGCAGCGATTGACCAGAACGCACTCCCGCAGGGAGTTTAACATTAACTAAACCATCAGGTGTGGGTACATCAATAGACGCTCCCAAAGTAGCTTCATCTGGTGTGATTGCCACTTCGCAAACAAGATTATCGCCTTCCATTTGAAAGAACGAGTGCGGCTGAAGTTCGACTTTTAGGTACAAATCCCCTCGTTGTTGAGTCATCGGGTTGATTTGACCTTTGCCCCGCACGCGCAGGCGAGTACCAGTTTTAGACCCAGATGGGATGCGGACATCTATTGTTTCGTTACCTAAACTGAAGCGCTTTTGTACACCATTAAATGCTTCAGCAAAAGTTAGAGCGATCGCAGCTTCACTATCCTGGGTAGTACCCGCGCCTGCATCTTGAAACCCAAAATCGTTAAAGCCGCTAAAACCACTTGGCCCACTTGTAGTAGTGCTGTAAGAGTAACTTTGTCGCCCACCACGAGGGCTAGCACCACCAAAACGTCCTAGCAACTCATTGATGAACTCATCAAAATTGCCGTATTGGCTGAAGTCAAAGTTACCCATATCAGCACCAACGCCACCGGATGGGAAACCTTCACCAGCTTGTTTCCAATATTGACCAAATTGGTCATATTTTTTGCGCTTATCTACATCTGACACGACTTCGTAGGCTTCGTTAATTTCTTTGAAGCGTGCCTCTGCCTGTTTGTTGCCTGGATTAACATCAGGGTGATATTTGCGGGCTAGTTTACGAAAGGCTTGTTTAATTTCCTCCGGACTGGCAGTCTTACTGATTCCCAAAATAGCGTAATAGTCTTTGAAGTCGGTTGCAGCCATCTACCAGCCTCCTATAGAAATTCCCGTTATGTTTTTTTTTAGATGAAAGATGTTTAATTTGCCCGGTATAGTGCCAAACAAAAAGAACCTGATTTTAAATTAACAAAAAATATAGAAAATCAAGTGTGGTTCTCGCTCACCAAGCGATCGCAATTTCCGTACTCCGATTTTTCTGATCAGCGGATCAGGTTGTCTAGTCCTTCTTCCAGGTTTGGGGGGGCATCCCGGAGTTGACGGTGCATCCGCAAAATAATTTCTTCAGGAACCTGGCGCGATCGCCTTTTATTGCGTGCCAAACACAGCCAAACTGGCGTATCCACCCAAATTCCCGTAATGTGGGTAAAGCCCAAGTCACGGGCTAAAGCAATGACTTCACGACGATGGCGGCGCTGGGCATTAGTGGCGTCGAAAATAACTGTATTATCTGTGGAAATAGCTTGCTGAAATTGCCGCTCAATTTCGCGCCAAATCAGCAGCCACGGCCCCTGAATGGCTTGGGAACCGAACAGTTGCCCCCGGATGGCATCCGTAGAAATCAGCGTCATCTGGGGGCATTCTGCCAGTAATTGTTTTGCCAAAGTTGACTTACCGCTACCTGGAAGACCAATTAACAAGATGAGTTTAGTCATTTGTCCTTTGTCATTTGTCCTTTGTTACTTGTAACTATTAACCAATGACTAATGACTATAGGACTTACGCACAAGAGATCCCCCAACCCCCTTAAAAAGGGGGCTTTTAAGGTTTCCCCCTTAAAAAGGGGGGTTAGGGGGGATCTAGGTTTCAGGTTTTGAGTGCGTAAGTCCTAGACTAATGACCAATGACTAATGACTAATGACTAATGACTAATGACTAATGACTAATGACTAATGAC
>NZ_JABXKM010000103.1 GCF_017115025.1 Nostoc sp. NOS(2021) | reverse complement strand
CTTACTAAACCCCAAGAACCCCACCCCGCCAAAGCTACGCTTTATCTCCCCTCCCCGCCGGCGGGGAGGGGCTGGGGGTGGGGTGCAATGACTATGGGAATCACAACTAATTACCCGGACATGATATAAGTCCTAGATCGGACGCTGGATAAATTTAACAGAATCCCACATTTAGCATCCATCAAAAAATATTGCTCCAGGGTTAACGTTTTCGTGTTTCGCGCAGTCTGTAGGAACTTCCGCCTTCCCTGTAGGAACTTCCGCCTTGACGTTTCCGTGTTTCGCGCAGTCTGTAGCAACTTCCGCCTTCCCTGCAAGAACTTCCGTCTTGACGTTTCCGTATTTCGCGCAGTCTGTAAGAACTTCCGCCTTAACGTTTCCGTGTTTCGCGCAGTCTGTAGTAACTTCCGCTTTCCTTGTAAGAACTTCCGCCTTGACGTTTCCGTATTTCACGCAGTTTGTAGCAACTTCCGCTTTTTCTATAGCAACTTCTGTTTTAACCTCAATACAGTTCAGTTAAGCATTTCTTCCTTCTCTTTCTTCTCTTCCTTCTCTGCGAGACGCTACGCGTAGCTTGCTTCTTTGCAGGAGTACGCGGTTCGTTAAAAAAATTGACTTTGATAAAGAGTTAAGCCTTAACCCAAGCGTATTGGCTTTAACCTTACTAAGTCGTGAGTGAAAAAAAGTAGGAGTAGGGGCACAGAAAAAGCTCATTGGTGTCAACTTCAGGTGAAAGTTAGTCTAGAAGCAGCATTTAAAGATTGTCTCGTTCCCAGTCTCCGACTGGGAATGCATTCCGAGAGGCTCCGCCTCAAGACTTGCGGCAAAGCCGCAATGAGCTGCATTTCCAGCCTCTGGCTGGAAACGAGGTTTTAAAGGGGTTTATGGCTTAAGTTGACACTAGTGAGCATTGCTGTGCCCCTACCGCGTCGTCTATTTAGCTTAAAATATAGCAGGGGACTGGGGACTCTTTACTGGGGACTGGGTTAAAAGTCTGTTTGTATACAGGTTTTATCATCAGTTAATGTCCTAACCTTCTTGTCCGTTGCTATAGCTGTAATGTATTTTGGTTCGGTTCAGTGTAGGAGATGTCACGATTTATGAGACTGATACACCTTTAACTGTGCCCGTAATTGGGCAATTTCCTGAGCCATATCTAACACCATTGCGGCTCCAACTAAGTTCAGCCGCAAATCTTGACGCAAACGCTGAATCTGAGCAATTCGAGCAATCTCGCGGGAATGCAGCAAATCGCCGATCGGTTCAATCACACCTAACTCAGCATAAAACTTCACAAGCGTAATCGAAGTTTTAGTTATCAATGCGGCATATTCAAAGGTGTAGAGTTGCTCACCTTCGAGTGAAACCACGGTTTTTGAAAGGCTGAAAGTCATAACTTAATCTCCTCTAATTGGGCACGCGGGTTAAAGCTAGTATTTGCTTGGATTTTTTCGTAGTATTCTTGCTCGATCGCACTAAGGTCTTTCGGCGTGACAATCTGAAGTTTGGCAAATAAGTCACCTCGTCCCCCTTTTGGCAATGTCCAGCCTTTGCCGCGCAGTCTTAGCGATTGCCCCGATCGCACCCCTTTAGGAACTTTTACCGTCACGCTACCATCGGGGGTCGGTACGCTGATTTGTGCGCCTAAAACCGCTTCATCGGGGCGAATTGGAATGTCACAAACCAGGTCATCGCCCTCAAATCGAAAGAAGGTATGGGGTAACACCTCGATGCTAAGATACAAATCGCCGCGCTGGGGAGAGAACGGACTAGGACGACCTTTACCCTTAAGCCGAATTCGACTACCTGGTTTTGCGCCTGCGGGAATACGGACGTTAATCGTTTCGTCGTCGAGTTGCAACCGCTTTTGGACACCGTGAAATGCTTCGGAAAATGTGAGTGCGATCGCAGCTTCAGTATCTGGTGCGGGAGCTTGAGAACGAAATCCGTCACCAAAACCATCAAAGCCATCGGTTGCCGTCGTCTGAGTTCTACGTCTCGATTCACCTCTCATTCCACCCAGCAGATCGTTGATAAAGGAATCAAAGTCACCATACTGAGCAAAATCTTCGGTCGAGACAGTAGAACCCCTTCCAGGTGGCGCAGATCCGCCCTGAACCGCTTGATTCCAGTGCTGACCAAAGCGATCGTATTTCTGCCGATTCTCTGGATCAGAGAGTACCTCATTTGCTTCGTTCAGGTCTTTGAATTTTTCCTCTGCGCTTTGATCTCCAGGATTAAGATCGGGATGGTATTTGCGGGCCAGCTTGCGGTAAGCCCGTTTGATTTCTTCAGGGGTTGCGGTTTTGCTTACTCCCAATATGGTGTAATAGTCCTTAAAGTCCGTTGCATTTGCCATCATTGACCTCTCGATTGCGGGTTACTCGGCGGTGGGTGTTTAGGAGTAATGAGTTAGGAGTTAGGAGTTAGGAGTTAGGAGTTAGGAGTGCTGAGTGAATTAAAATTCAGTCGGGGTTTAAATCCCCTTGTGTAACTCTCTTCTCTACGAGACGCTACGCAAACAATTTTGAATTTTAAATTGTTAATCTTTCTGGTTGGGAGAATCGGCTGGAGATTGAGGAAAATCATCGGATGGTTGAGATTTTGCCATACGTTCCTGCTCCTTCGATACCCATTCCCATGCAATCAAACAACCAATGGTTAAACCTGCCAGCATCAGTGCTAATGTCCATGAGAACTGACCGGGAAATCGGCGATCGATCCAGATGCCTAGTGCGATCGCTAACAAAGTTGGTGCAACGACTGACCAACCGATCAAGCCTGCAAAACCTAAACCAAACCAAACGCCACCATAAGGTTTTGCTTGACGAGCATAAAGTTTGCGACGTTCTTTATTAGCGATCGCTTTGGTGAAAAGATGCGTTTGCGATCGCGACTTCCGGGAGGGAGTTTTCATACATATAGGAATCCGGTTTGATTCCTGAATTTACTTGTGTGGACAGGGAATAGGGAACAGGGAACAGGGAATAGGGAACAGGGAATAGGGAAGAAGAGATAGATCCGTACTGAGTCGAATGGCACTAAGTTAAGATACAGCCCCTGCCCTGACTGGTTCCCAGCCTGGAGGCTGGTAACCCATTCTGGGAGGCTCCGCCTCCTCTTTCTTAACGAGAGGTAGAACCTCTCAGAATTCGTTGCCAGCCTCCAGGCTGGGAACGAGGCGACACAAGCCTTTGGGCTTTTCTTAGTGCCATTCCGTACTGAGTCTTGTTCAAAAATCAAATAGGAGTCCTATATTGACCTAACTCGATAAAGTGTCGAATCGTGTTTACCTCTAGCTTTGCTAAAACGGAACGTGCTGTTTTTTCGCGTTCATCGATTAAGCGAAACTGTTCCTCAACGGTTTTTCTCAACATTCCCAAATCGCCACCTGAGACAGCATATTGAGTAGCGACTGTTACCTGATCACCATGCTTGATCAAAATTCCTTGATCGATGGCGAGGAATTGCTCTTGTCCTTGCGCTGAAACGAAGGATAGCAAACTCGGTATCAGCGTCGTGACAAAATCTATATGGCGAGGCAGTAAGCAAAATATCCCATTCTCTGCTTCTGCAATCACTTTGATTGCGCCTGTTTCGATCAAGATTTTGGTGGGTAAGACAACTTTCAGCCGCATTTCTAGATGTGTTTCTGATGGTGTGGAGGTCATGATTTTTTGCTCTCCTCTGGTGCTTTTACATCTGTTGGAGCTTTTACGACTTCATTAATTGAACCAATCATGTAGAGCGATCGCTCTGGTGTATCAGAAAACTCGTCATTGAGAATGCGATCGCATCCATCTAGGGCATCGTCTAATTCTACTAATTTCCCTGTCAAACCTGTAAACTGGGCGGTCGAAAAGAAGGGTTGAGTCAGAAAACGTTCTAAAAGTCGCGCTCGATAAACCACTTTGCGATCGCCTGGGGATAATTCTTCTAAGCCCAACATCGCAATGATATCTTTCAGTTCCTCGTATGTGGCAATGGTTTGGCGTACTGCTTGAGCGATTTGATAATGGCGATCGCCAACGATATGAGGCATCAGCATTTTGGAATTCGATTGCATCAAATCCACGGCGGGATAAAACCCTTCACTCGCCCGTTTGCGTGATAATACAATCGCGGCTGACAGATGCGAAAACACCGCCACAGCAGAGGGATCGGTGAAGTCGTCCGCAGGTACATAAACCGCTTGAATGGAAGTAATCGCCCCTGCCGATGTATTGCAAATGCGCTCCTCTAGTTGAGCGAGTTCGGTGGCCAGGGTTGGTTGATAGCCCACCCGCGAAGGTAGTTGTCCCATCAGTCCCGATACTTCTGAACCGGCTTGGATAAAGCGAAAGATATTATCGATTAAAAGCAATACATCTTTTTGAGAGCGATCGCGAAAATATTCTGCCATCGTCAGCGCTGCGTGTCCTACCCAAAATCTGGCTCCTGGGGGTTCATTCATCTGTCCGAAAACTAACACTGCATTTTGAAGAACGCCCGTTGCTTCCATTTCTTGATATAAATCAAGAGCTTCGCGGCTGCGTTCGCCAATCCCACAAAACAAACTTACGCCTTGGTGCTGCTTGACCATATTATGGATCATTTCTGTAATTAGCACCGTTTTACCAACGCCTGCACCGCCAAGCAAACCTGTTTTGCCGCCCCGTTCCAAAGGTGTGAGCAGATCGATCACTTTGATCCCAGTTTTGAGGATTTCGGCTTTGGTGACTCGCTCTGACATCGCGATCGGCGTAGCATGGATCGATCGCCATTCGCCACCTGCGATCGCCTCTTTCTCATCGATCACTTCGCCAAATAGGTTTAACATTCTGCCTAAGAGGCGATCGCCCACTGGAACTTGTAACGGGTGCTGAGTATCAATGACAATCTCGCCGCGTGTCAAACCTGCGGTTGGGACAAGTGCTACACCCCGCACCACCTGAGCGCCCAGATGTGAAACCACCTCAATCGTAATATTACCCGCTTTTCCTGTTTGTAATTGGGTATGTATATCTGGCAATCGGTTAGGAAAATGGATATCAATGATGCTGCTCCGCACAGAGAGGACGGAACCGAGATTTTGCTCTTGGGAATGATTTGATAATTTAACATTTAGTTCCATTTAAAATCGACCTATCTATAGGAATTTTTCTTGATTTACCGTAGGGGCAATTCATGAATATTGGTGTCAACTTAACGTTAAAAGGGCGGTTAGAAACCGCGTCTACACAGGCAAAACCCACCTTCGTGGATTAAGAATCCTTGATTTTGTATTAGTCCACGGAGGTGGACTTCGTTTGTGTAGCCGCGAATTCTATTCGCCAAGGCTTAAGTTGACACGCATGATTCATGATGCTCCCATTACGAACTACGAATTACGAATTATCTAATGGCTTAACTCAAAAGCGGAAATAATTTCTAGTAATTCATCTGTAATTGCAGTTTGGCGTTTTTGCTGAAATTGACCAGTAAACTCTGTAAGCCGATCTTCGATGTTTTTTTCCGCAACTTGCATAGAAGCGAGACGGCTAGCGTTTTCACCAGCGAGGGATTCACCAAAAGCACGATAAAGCGAGATAAAGAAATATTGTCGTAATAGAGAGGCAACCAAAACATCGCTCGGCATCGTAAAAGTTGGTAGAGTTCGCGATCGCGGTTCGACTGCGCTCACCGATCGCCATGCAAGGCTTTCGATATGTTCTAGCCATTCGCGATCGAGTGGCAATAGTTGCAGCTTGTACGGCTCGGAAAACGTATTAGAATTTAAGTGGTTGTAGAACAAGAAAATTCGGACAATTTGCTGGCGATCGCGCCATGTGGCAATGTGCAGTAAGATTTCTTGAACCATTGATGTGATCTCAGTTAGCGATCCTGGCATGGTGAAAGTCTGCTCGATCGCATAGCCTGCGGTTTCTAAATGGGAGATAATTCTCGATCCAACGGCAAAAATCGCCAACTGTTCGGGTGAGATGTTCAACTTCTCTAATTCGGCGATCGCATAGCGGCTAATCTGTTCGTTGAATTGACCGCACATCCCTTGGTCAGAGCCAAAGATAATCACGCCGCAACGACCAACATCGGAGGTCGAAAGGGAGCGTGAATCACTATCGCCATTCATCTGTTGGGTATGTGCGTCATGGTTATGCGCTGCCTTCAGAACGACATGCAAACCCATTTCGATTGTAAGATTATATTCAGCGAGGGAAGTAACCGCCTGTTCATATTGATGGATGTTTAACGCCGCTAATACTTTCATCATTTTCACCACGGCTTGCAAATCTTCCGCAGTGTGGATTTGGCGTTGGAGAAGCTCAAGGGATGACATGGCTACTCCTTTGAATCTTTTGGATCAATTGAATCTTTTGAATCTTTTGAATCCTTTGGATCTTTTGAATCCTTTGGATCAATTGGATCTTTTGAATCTTTTGTATCAATTGGATCTTTTGAATCCTTTGGATCTTTTACAGCTGTAGCGATCGCAGTTTTGGCAATATTAAGTAAGGCATCGCGATCGGCATCAGTCAATACGGCTCCGCTTTCGATTTGCAGGCAAAGATCGGCTAACTGGGTGGATATTGCTTGGGCGATCGCAAACTCGGCAATGGCAATTTTAGCGATCGGCACGGAATCGAGCAAGCCTGCTGTCACCGAAAGCAACACGGCTATTTGCACAGCAGCCGACATCGGCGCATATTGCTTTTGTTTGAGAATCTCGCGCACCCGTTGCCCACGTTCTAAAGTTAGGCGAGTCGATTCTTCTAAGCGCGTCCCAAAGCGAGAGAAAGCCTCTAGTTCTTCAAATTGAGAATAGGAAAGACGTAAATCTCCTGAAACAGTACGATAGGCTTTTAGTTGGGTTTTGCCGCCTACCCGCGAAACCGACTTGCCGATATCGATCGCAGGCAATACTCCTTTTTGAAAGAGGTTTGGCGAGAGATAAATCTGTCCATCGGTAATCGAAATTAGATTAGTCGGGATATATGCAGCAATGTTTTGTGCATCTGTTTCGAGGATCGGCAGCGCAGTTAAGGAACCACCACCCCGTTTCTCATTGAAATGAGTAGAGCGTTCCAGTAAGCGAGAGTGAATGTAAAAAATATCACCTGGATAGGCTTCGCGTCCGGGTGGGCGGCGCATTAACAGAGATATTTCTCGATAGGTGCGGGCATGATTGGTGAGGTCATCGTAAACAATTAGCACATCGCGCCCTTGCTCTGTAAAATATTCTGCCATTGCAGTAGCGGCATAAGGAGCGACATACTGTAAGCCTGGTGGATCTTCTCCTGCTGCCATCACGACTGTTGTGTAGGCAAAAGCCTCATGCTCATCGAGGTCGGCAATCAGCTTGGCAACAGCTGCGCTGCGCTGTCCGATCGCGCAATAGATACAGAGAATATTTTTGCCTTTTTGATTGATAATCGTATCAAGGGCGAGACCGCTTTTACCCGTTTGGCGATCGCCTAAAATCAATTCTCTCTGTCCGCGTCCAATCGGAATCAGGGCATCGATTGCTTTGATTCCCGTTTGCAAAGGCACATTTACGGGCGCACGATCCATGATCGCCGGGGCATCGCGTTCGCTAGGACGGCGTTGGGAAGTTCGCACCATGCCTTTACCATCGAGGGGGCGACCGAGGGGATCGATCACTCTTCCTAGTAGTGTGTCGCCCACAGGTACATCAAGCACTTTGCCAGTGCGCTGCACTTGGGTACCTGACTGGAGTTGATCGCTAGAATCAAGCAAAACTACCCCAACTTCTTCGGGATCGAGGTTAAACACCAACCCCAGACTGCCGCCAGTAAAACGCACAATTTCCTCTGACTGCACATTTGGCAAACCGATGATTTTGGCGATTCCTTGCCCAATCGATTGGACAATCCCGATCTCCTGCGATCGCAATTTCGCTTCCTGCTGATCGAGAACTTGAGTATAAACTGCAAAAGTATCTTGTAAAACTGTCTGTAAAGTTTCTTCCTTTTTCACATCATGCTTCCTCTGACTTTTGATTTGTTCCAGCTTCTTCTGCAAAAACCGTAACCAAGCTTTCGGTGATTGTATCTAAGTAAGTATCCATACTCCACGCCAGTTTATAGCCTGTGCCGCGCAGTTCGATCCCACAAATCAGACTAGATTCAATTTCATAGGTCGGTTCGATTTTGCCTGCAATTTCATAACTCGATTCGATTTTGCCTGAACCCACCGCCTTAAAGTAGTCTTGCAAAACCGTAGCGATCGCTGCACAAATATCCGGCGGTAGGGTGAACGTACTAACCAACGTCAACGGAATGCTATCTTTTGTCGAAGCTGTTAAAGTCGTCACCAGTTCGGCCCGCTCTGGCTCAGTGAGATCGCGCAACTTCTGCAAAAACACCCTGGCAATCTGCGTTTCTAGTTCTGACTCTGCCAAGTCTGTCAACACCCGCCGCACGGTTGCCTGTAATTGCTGCATCGTGCGATCGCCCACCTCGCGTAAAAAAGAGTCTTTTTGGCGTTGCAGACTGGTTTGCCATTGCGATCGCTCTGTTGCCACTGACTCATGCATTTCTTTCAACAAACCTTGGCGTGTTTGCTCCACTTCTGATTTTGTTTGAGTGAGCAATTGTGTCTTTTGGTCTGTGAATTTCTGTTGCATTTCCTGATAATGCTTAACCTCCTGTTCAGCTTCTTCTTTTTGTTGAGATGCTGACGACAAGCGATCACTAATTGTCTTCTCGCGGCGTGCCATTGCCTGCGTAATCGGTTTATATAGCAAGCGTTGCAGCCCAAAGATCAACACAAAAAAGTTGAGGATTTGCGCCAAGAAGGTAAACCAGTTAATCTCCACTTGATCAGCCTCCTGCTTTGGCGATCGCACCGATCACATAGTTCCAAAATGGATTGGCAAACAGCAGAATTAGCGCGATCACAAAGCAATAAATTGCGATGGATTCGATAAATGCTAATCCCACAAATAAGGTGCGGGTAATTGTATTTGCTTCGTCGGGTTGTTGGGCGATGGAACTAAGTGCCTGGGCAACGGTTTTACCTTCACCGAGGGCTGGGGCGATGGAGCCGATCGCCATAGTCAGACCCGCCGTTAAGATTGACACAGGGCCAATAATCCCCAGTAAAAATGATAGCGATTCATTTTGAGCCATAGTCTTCGTTACTCGTAGAGCCAATATAAACAACTGCTAAAATTGCAAAAATATATGCCTGAATTAAGCCCGTCAACAAGCCTAAAGCCTGCATAATGGCTGGAAAGAAGAATGGCGCGATCGAGATTAAAATCGCCGCAATCATCCCGTCACTCATCACATTCCCAAACAAACGCACTGCTAAAGCTAAAGTCCGTGAGAGTTCGCTAATTATATAAAAGGGAAATAGAATAGGGGTCGGTTCTAGGTAATGGTGGAGATATTTCCAGATTCCTTGCTGACGGATACCAAAAACGGGAACAGCAAAAAATACACATATCGCTAGGGCGGCAGTGGTGGATAGTGAAGCCGTGGGCGGGTCATAACCAGGAACGATCGCTAATAGATTGGAGGTGGCAATAAAAACAAACAGGGTGCCGATAAAGGGCAAATAGCGATCGGGATTTTGTCCACTAGTTTGCTGAATTTGATCGCGTAAATTCACAACTAAGACTTCCAGCAGATTTTGCCAGTGGGATAGCTGCGTGTCAGTCGAGAGTTTGCGCGTCACCAACCAAGCACCGATGCCCAACAATAGCATGATCATCCATGTAAAGACCAAAGTGGCATTGATCGACACAAATCCCCGCTGCCAAAACACGATTTCATCTGGACTAATGTGCATTGAGTCTCCTTGACCATTTCTGCTGCAACTTTTCAATGGTGTGATTGCGTACCCAAATGAACGCGCCTAAGCAAACGAGCAGATGCCAAACTGCTGACTCTTGAGCGATTGCTAGCACTAAAGCAAATACTGTAATTGCGATCGCTAGCCGTCCAAAAAAGCTACCTAACGTTAATAGAATTGGGTTTTGGGCTGTAGGTAATTTCTGCACCGTCATCCACAAGCCACGAAAGTAGACATTTCCCAGCAAAATTCCTAACACTAAAGTAATAGGTAAAAAGAAGAGGCTGTTCATCTTAAATCTCCTAAGAGGCTGTTTAAGGAAGTATAAATACTTGTCTTTTTTCACTACTGCAAGCAAAAGATGAAGCTGGAAACCTGCATTATTTCGGATTCTCAAAATCTTTTAACTAAATTCCGTGGGTTTAAGTTGCTTGAGCTTCTATCAAGCGGCAAGTTTTGTGTTGGGGTTAAATCCCCATTACAAAACTTTACTTCCGACTTCCGACTTCCGACTTCTTTAAGTTTTTGCCGTTAGTCTGCAATGTCGTTGGTGTTGGCGTTGGCAAAGCCTCTCGTACAGAAGCCTCTCTGTAGGAGAATCGTGTTTCCGTCAACAATCTCAACGGTTGCGGTATCTCGGTTCTTACCGACTGCTAACTCCATCAGTCGTGCGTCCGCTGATCTCGCCTGGATGGATACGGTAGATGGCAATTACCTCTGCACGTCCCGATGAGTCGATCCAAGTTCGATTGATAGCAGGAGAAAGTACTGGATTGCGCTCTTTGATAAAGTGCATAGCATGATCGATGTCTTGCTGCTCTGTGAGGCGCTCGGCTCGACCATTAACAATCACGCTGCGCCAATGAAGCGGATCGTGAATTTCTTCAACCTGTAGGCAGATTTCTGGATTCGCATCTATGTCATGAGTCTTCATGCCGACCGTTGTAAACAGGTAGATGTCCGAATCTTCCAGATAATAATACATTGGCATCACGTAGGGTTTGCCTTCGTGTACGCAGCCAAGATGACCGTATCCTACTTGGTGTAGGAAGCCTTGTATTTCTGTTTGTCCCATTTCATCAATATCTAACATCACCATTCTCCTTCTCAAGATTCAGTCAATTGATATTGTTTCAGATGTGTTGACGACGATAGCTAGACCTAGCTCATAACAGATAATTTCAGAACTGAAGCAAGACTTTTGGAACAGTACCCGCTTTGTATCCGTTTAACAACCTTTTCTAAGGGGTTCTTTGGGCTGCCTCATTTACTTACCGAAGAAAGGCACAGGGCAGGAGGCAGGAGGAAGAAAATATATTTTTTGCCCTTTGCCACAGGGTTTAGAGCAAGTAAATTTATTTATGAAAAACAAAAAAATATGTATTTCGAGACGCGCCGCGCAAGAAATACGGTGTCCTGATTAAATCCCATAAATTTATTTATGGGGATTCCTCCTGCCTCCTGGCTTCTGCCTCCTTAACTATTCTGACTTTTCACGGTATCTGGAAAACCTCACTTCTATTTCTCTCTCCTAAAAGGAGGGAGACTTTGAATTTTCCCCCTGAGAGCGTCGGGAGGGGGGTTAGGGGGTTAGGTTTTTCGTCGGCTTTTCCAGATCACGTGAAAAGTCAGCTTAACTATTGATTTGTTACCTTTCAGAGTATTTGCAGACTTAGCTTTTGCTCTCCGCCTTTAGAAGCATCTATCAACTATCTTGTTAAATTTACAACTATTAGAGCAGAAAGCCCATGAGAAACAGGCACACAGCGCCGTATTCCGTCCTTCTCCCCTTGGGAGAAGGCATGGGGACACCAGTAAAGAGCGACGCAAAAGCCTTTATTCGCGCTGGCTCATGAATGCACCTTTAGGTGCGTCTCGTAGAGAAGCACCTAAAGGTGCATTTTTTCAAAGAACGCAACCACTCACGGACTATATTGTTCAAGATACCGTCTTGCTGCTTTTGGCAAGTGAGAGAGTCCATCTGAACCACTAGTTTCATCAATATCCAGTGTTAGAAACAGACTATTCACCTCAGAATACTTTATGTTCTTCTAGATGGGCAAGAATATCTGAGCGATCACGCCACACAGGACGCAACTTTTTGTTGGCGAACATCTGTAACTGGTCACTAATGTGGGGTGATCCGGGTTGAGTTGCATTGCCGTAGCTAGTTATTGCCATTGCCCGTACTGGGTTAGAAAATTCAATCGCAGCAACATAGGAATCACCTCCAACGGCTTTGAACTGATCCTTTCCTCCTGGGGCAAAATCGAGTACACGAAAAATTCCCAGCTTGCCATCCCCACCATTGGCAGATAAATCCAGATCACCCAACCGTAGCCGAAAAACCTTGCCCCACGGTACATCAAGCGCCCCATAAGTCTTTTCTACCTGTGCTGCTACTGCTTGCAGAGTTGCAACTGCACTTTCAGGATTAGCTAAACCATCGGGTGTGGTGCGTGGAGAATTTTCATTCCAGGGTTTACTAAACATCTTATCTAAGTGCATCTGTTGTACCCAAAAGGCAAATAATACCGCCCCGCGACTATCTGCATTGGCTTGCCGATCCCAGGTTTCTAAGACATTAGCTGCTTGCTGCCCTAAGTCCTGACCGTACTTGCGTGCAGCCGGAATTAAATCATCCAAAATCCGATCAGCCAGTTCCATGCGGCTAGAGTACTTGTCTGCAACCATTTTATCGAAAGAGATTTTTTTATCTTCAGCCAACATCCTTGCAGAACGTTGGGAGCGGAAACTCATGAGACGAGGTGCCATGTAAGGCGGGTAATTATCTGCTTTAATGGCGGCTGGAAATGTAGTTGTCCAAGGTGGGTCATTTGTATTTTGCAACCAGCCACTCTTCGGGTCAACTATACGCGGTAAATCTTGGTAAGGATGAATTTTTGTCCACAAGGTTTTAGATGTATTTCCTGGGATTATGCCTTGCCAATATTTAAAATCACCAAAGGAGCGCACCGGAACTTGACCGTTGAATAGGTGCATAATATGCCCTTCTCTATCCGCATACATCACCGTAAACATTGGCAATTGCAAGCGCTGGAGTGTCTTTTCAAACTGGGCAAGGTTTTTTGCTCGTGCCATATCCCACCACTGCTGGAGTACACCTGGTCGGTCAAGACCTGCAACTCTCAGCGCCAGGGTTTTACCTTTTTTCTCGACGATTACAGGCCCGTGAACAGAACTTTTCACTACTAATGGTTGCTCTTGCAACGAGCCATCTTTTTGCTTCACCTTCAAGGAGAGGGTTTTGGAAACGAAGTTATGAACTTTGTCATCAAAGCGATAACCATTACCTACCAGTGTGAGTTCATAAACATCCCAACCATCATAGGTGTCAACGGTGTGAGTCCAACCTAAGTTGTTGTTAAATGCGATCGCTAATACGGGAATACCTACAAGTGTTGCCCCATAGGCATCAATTCCTGGTGCGGTGATTTGGGCTTCATACCACAAAAATAAATCTGACCAAGGTAGGTGTGGGTTTGCTAGCAACATAGCGTTCCCACCGGTAGAATGAGTTGGTGCGATCGCCCAACCATTAGATCCTGCTTGCAACTTTTCTTTGCTCAGGTCTAATACTTCCTCTGGATTGACCACAAAGGTGAAATTGAGTACCCGATGTAAGTGAGCCATGACATCTTCTGCCTTGACTGGTAGCACCACCTCAACTTGATCATCAATCAAGTTAGGATTTTGTTTTGCATAAGCATTGATCCCAGTCGCAAAAGCATCGAGATAACTACGAAAAGTTGGACTCTGTGCTTTGTACCAAGAACGAGCGCGTTCTGGTACTCCCACAGTCTGTACCCAACGATCTGAATCCAGGTATTTCTCTCCCCAATATTCGGCCGCGCGTCCCCGTGCTTGACCATAGAGACGCAAAAGCAAATCTCCATGACTTTGCATTTGTGCCCAACCAAAGGCATAAAATGCACTCTGGTCATCTTTTCCGTAGATGTGCGGCACACCATAGGTATCCCATAATATCTCTGTGGATTTTGTTGGTACAGCTATAGTGCGGCTGCCTACAAACAAAACCATTATCAAACTGAGTATTAAGGGTAAAACGCGTTTTGATTTTTTTTTGTAAGCTCTGAGTAAACTATCAATCCTCATTAACACCACCATGTACACATGTAACGCCTGGTGACTGAAACTGCTATTGGGCATTGGGCATTGGGCATTGGGCATTGAGAAGGGATTAAATATAGCGGTTCTCCTTTGGATGCAATACACTTTGACCTCTCTCCAAACCTCTCTCCTAAAAGGAGAGAGGCTTTGAAATCTTACTCCCCAACGCTAGTAGGGAAGGGGCTGTTCTTGTTAGGTCTGTATTGCACTCAACCCAGAAGCGCTATAATTCCCCTTTGTCCTTTATGTCCTCCTTCTCCCCCTAGCTCCCAGTCCCTAGTACCCAGTCCCCTCTTAGCACGCAAGTGACTTTGACAAAGCAGATTTAGTCGATCTAACAATACCATTTTGTTGAGAAATTATATCAAAACGGTAAGGGCATCCCTTATTCCGTTTAAAAAATGGGGAAAAGGCTACATGATCATGTAATCTATATATTTATTAAGAAATATTATCAACTTCAATGATTAAAAAGCTGTTAAATATTGAGAGTGCCCATTGAAAAAACGACTAACCAGCAGAGCGTAATATTTTCAAGTGACGGCAAGGATCATGATAAAAGCAACCACAGTCTCACCTAGAGAATTGAAAAAGCCACAAATGTCAGCCTTATTTGGTCTGGTTTTGGGACTATGTATGCTGCTAATTTGCTTGGTGTACAGTGTGACGCTAGGTGCAGCAGAAATACCTCTAGGTAAGATTTTGACATCTTTTATAGCCTTTGATGGTTCTTATGATCACTTAGTTATTCAAACCGTAAGATTACCGCGATCGCTAATTGCTATCTTTGTAGGTTCAGCCCCAATACGGTTCGGTTAAAATGCATAGTCCTTAAAGATCCCCCTTAGTCCACGCCAGTTCCTTCAAGTCGGGAAACCCGCCCAACGGACTAGCTCAAACAAATTCCCTGTATCGAGATGGGCTGACAGGTGCATGTTCCAGCTGACAGTAGGGGCGACTATAGCTTAGTGGTGACTCTAAAGCGTGCCCAAGCAAAAACTCTGGGTTGCTCATTACCTTCTCAGTTTCGCCATCATATACAACCTGACCTTGACTGAGAACAACTGTGCGATCGCACAAATCTAAAGCTAAATCTAAATCATGGGTTGCAATCAGTTGCGTCAGAGGTAAGCTTTGCAGCAGATCAATGAATTGACGACGAGAACGGGGATCTAATTGAGCCGAGGGTTCATCCAACACTAATATCTGTGGGTTCATTGCTAAGACACCGGCG
The DNA here is from genome assembly GCF_017115025.1 of Nostoc sp. NOS(2021). Lineage (GTDB taxonomy): Bacteria > Cyanobacteriota > Cyanobacteriia > Cyanobacteriales > Nostocaceae > Nostoc. Next base: position 15,281 of record NZ_JABXKM010000103.1, on the reverse strand, counting down.
ATCGCAATCCGTTTCTTTTCACCTCCAGATAAATTACCGATATAGCGTTGCCCATACCATTGAGGATCAATATCAACTGCTGCCATCGCTTGCAGAACTCGCTGTATTAATTCCTCACCTTGCAAACCCAGATTCATCGGGCCAAAAGCAACATCTTCCCAAACTGTTGGCATGAACAACTGATTATCTGGATTCTGGAATACCAACCCGACAAAATTCCGAATGTTTCGCAAATTCTCAACAGTTAAAGGACATTCTCCAATCATCACCTGTCCCGACTGAGGCATGAGAATTCCATTGAGATGTAACAGTAACGTAGATTTTCCTGAACCATTGGCTCCGATTAATGCCACTCGCTCAGTTGCTTTGATAGACAAATTAATCTCCCTCAAAGCTTGAGTTGTGTCAGGGTAAGTATAGCTAAGATTTTGAATTGATATTGGATTATGATGCATTGAGACAACGTGAAAAAATGTTATTTCCGCCAGTAAATAGCCTGACCCAACAGCGCCAAAATTATAGTTAAACTCAAAGCCACAACGTCAGATCGTCCCCCTGACGAAACTTTTTCCATCATCGGTGGTACTCCTTGATAACCCCGTGATAGCATCGCCTGATAAACCAGATTTCCCCGGTCATAAGTGCGGATAAACAGCGCTCCAATCATATTGCCAAAAATTAAACGGATAGAGCGGTTGTTAGTCATTAGGTTTCGGGACTCGGCTGCTCGACGCATAGCGTTAAACTCGCCAATTAATACGCTAATGTAACGATACATAGATGCCAGAATTGCTACTAATAGTGGTGGAGTTCTCAGTTCCAGCAGGGCGTGAAGCAGTGCCGTTACCGAAGTTGTTAAAGTCAGTAAGTTCAGTATCAACAGCGATAGCAATGCCTTAAGTGTCACACTACCCAAGATAGTTAGCCCGACTGTCGTAATCTGTAATGGCCCCCAAGACCATAACACCTCGCCGCCACCCCGAAACAAAGTACCCAGGAGAACGACACCAATAAATGTTAGCTCAACTGCCAATCGTTTTAGTAGTACTAATAGGGTGATTCGACTCAGTAATAATAGACTCAAAAGAGCTAATCCATAAATAGCCCAAGTCCACCAATGCCCATCTGGCGTTAGCACAATGGCAAACACGAATAACAATGTACAGAGTATCCGGGTACGGGGAGCCAGTTTGTGCCAGAGAGTAGTCTGTTTACTATCGACATCCAGCACAAATGCCCCAATGTGCAGCAGCATGATGTTAAGTTCCTATCTGTATTTAATCTGGCGCATCTGAGTCGGAATAAGCATCATCCTCCGTGGAAGGTGAAGTAGAACCACGCACAACTAATTTGCCAATACCCCAAGCTAAACCAAAAGTTACTAATGTTCCCACTAGACCAGCCAATGGTGTGGCGATCGCGGATGGTACACCTCTGAGAGCATACTGATCAAAAATGCTATAAAAAGGTAATTTCTGAGCAGGTTTCTGTTCTAGTTCTTTGCTGTCAAACTTCAGGTCTTTTGAGACTCTATCTAGTCCATCGGGATTTTTGCTAGCCAGTGGCGAAAGGAAAATTGCAATCAGCAGAGCAATACCTAAGCCAGCGATGACAACAGCACGGTTGCGCGAGTGCGAGAGGTTGCTACTCATAAGGGTTCACTCCTGATTCCATAAATGCTTTTTAATTCCGGGAGAGAGGAGGAGAGACAGATGATTTTGGCTGACGAGGCGGATCGTAAAATAAGTCTGGTCGAGTCCGCCAAATAAAACTGAGTGCTGCTACAGTAATCAGCGCCTCACCAATGCCAATTAGGACGTGCCAAGAAGCCATCGCTGTTAAAGCCACCGCTAGAGGGATCGTCCCCGACAAAGCAAGTTCCAAAGCACACACAACTGAAGCAACCACCACGCTTGTCCAGGCTGCGATCGCAGCGCCAATTACCATTCCTCGCAAGGTATCGCGCCCTGTAGCAAATCTAACTGTGCGATAGAGATAGTAACCGCCAAATGTACCGATTAATCCCATGTTAAAGATGTTAGCTCCTAACACTGTCAGTCCACCATCCTGAAACAGAACACCCTGCACAATGAACACTGTTACCATCACTAGTGACCCAGCCCACGGCCCTAATAAAGCTCCTGCTAGCGTTCCACCCAAAAGGTGTCCAGAAGTGCCGCCAGGAATCGGAAAATTAATCATTTGTGCTGCAAAGATAAATGCTGCACAAACTCCCATTAAAGGTACAGCTCGTTCTTGGTATTCTGCCTGCGATCGCCTAATAGCTAGTGCAATTAGACCGATGGCAATTATCCAGGTGATCAGGATAACGGGTAAGTTCAAGAAGCCATCTGGAATATGCATAGCTAAGTGCGGCTGTATTATCCAGTACAGCCAGCCACAGGACGAAATACCCGTGAACGCTACTGTGTTCATATTTAAGAAGTGTCCTTTGGAACCAGATTATTTAAGGGTTTAGTTTCTCAGTAGACCATGTATTCTCTAAAAACTTCAATCCGGTAGGGGGGCATAAAAAGTACAAATCGATAATCTTATGCTGCTTTTTGCAACCGCGCATTAGTGAAAGTACTTATCTTTTGCGATCGGAGACCTGCGCGAACGTAGTGCTGTCTCACTCTGTCCCCCCAAATGAAGTTATGCGATTATCCTGGCTCCAAAAAATTGTAATATTTACTACTTGCTTTCAATAGCTTGTCGATGACTGTTAGTTCAATATCTGGTTCGTCTGTGGATGCTGGAGCGACTTTGCGGACATTATAGATTTAATTTCGTCAGGTGTCTTACGTTCCTAACGTATTTTTGTGGAGGCTACAAAACTTCTGTTTTGTATTTTGTTTAATCGAGGTTCTTTAGGGTAACTGAGTTAATTTGGGTTGGTCTAAGTATGTATATACCAACTGGGAAACTTGACGAACAAAATCCCTACCTCTGGTGTCATTGTAAGGTCTTCTCACAAAAATCCCTGCTAAGTAACGCTTGCCATTGGGCATCTCAATAATACCTGCATCCCCAATAACAAACCCAATATCCCCTGTTTTATGAGCAATTACCGCTCCCGAACCCAAACCAGCTGCCAGCAACTTTCTGTTATGGCAATGATTTAAAATATCTAAAGCCTGGGAACGACTCGCATCTGAAATTAACTTATGATACTGAATCAATGCTGACAATTTTACTAAGTCGGCGGGACTGGTCGTATTAGTTCCCTTGAAATCTCCCAGTAAATTACGAATTACAGTATTTTTCAATCCCCAACTGCCAAACCGCTGATTTAATTTTGCCTTACCACCCAAACGGTCAATAATCATGTTTGTGGCGGTATTGTCGCTGATACTAATCATTTTATTTATGGTTTGCAGCACAGTCAACTTGGTTCCCACACGTTGATACTGCAAGTCTCCAGAGCCACTTGCAACCAAGTCTCGCCGCATTACCAGGGTATCATTTAGTTTGACTTTGCCAGCGTCTATTTTCTCAAATAAAGCAATCAGAATTGGGAACTTAATCGTACTCGCGGCGGGAAATACTTTGTCGCCACTAATATCCAAATAGTTACCCGTCTCTAAATCCACAAAAAACATACCCGGCTTGAGGAAACTATAGCGAGCCATCAATGCATTAATTTGAGATTTTAGTTGTAGTATTTCCTCACCTAAAGGAACTACTCCAGCAAACATAGAAGCATTGATTGGTTTAGTGAGTATATCTGGTGGACTCAGCTGATTAATAGTTGCAATATCTTGTAAAGGCGCTTTACTTTGGAATAAGAGAACTTGGCGCTTTTGCAGGAGATTAGGGGTAATGGAAATTGGTGTTTGGGAGGATTGTTCCCTAACCCCTATTCCCCATTCTACAATTCCCGTCGCAGGCATTTTTTCAATTGATGATAGTTTTACGACCCAATGAGAGTTAGAATCTCTTCTGACTATTACACTTTGGGGAGAGACAGTGTAACCGGGTGCTAATTCAATTACGAGTCGGGTTGTCTGGGGGTCAAGCTGTGCTACCCGAATTTCTCGAATTGTTGAGCCAAAACTTTGTTTGGTTGTAGGGTAGCCCAAAATAGTTCCCGATAAGTCAATGACAAGCCTTTTGGGGTTATCAATTAAAAAAACTCTAGGTTGAATACCTGAGTCAGTGGTTAGGTCAAGCTGATTCTGAATGGGGTCAAAATGCCAGGATTCTAATCGAGTTGCTCTTGCAGGAGAGGATAGCAACAAAATAGTCATTAAGCTAAGTAAAAACCAGCGTAATTTCATACAGTATAGTGAGAATAATATTGAATTTACTTACAGAGATTTTCGGTAAGTAAATGAAATCAGAACTGATTGATAATCATAAGTAAGAAAATATCTAATGTCAATAATTTTGGATAGTAAATAAAAATTTATGCAGTGAATTTAGATTCAGCTTGATGAAAATCAGTATAATTTCATTCATACCCGTTAAAAAAACGGGTGGATAAAGCTTTCACAAATTACTCTACAAGCACCCACTAACTTGGGATTTTACTATTGAGAATTAGTTGATTGAGAATCATTCTATGTGTTTTTATCTGTACAAGGTGTGATTTTCTCTGTTGGAGGAAGATACTCATTTTCAACTCCAATAGTGATTACCATTGTTTGACGTAACGCATTAATTTGGTGGCTTACGGTCTGTCCAAGAGGGAAGTATTAAATTTTTAGTTCAAGAGCTTTCTGGAGCTAGTAACGAATAATTAGTTAAAGTAGGTCGCCATATTGGCTATATTTTTAAAGCTCACAACTTGTTAGATTTATTAACAGCTCGACAGAATGTCCAAATGTCGCTTGAATTACATAAAAATATTCCTGAATGGGAAGCCCGCACCAAATTAGAAGCTATGCTCAATAACCTTAAATTGGAGAATATAGTTAATTATTACCCATCTGATCTCTCAGGAGAACAAAAAGAACGGGTAGCCATTGCTCGTGCTTTAGTAAGTCATCTGAAATTGATTTTAGCTGGTGAATCTACAGCTGCTTTAGACAGTAAGACAGTCCGAGATGTTGTCACCCTGATGCAGAAACTAGCTAAAGAACAGAATTGTGCTATGAACCTATCCCACTATTCTAAAAATCCCTACTCTTTTCTTAAAATGTGCTTGAAAACCTTGATTTTCCGTTTTCAGTTCTCAATAAGCTTAAGCTTTGTATCACAGATATTATTAGTGGGATAGGTTCATCTTAATGGTCACTCACGACAAAATAATTTTAGATATTGCAGATCGTATAATTCATCTGGAAGATGGTTATCTGGTCAAAGAAGTTTCATGATCTACCAAATGGATGAGAACTAAACGCCTGTATATTCTGAATATATCCTTGGGAATACCATTTTAGTTTAATGTTGTTACAAATAGCCAGCAGAGAAGCACAGGGAAAGAATTTGTATCAGTCATTAAGTGAAATGAGATAATAAACTAACTGACAATAAAAATATTCCTTAAGTCTGAAGTAAGACACACCTGGAGTATGATGTTATAAGTTCTCAGATGAAATATGATTGTAGGGAATTCTGAATAGAGTATGAACCTCTGGCAGCATCTGGCTGCTTCCAATTTCTAGCTTATTTATATGGAAATAATTAAAACCTAATGTCAATAAAGTAATTATATTTATTGAGGTAATAATCCTGTTTCACTTAGCGATCCTTGTACTTATTAAATAGGTGGGTGTGAATAATTAAAGGTTTGTAGTGTATCCCTTTAGGGAAGCAAGCTACGCGTCACGTCTCCTAGAGATGGTTTTACCCCTGATTACGCTCCCATTTAATTAATTCTACATTATTATTGATTGCGTAACATAGTTTGATTAATTCTTGCCTACTTAGTTAACGCATCTAAGTGTCTCATTACCCTCAGGCTTATAGACTAACTTTAATGCCAAATTAATTCCTGCGATATAAGTTGTTTTACTCTTATGGTAGAAGTCCGGCAAAAAACTAGCAGCTATTCTTAAGAAGAGTTACAAGATAATTCAGCATTAATCAGTAATTAAAAATTAGGAGACAAGTGGATGTAATTTTTTATGATAAATAAATATTATTATTCCTTGTTTGTTGTCAACAAGCGACTTTGGTCGTGGGTTCCTAATCATGAATTAGTTTGACTCTGACAAATAGTCAGTTGTTGTGGCAGCTTTAAATGCTTTCAATTTTTCCAAAAGAAAGTAGCTGAAAGACTCCTGAATCTGCCTTGTCAAAATTTACCTAATTTAGCAGTGGATTGAGTAGACAATATCGATTTTGAAAATCAATCACCCACACAAATCTAGAACATAAAAGGAACCATAACCATGAAGCCTATTGATTTATCTAAAGCTGTTTTGGCTACTCTCTTTGCCATCAGTTTCACTTCTCTGTCATTACCTCCTTCTGTTTCTGCCCAAAGCGGAGGTTCCGGCAGCGGAGGCTCCAGTGGTGGCACTAGTTCAGGTTCAGGTACAGGTACAGGTACAGGTACAGGTAGCGGTACAGGTACTGGAACTACAGGTAATGGTACAGGCACTGGAACTACAGGCACTGGAACTACAGGTAGCGGTATAGGTACTGGCACTACAGGCACTGGAACTACAGGTACTGGAACTACAGGTACTGGTACAGGTACTGGCACTACAGGTAGTGGTACAGGTACTGGCACTACAGGTAGTGGTACAGGCACTGGCACTACAGGTAGTGGTACAACAGGTAGTGGTACAGGCACTGGCACTACAGGCACTGGAACTACAGGTAGCGGTACAGGTACTGGAACTACAAGTGGTACAGGCAGTGGAACTACAGGCGGTGGAACTACAGGTACTGATTCTACAGGCACTGGAACTACAGGTACTGATTCTACAGGCAGTGGAACTACAGGTACTGGAACTACAGGTACTGATTCTACAGGCACTGGAACTACAGGTACCGATTCTACAGGCAGTGGAACTACAGGCACTGATTCTACAGGTACTAACAGGAATACAGGCATCGCAACTTCCCAAAGAACTAGCGATCGCGGTTTCGATTGGGGTTGGCTAGGTTTGCTTGGTCTAGCTGGTTTAGCAGGTCTGGCTCGTAATCGTGATAAAGTCCGGGCTTATAGCGATCCTAATGAAGTAACAGGTTCTCGTCCTAGATAATATTCACCACACTCTAGGAGGTGTACAGCCCTCCTAGAGTGTCAACTTCAGGACAAAGCTAGTCCAGAAGAGGCTTTGAGACATTACCTCCTTAAGGGACTGACAAGAAATAAATTATCCATCTTGTGGGGTGGGCAGGAAAGCCCGCCCTGAAAATGGGAGGGATGCGGACACCCATCCCACAAGAAAGTTTGGGATGTTTTTTTATTTGTCAGTCCCTAAGAGTCTCTGGCTATTACAGAGGTTTTCAATTGAATAGACCACACACGTAGGGCACAATATAGCGGTTCTCCTGTGGATACAACACACTGTAGAGGCACAGCCTTGCTGTCTGCCTATCAATGGTCTGTATTCCATGCAATTGAAAACCGCTATCTATTTATCTATATAATATATTTTTCAAGTCTTGGCTTAAGCTAATTTAGCTATTCGATGGTTGCCCAATAAAGATTACATTTGCCAAAACTTGTACTTTTGTTAACTCGCGCACGAGACGTTGAGCTTGATGTTTATAAAGTGATATTGGCAACACTATAGGCAAATTATTCATCCATTGCCTAGCGGTAGTGGAACTACATCCCGTAATCAAGACTATTTCTTCAGCGCCATACATAATAGCATTTGTAGTTAGAGCTTTTTCAATCTGCACCTGCCAAAGGCGAGGCAACATTTCACCCCATTCAATTCGCTGCAAACTACTGCTTGTGGCTAAAACAATCAAGCGATCGCCAGCATAAAGCTTAACATCATACCAGGGCATTAAGGAGTAATTGTCTCGCTGATATTTCTGGTAGAGAATCGGCACAACACTGTAGCCATAGGCTATTTCAGATAGGAGCAACCCATTGAGGGTATCGCCATCTTCAATCTTGTATTCTGTCACCATGACTATTTGCTCGCTCAAGTGAAACAAGCTCAGAACATTTTCTCCGAATGCGGCACAAGCAAAGACTTCCGCCGACAAAGCCGCGCCACACAGAACTTGAGCATAGGGAAACAAAGGGGCGACATTATCACTAAATTGGCGGTCTTGAGAGCGGATAATTAAGCTAGTGGCGGGGTTCATTGCATGAGCCATCAAACCAATTTCCAGATTTTCCATGTTATCGTCCCCAACTAAAACGATGCTTTTGGCATGGGAGAGATTCACCTTAGTCAGTGCTTCGCTAGCATTGCCAACGATAAGGGGCATATCGGGTAAAGTCCCTTGGTCAAGAGTGGTAGGATGAATTCCTACTAACGGCTGATTGAGTTCTTGCAAAAGAGCAGCCACTCTCTGTCCCAAGCGATTTAAGCCAATAATCACCACATGGTTGCGTTGTGGCATGGGAGGACGGGAATTGAAAAACTGGAATCTGGAAGTGACAAGGGCATCAGTCAGCAGTGCATATAATACTCCCACGAAAGCTTGACCTGTTAATGTCAGTCCCAGGCTAAAGAACCGCAACCACCAAGGCATCTGGTCTGAGGGTTGTGGTTGCGATGTAAACTCAACGCTGCCAAATAAATCTCCGTATCCTCCCAACAGCAAGACTCCTGTTGCATAGAAAGCTTCTTCGAGGGAGATGTGAGGATAATATAAGCGATAAAGAACTATTCCAACGAACCAGAGAATAAATACAGTAATGGCATAGATTGTCGCAATTCGCCGGATTTGATTTTGGCTTTGGTAGTAAGATTGCCAAAATTGTGCTATTTTATCCTTGAGATTTTTCGCTGTGATGCCTTGGATAAACTGTTGCCACTGCCACCTTTGGCGATGAGATTTCCGGTGTTGCTCAGAGAAAGCCAAATCGTATGCAACATCAATGTAAACTAGTGTGTCTCCTACCTGCACTTCTGCTTCTGGGTCCCAGCCAAACAATTCTTTTGGTGGGTTAGATGAAACAGGTCTGTGACTCAAGATGCGGCGAGTTGTGAGATTGAGTCTATGTACTGGCTTGCCATTACACCAGCTATCCTTCGCTTGTACCTGGTGCTTTATCACTTGCAATAGTTCCCCTTCTAAGGTGAAATATCCAATAGCTTCAGAGCCGAGGGCTGTCAGAGCGAAGGCATGAGCTGAGAGATGAGTAGGCTCAAAGGCAACAAAATTGCCGAGATTCTCCCACAAGAGTTTGTTGAAATTTTGTTTGTCAGAACGTACAATCAGGCGAACGTGCGGATTAAGTCGCCGTGCTGCAAAGGCAGCTTCTATATTTATCCGCTCATTTCTGGTCACTAAAAGTATTGAACGACACTGGCTGATATCTGCCTGCTCTAGAACACTTGGCTGGCGGCAGTCTCCGATGATTAACTTTTCTAGTAAGCTAGGTACTTCTGGGACTTCCCAATGTTCGGGCTGCACATCGTCAATAGCGCTGACTTTAACATCGTACTCTTTTAGGACTGCAACACAATGTTGCCCTAAACTTTGGAGTCCGCATACTAAGAAAAGGTCTTGGGGTTTTTTTTGATTGCTGGTAGGAGGGGGATGCACTTTCTGTTGGTGGCAGCATTCGATACTGTTAACAGTATGTGTTTTCTAGGATTATATCTTACTGATTGTGCGATCGCTTGAATTGGGCATGGGGCAATATGTGTTACTTGATGTGGGAGTTGGGTATGGAAAGAGAGAGAGTTACTGTAGAAGAATTTCTCAGACGTTATGCTGCTGGGGAACGAGATTTCCAGCAGATCCTTTTAGAATACGCTGACTTGAGTGGGGTTGAACTGCAAGGGATCAATCTGCATGGCGCTCAATTTTGTTATGTCAACTTGAGTAGTATTAAGTTGTGGGATTGCAATTTGAAAGCTGAATTCATCTACTGTAACTTCAGGGATGCTCTTATCGAGAATTGTGACTTGGAAAGTACTCGGTTTTTTGACTGCGATTTGGGAGGAATTAATACCAGAATATGCGATTTGACCTGTACTCGTTTCATCAGAGTTAATCTTCGAGATGCCAAGTTGAGCGGTTCCGGCGAAGATCCTTGTAGGTTCTGGGACGTTATTCGGGAAGATGGAGTTTTCGTCCCTGGTTTTACATCCGACCTTTATATTGCTGAACGTATTGCTGAAGGCACAACTAAAGGGGTTTTCTGATCATGTAAAGGGTTGCTTTTCAATAACATCCTAAATTTATTTAGGAACAGTTGACAAAAAGTTATAGTGAATTCCACGAGCTTGATGTTTGATACATCACCAAAGACTTTTAAAACATCCTCTGAGAATTCAGAGATAAGTTCAAGAAAGCAAACTAGCAGAATTTACGTCTAAAAATAACGTTGCTTGGGATTGTTGACGGAGAATAGAAGCCGGACAGTCTGTACTTATAGCTCCTTGTAACATCTCTTTTACCACATTCGCTTTACGTTTTTCTGGAGCAAGACAGATAATTTTTTTAGCCGAACAAATCGTCGCAATGCTGACAGTAAAAGCATATTGTGGGACAGTTTCTAGATTCGGAAAATGACCAGTGCTTACTTGTTGCTGACGGTTCACTGTATCCAGTTTCACCAGTTTCACACTGTAAGGATCTTGAAAATTTGCTACTGCTGGATCGTTAAAAGCCAAATGTCCATTTTCGCCAACACCAAGACAGCATAAGTCAATTGGTTGTGCTTGCAGTAGTTTAGTGTAGCGATCGCACTCTGCTACTGGTTGCAATGTATTACCTTCTATATAGTGAAATTGCTTAGGAGCAACCCGCTTCTCTACACGTTCTCGCATATAGCGCCGGAAACTGGCAGAATGGTCAGCAGTAATTCCCAAATATTCATCTAGATGGAACAGAATAATTCGTGACCAATCTACACCACCCAATGCAATCAAAGCATCCAGAAATTTGAGTTGGGAGTTACCTGTTGCTAACAATACAGCGGCTGTATCCTGTTGCTTGAGAACTTGCTGTAAATGCTTTTGCACGATTTCGGCAACATCTTGGGCCATTTCGACTTCAGAGTTGTAAATCTGCACTAGTAAATCATCAACGCGAAAAAAGTTTGTAGCGGCTAGCATTTGCTTACATAGAAGGTTATCAATTATACGCCAGTCTATTGAGATGCTCTACCTGTCTGCCCTTATATGCCCTATCCAATATAGGTTTTAGGATTTAGCAGATTAATTTGCGACTATTTGCCCTCTATTGACAAAGGAACAATTACTAAGGACAAAAAAAATGTAAACTATTTAAATTAAGTTAACAATTATTTACATTTTACCAAAAAATCATGCTGGCTGCAATTCTCTTTGACCTAGACGGCACTATTGTCAACACTGACCCCATACACTACCGAGCTTGGCAGGAAATGCTGTTAAATTACAGCATAGAAATTGACGAAACATTTTATAAATCCCGAATTAGTGGGGGGCTAAATCCAGAAATTGTTAAGGACATTCTGCCACAATTATCAGCAGCAGAAGGGCAAAAATTTGCCGACGAAAAAGAGGCGCTTTTCCGCCAACTCGCCTCGCATCTCAAACCGCTGAGTGGATTTTCTGAACTACTAGAATGGACAGAGACACATCAGTTAAAACGTGCATTAGTAACTAATGCCCCTAGATTAAATGCAGAATTTATGCTAGAGGTTTTGGGAATAAAAGAAGCTTTCCATACAATTGTTTTAGCGGATGATTGTATTGCAGGTAAACCCGACCCTGCACCCTATCAAGTTGCCCTGAATAAGTTGGGGATTACACCAGAGGAAGCGATCGCCTTAGAAGACTCTCCCTCTGGTATTCGTTCTGCGGTGGGCGCAGATATCCGCACTATTGGCATCGCCTCCACCCACGATCCCCAAGTTTTGCAGTCAGTCGGCGCATTTATGGCAATTCCAGATTTTACTGATTTACAGTTGTGGACATTGCTAAACTCACTGATTGAACCAGATTTAAGTGCGATCGCTTCTAATTTTTGAGGGCATTGGGCATTGGGCATTGGGCATTGGGACTTAGACAAAAAACACCCAGAAAAAAGCCTCAAATCTATATCCAGAGAGAGTTTGACATCGTTTTGCTTGGTTTATTGATATATCTGGGTTTGGGCTATTTTTGAGCATTTAGTGTATTTCCCTTACCCTACATTGGCATCGGGGTTTCAACCTACCTTGGAAAATAGGAATTTTTTCGCTTAACATGGGGCGAGGTTTAAAACCAAGTTTTCTATCTCTAGTTTTCTCTTCTGTTCCCTACTCCCTACTCTCGCCCCGAAGGGGGTTGTAAAACAACTGAAAATTCAAAATGACTACCCAAAATAAAATTCAACCTCGCCAACTTGGTTCCACAGGTCTAACTGTTTTCCCCCTAGCTATCGGATGTATGGGCATGTCCGGCATATATGGTGCAGCAGACGAAAACGAAAGCATTGCAACTATCCACGCAGCTCTCGACCACGGAATTACATTATTGGATACTGGCGATTTCTATGCCAGTGGGCATAATGAGATGTTAATTGGTCGGGCAATCAAGGATCGTCGAGACAAAGCACTGGTTTCTGTGAAATTCGGTGCTTTACGTACTCCCGATGGCGGATGGATTGGTATAGATGCCCGTCCGTCTTCGGTGAAAAACTTTGTCGCTTATAGTCTTAACCGATTGGGAGTAGACCACATTGACATCTACCGCCCCGCTCGACTAGACCCGCAAGTTCCCATTGAAGACACCATCGGAGCGATCGCCGAGCTAGTCGAGCAAGGCTACATCCGATATATCGGGCTATCGGAGGTGGGAGCGGACACTATCCGCCGCGCCCACGCCATCTACCCCATCAGTGACCTGCAAATCGAGTACTCCCTGATTAGCCGTAGTCCTGAGAGCGAGATTTTTCCTGTACTGGAAGAATTTGGTATTGGCGTGACTGCTTATGGTGTCTTGTCACGAGGACTGCTGAGTGGATCAACTCCAGCCACACAAGGAGACTTCCGTGCCTACTTACCACGCTTCAGCAAAGAAAACCTTGCCCAGAACCAACGCCTAATCGAAGAACTAAAGCAAATTGCCGCAGAGAAAGGAGTTCTTGCTTCGCAGTTGGCTATTGCCTGGGTACTTGCAAAAGGCAGAAACATTGTGCCGGTCATCGGCGCACGCAAACGCACCCAACTTTCCGAATCCTTGGCGGCTCTGGATGTGAGCCTATCCCCAGAGGAATTAACCCGCATCGAAGCAGCAATTCCCGCATCAGCGATCGCAGGCACTCGTTACGGCGAAGATCAAATGAAGATGCTGGACAGCGAACGCTAATCCGATTAACAGCGTAGGCAAAGTATTAGTTTATGAGGGGAATGGCACTAAGTTATGATACAGCCCTTACCCTGACTGGTTCCCAGCCTGGAGGCTGGGAACCCACTCTGGGAGGCTCCGCCTCCTGTTTCTTGACCAGAGGCAGAGCCTCTGGGAATACATTCCCAGTCTTGAGACTGGGAACGAGGTTACACAAGCCTTTGGGCTTTTCTTAGTGCCATTCGTTTATGAGGGTTTGTAGTAAGGACTTTAGTGCTGAGAAAATAAGGACTAAAGTGCTTACTACGAGCCTCTACTTATTTTTCAGCCAGAATCGCGTAAATTTCCCGTTTAACTTGCTCTAAAAGCTCACGCACCCGATTTATTCGCTCCATATTGCCACTGCGAGCAACCTGCATCACAACAGCAGCTAATTCTGTTGCGGCATTCCGCAACTTAATAAACTCTTGGGGCTTACCTGTCACGAAACTTTTGAAGGTATCCAAAGGAGAGTCTGAAGTTTCCTGTTGGGAACGTTCTGCCAATAATTGTCTACCCTCATCCGTAATTGTGTAAATCCGCTTGCCACCTTCCTGTGCGCTCTTGAGATAACCACCTTCCTCCAGCAATTGGAGTGTTGGATACACTGAGCCAGGACTAAGGCGACGGAAACCACCGTAACGAGTTTCCATCTCTTTAATCAGGTCGTAACCATGACTAGGATGCTCGGATAACAATTCCAGCAGGATGAACTTGATGTCACCCCGACGAGTCCGATGTTCATCTCCCCAACCACGACCAAACATTTCATTGCCAAAGTGTTTGTCATGAGGTCTACCATGATGTCTACCATGATGCTCGCCATGCCCAAACCAAGACCTGACAAGCAAGAAATCATCTTCGCTAACTCCTGCCCATGCAGGTGCCCCAAAGCGTGACCGAAAGTGTCTAAACATAAATGAATCTCAAATCAACTTTCTCTACTATAGAACATTTTGATATATCGCGATATATCGTAATAGAATTTTGATCAAGATTTTTGACGTAAGTAACTTTGCCAACACCGTAAGCGATGCCTGCGGCAACTCGTTCGCGTAGCGTCTCCGACAGGAGAAGCGGGAACGCTGCAATCATCCCAGCCCAAAGTAGCCGTTGAAAAAATACTTGTATTATAAATCGCAGATTGTTATTTCTCATACCAGAATTTTTAATTGTCAAGGTATATATTAAAACAAAAAATATACTTACCTGAATCTGCCTTAGCATTTTAAAATGCAGGATTAAGCCATTATCAAAAAAGTTTATCCTAAAATCAAATATTCAGTAAATTTACGTATGCACATTGAAGTCTTCTCAATGAATAGTAGAATTAGCCCATACAGGAAAAGACTGTGACGCTCTTAAACAAAGCTCAAGTAGAGCAGCTAAAGGAAATAACCACACACTTACGACAAGTAAGACAAGAAAAATCCATCCCCATAGAAGAAATAGCCTCTCAAACACTGATTCGAGCAGGTATTTTGCAAGCTTTAGAAGAAGAACGATTTGAAGAATTGCCTGAGCCTATTTTTCTTCAAGGATTCATCCGTCGCTATGGAGATGCTTTAGGGCTGGATGGAAATGCTTTATCACATGCTCTTATAAGCAATGTAGTCCCCCAAGACTCCAATAATGCTCATAAGAATTCAGATAACAAAAGAAATACATACATACCTCTTGTTCTGACCTATATTTTATTATTAGTTGGTGCATCTGCTGGTCTTCTTTATACACTTAATCCACGACTTACATCTGAATCCCTGACTCCAGAAGACAATAATCAACAGTCAATAGTCAGTAATGAGACTAACAAATGACCAAAAAAGCAGAGGGAGTGGGGAAGGTGGGGCCCCCTCTGGGAATAAGGGGTAATGGGGAGTGGGG